>JBDSOZ010000179.1:0-3595 GCA_039914555.1 Luteimonas sp.
GTCTACCGACATCGGCACTTCGTCGCCCAGGTTTCGATGTTGCGCGACGCATTCGGGATCGCGTCGGGCGGCATCGACATGCCGACGTTTCCGCCGTTTGCATTGTTCGATCCGGCGCTGGGCCTGACTTCAATCATTGCCGACATGGATCCGACCCGGCCAGCGCAAGCGGACCCACGCAAACTGCTGGCAGCGATCGAGCGTTTCGGCGTGACCCAGTTGTTTGGTTCACCTGCGTTGATCCAGGTGTTGGCAACCCATGGCGCGCCATTGCCGGGCGTGCACCGAGTCACATCTGCGGGCGCGCCCGTGCCAGCAGGCGTGGTAGCGCGCATGCGCGAGTTGTTGCCGGCGGATGCGCAGTTCTGGACACCTTACGGTGCCACCGAATGCCTGCCGGTGGCGGTGATCGAGGGTCGCGAACTCGAGGCCACGCGCGGCGCGACTGAAGCTGGCGCCGGCACCTGCGTGGGCCGCCCCGTAGCGCCTAACGAAGTGCGGATCATCGCGATTGACGACGGCATCGTCGCGCATTGGCCAGGGGCGCGGGTTTTGCCGGCGGGCGAGGTTGGTGAAATTACCGTCGTCGGACCCAGTGCCACCGACACTTACTTCAATCGCGATCCAGCGACAGCGCTGGCCAAGATCCGTGAACACCTGCCCGACGGCAGCGAGCGCGTCGTGCATCGCATGGGCGATCTTGGCTATTTCGACAGCGAAGGCCGGCTCTGGTTCTGCGGGCGCAAATCGCAACGCGTCGGCGCGCTGTTGACCGAGCAGGTCGAACCCATTTTCAATACCCATCCCGCTGTCCGCCGCAGCGCCCTGGTCGGCATTGGCGCGCGTGGCGCACAACGTCCGATCCTGTGCATCGAACTGATGCAGCGACGGAAGTCGCGATCCGAACGCCAGCGCATCCAGCAGGAGCTACTTGCCATCGCCGCACAACATCCGCAACTGGCAGTGATCGACCGCATCCTGTGCCACCGCGGGTTCCCGGTCGATATCCGCCACAACGCCAAGATCAACCGTGAGCAGCTCGCGGCGTGGGCAGCAACCCGGGTGCGCGGATGAAAATCCTGGTGACTGGTGGCGGTGGGTTCCTCGGCCAGGCGTTGTGCCGCGGCCTGGTGCAGCGCGGCCACGAGGTCTGCAGTTTCAATCGTGGCCGCTATCCACCACTCGACGCGCTGGGCGTACGCCAGGTGCAGGGCGACCTGGCCGATGCCGATGCGGTGCGCCTTGCCGCGCATGGCTGCGACGCGATTTTCCACAATGCCGCCAAGGCGGGGGCCTGGGGCAGTTACGACAGTTACCATCGCGCCAATGTCGTCGGCACCAACAATGTCATTGCTGCCTGTCGCGCGCATGCGATCGGGCAGTTGGTGTACACGTCATCACCCAGCGTGACCCATCGCGCCACCAGCCCGGTGGCTGGCGGCATTGCAGACACGGTTGCGTATGGCGAGCACCTGAAAGCGCCGTACGCCGCGACCAAACTGCTGGCGGAAAAAGCAGTGCTGGCTGCCAACAGCAGCAGTCTTGCCACGGTCGCGCTGCGTCCGCGCCTGATCTGGGGGCCGGGTGACCAACAGTTGCTGCCGCGTTTGGCGCAACGCGCGCGCGCTGGGCGCCTGCGCCTGGTCGGTGGTGGCGACAACCTGGTCGATACCACCTACATCGACAACGCGGCGCAGGCGCACTTTGATGCGTTCGAGCATTTGTCGCCGGGTGCGGCCTGTGCCGGCCGCGCCTACTTCATCAGCAATGGCGAACCGATGCCGATGCGCGAGATCGTCAACGCCTTGCTGGCCACCGTGGGCGTGGCAGCGGTGACGAAGTCGCTGCCGTTTGGCGCGGCCTATGCCATTGGCGCAGCATGTGAAGCCGCATGGACGCTGTTGCCGTTGCGCGGTGAGCCACCGCTGACCCGGTTCCTGGCCGAGCAGCTGGCAACCACGCACTGGTACGACATGGGCCCGGCACGGCGCGACTTCGGCTACAGGCCCGCGGTGACCATTGCCGAAGGCCTGCAACGCCTTGCATCGCTCCCACCTACAATGCCGGGATGAACCCGCCTGCGTTCAACTGGAAAGTCCCGGCCGGCCGCGCCCTCGAAGCCGCGCTCAACCGTGCGCTCGCGCTGGATCCGGAAACCCGCGCAGCACTGGTGCCACTGCAAGGCCGCAGCGTCGAGCTCACGGTCGAGTCGCCGCCGTTGGCACTGCGGCTGCTGGTGCAAGGCGAGCATCTCGTGGTTGGTCCGGTGGATCCGGCCAATGAGCCCGACCTTGGCGTGCGTGCCACCCTCGGTGGGCTGCTTGCGCAACTGCCCATGTTCCGGCGCGACGATGCACCGCCAGTCGGGCGCCTGCGCGTGTCCGGTGATGCCGAACTCGCGCGTCGCTTGCAGCGATTGGCCGAACGCTTCGATCCCGACTGGCAGCAACCGTTGGTCGCGGTGTTTGGTGACGTCATCGGCGTGCAGGTCGCCAACACGGTCGCAGCGGGCCTGCGCCATGCGCGCGGGGCGGGGATCGAGTTTGCGCACACCGCCGCAGAATTCGTCACCGAGGAATCGCGCGACGTGGTGGGGCGGGCAGAACTGGACGCCTTCCATGACGATGTCGACACCTTGCGTGATGATGGCTCGCGACTGACCGCACGCGTTGCACGGCTGCGCGACGCCTTGGGTGCGCGTAACGGAGCGGCGCGATGAGATCTGGCCTGCGAGCGCTACGGATCGGCCGGGTGCTGTTGCGCTACCGGCTTGACGACTTGTTGACAGGCACGCCGGCGGAGCGCTGGTTGAAACTGATGCGTCCGTTCGTGCCGCGGGCATCGCCCGAGTTCGCGACCCTGACGCGCGGCGCGCGCCTGCGCCTGGCGCTGCAGGAATTGGGGCCTATTTTCGTCAAGTTCGGGCAGATCCTGTCGACCCGGCGGGACCTGGTGCCGCCCGACATCGCCGATGAGTTGAGCTTGCTGCAGGACCGGGTGGCGCCATTTGATGGCCAGGCCGCACGCGCGATTGTCGAACACGCGCTGGCGCAACCGGTGGCGCTGGCCTTCGCCAGCTTCGACACCACCCCGCTGGCGTCGGCGTCGATCGCGCAGGTGCACGCTGCGACCTTGCCAGCGCGTGACGGCCTGCCGCCGCGCGACGTGGTGGTTAAGGTGTTGCGTCCCGGTGTCGAGGCGCAGGTTGCGCAGGATATCGGCCTGCTCAAGCACATTGCCGCACTGGTGGATCGGACCCATCCGTCGGCCGACAAGATCCGCCCACGCGAAATCGTGGCCGAGATCGAGGCCACACTTGCCGCCGAACTCGACCTGCAGCGCGAAGGGGCCAATGCCAGCGTGTTGCGCAGGAACTGGCTTGGCTCGGCTGACCTGTACGTGCCCGAGCCGATCTGGAGCCACACCGCCGACCGGGTGCTGACACTGGAGCGGGTGCGCGGTATTCCGGGCGATGACATTGCCGCGCTGGATGCTGCCGGGATTGATCGCAAGGCGCTTGCAGCCAAGGGTGTGCGGGTGTTCTACACCCAGGTGTTCCGCGACAACTTCTTCCACGCCGATGCGCATGCCGGCA
>JBDSOZ010000018.1:0-3022 GCA_039914555.1 Luteimonas sp.
CCAGGTTGCGCCGCCGACAGGCTGGCGATCATGTGCGTGGTGTCGAAATTGTGCACGCACAGGATCCCGAGCTGGGACAACTTCAACGCGAACGCGCGGGCATGGATGTCGTCTTCGCCCAGGCCGATGATGAAGACCCGGCCGGCGCCGGCGAGCGCGTCCACCGCGCTTTCGATCGCTTCGGGCGGGTTGATCAGGCGGGTGGCTTCCTCGGCCTCGGACTTGCGTTGCCACAGGCTTGAGGCCAGGGTCGATTTGCGGTCCTGTGGCGCGGAACCGGCGGCGACCTTGGCATGGCCATTGTCGGCGCGTACCAAGGCTTCGCTGATCGAGAACTTGAGGTCCGGGTATCCCTTGAAACCCAGCTTCTGGCAGAACTTGACCACGCTCGACTGGCTGATGCCAAGCGCATTGGCCAGCTGCTGGGACGAGTAGTCGCGCAACAGTTGCGCGTTCTCCAGCACGAAGTCGGCGATCCGGCGCTCGATCGCCGACATCTGGTCGCGCTCGGAGCGGATCTTGACCAGTGCCGACATCCTGGGGTGCCTCAGGCAGCCTTGTGGTCGGCGATCGGGACCAGCCCACGGATCTCGCGAATGCCAAGGCCAGGTGCATCGGTGATAGTGATTTCCGATTCGTTGAAGATCACGCCGCCGGCGACCGGATCGAACTGGCACAACGACGGACCGTCAAGGTCGACCTTGGTGATCACGTTGGACTTGGCCACCGCCAGGTGCACGGCTGCGGCGACGCCGATGCTGCCCTCCAGCATGCAGCCGATCATGCATTCGATTCCGTGCATGCCGCAGATGTCGGCGATGCGCACCGCATTGGAGATGCCGCCGGTCTTCATCAGCTTGATGTTGACGATGTCGGCCGCGCGCATCCGGATCAGTTCGATCACTTCCATCGGACCGAACACGCTCTCGTCGGCCATCACTGGCGTGTGCACCCGTTCGGTCACGTAGCGCAGGCCTTCCAGGTCGTAGGCCTTGACCGGCTGTTCGACCAGTTCGAGCTTGACCCCGGCGTCCTCAAGCGTCTGCAGCGCATACACCGCCTGCTTGGCGGTCCAGCCCTGGTTGGCATCCAGCCGCAACAGCGCTCGGCCTTCGACCGCCGCATGGATCGCCTTGGTCCGCTCGATATCAACCCCGATGTCCTTGCCAACCTTGATCTTCAGCGACTCGAAGCCACGCTCGACCGCATCAATCGAGTCAGCCACCATCTTATCGATGTAGTCGACGCTGATGGTGATGTCGGTGGTGATGGCGGGGTCGCCGCCACCCAGCAGCTTGTACAGCGGTGCGCCGTAAAGCTGGCCCCACAGGTCATACACCGCGATCTCGACCGCGGCCTTGGCGCTGGAGTTTTTCTCCATCGCGCCCTGGATCTGGTGGGTGATTTGGTTGAGGTTTGCGATCTCGTGTCCGATCACGCGCGGGGCGATGTAGTGGCGCACCGCGTCCATGATCGAGCCGTGGGTATCGCCGGTGATCACCGCAGTCGCGGGCGCACTGCCGTAGCCGACGTGGCCGCTGTCGGTATGCACCATCACCACGATATCCTCGACTTGTTCGACCGTGCGCAGCGCGGTCTTGAACGGGGTCTTCAATGGAACCCGCAGCATGCCGAAACGGATGTCAGTGATCTTCATTTGTCTGCTGCCACCCGGACGATGTTGGTGATGCGGTCGATGTAGTCGTGGTCCTTGCCCGAGCGCAGCGCAAGCAGCGATGTCAGTGACACCCCATTGAGCGGAACCGCGTGCAGGGTCCCGTTTGCGTCCAGGTAGCTGCCGCCGGTGGTGTCGTGGATCACGTACGGCATGCCGTCGATGGCGCCGACATACATCATCACGTGCCCGGGGATGTAGATCAGGTCGCCCACATCCAGTGCGGCCACCGCGGCCATGCGCTTGGCACGACTGTCGCCGGCCTCGAAGTGGGTGCGCATGAAGGCCGGGCTCACCGATTGGTCGCTGGTGTTGCGCGGCAGCTGCACGCCCATGCTCCGATACACCTCGGACACGAAACCGCTGCAGTCGCGTCCGTTGTAGGAGTGGCCCCATCCGTAGCGTTCGCCGAGGAACTTGAAGGCCTGGCGAATCAGGTTGGCGCGGGTCAGTGGCAGGTAATCGGCACTCGTGTCGACATTCTTCTGCAACAGTGCCGGCGCAAAGCCGAGACTGCCATCCTGGCTGCGAACGGGCAGCTCCACGGTCCACGAAGTGTAGGGAGACTGACCATTGACCGCCTGATCGGCCGGGACGTTGACCAGTGGCACCCGTACGCCCATGTCCAGCTGCAATTCCTACAATTGTGGTTGCTCGCGGGTGTACACGGTCCGCACCTTGGCTCCGGTGACCACCCGGTAAGGCGCCTTGCCGGCATGCGCAAACACGGCGTCGGCCTTGCCTTCGGCGACGAAGCGCGCTTCGACCCAGGCGGCGTAGCGCGGACTCACCACGAACAGCCAATGGCGATCCTGACTGGCATGCACGATCGCCACCGGGGTCCCCGGGAACATCGCACTTTCCTGGAAGCGATCAATGTCGGTGTTGTCGTTGCTGCTGAACACCCGCAGCGATGTCGGCATCCCGCGCAATGCGGCACGCTGCACCACCATGCCGTAGCGCGTCGGCTGGCTGGCGGGTATGGCGTCGAGGTTGACGTTGGCGACGATCGCGTCGATGGCGCTGGCCGCGACCACCTGGCCGGATTCGTCGTACAGGGTGCGGGTCGGGCGCTGCGACAGGCCTTGAATCCAACCATTGACCGTGGCCCGGTCCAGCATGGCCGGCAGCGCCTGCAGGTCATGCATCGAATCGTCGACCTGCATCAGGCGCACATTGCGCGCGTCGATCGCGACCCGGTCGAGCATCACCGCATCGGCGGTTTTCAGCCGCGAAATCCACGCTTCCGGCGCCAATTCGGCATCGGTGACGCCGAACACGCTGCTGGCCGGAGCGATCGGGCTGCGTGCAACCGCAGCTGGCAGCGCCAGGGTCAGCGCAGTGGCC
>JBDSOZ010000043.1:0-3728 GCA_039914555.1 Luteimonas sp.
TCCCCGCTGCGCGGCGCCCACGCCGAAGACCATGCGGTTGGCGCGGTCTTACAATGGATGCATGGATATTTTCAGTTTGCATCGGGGGACGGCGCCGTTGCTGGTCAGCTTGCCGCACGACGGCAGCGTGATCCCGCCCGAGTTGGCGGCGCGGATGCGCAAGGATGCGCGGCGCGCGCCAGATACCGACTAGCACGTGGCGCGTTTGTACGGGTTTGCGCGTGAGCTGGGCGCTTCGGTCCTGATCCCGCGATATTCGCGCTACGTGGTTGATCTCAATCGTCCGCCCGATGACACCTCGCTGTATCCGGGGCAGAACACCACCGGGCTTTGCCCGGCGGTGCAGTTCAGTGGTGATCCCGTGTATTGCGAAGGCGAGGCGCCGGGTTCAGCCGAAGTGGTTGAACGGGTGGAGCGGTATTGGCGCCCCTATCACCAGGCGCTGGCTGGCGAGTTGGCGCGCATCCGCGCGGAGCATGGGCGTGCGCTGCTGTGGGAAGCGCATTCAATCCGGGGTGAGTTGCCGTTCCTGTTCGAGGGCCGGTTGCCGGATCTCAACCTGGGCACTGCGGGCGGTGCCAGTTGCAGCCCTGGATTGCAGGCGCGGCTGGAGGGCGTGCTGGGGTCGCAGGACGATTATGGCTGGGTCGCCAATGGGCGCTTCAAGGGGGGTTACATCACCCGCCATTACGGTGCGCCCGAGCACGGCATTGATGCCGTGCAACTGGAGATCAGCCAGCGCAACTACATGGACGAGGCGAGCTTCGAATACGAGGATGCGAAAGCAATCCGCCTGCAAGAATTGTTGCGCGACCTCTTGCAGGCGGCGATGTCGCAGGCATGAATCAACGGCGCTTTCGCGCCGTTGATTCGCTGCATCCAGGCTGGTTACCTTGAGCCGGGGCCGATGTACTTGCCCAGGAAGGCCTCCAGTTTGTCGTAGAGCTTCACCCGGTGCTCCGGCTTGTAGAAGCCGTGGCCCTCGCCATCGACCACCAAGGTTTCAATCTCCGACCCGGAGCCGCGGAACGCCCTGGCCTGGGCGTTGAACTGATCCATCGGCACGCGCTTGTCGTCCTTGCCGGCAACCAGCAATACCGGCACTTTCACCTTGCTTGCCAGTTGTGCCGGCGAGTTGGCGGCCAGCACGGCGTCATCGTCGCCGATGACCCGTGACAGGTAGCGGCGACCCTGGCGAGTGCCTGGAATGTCGCCACAGGTTTTCATTACCGCCAGGTCATACACACCCACATAGCCGACCGCGCACTTGTACATGTCCGGGAAGCGGATCGGCTGCATCAGCGCCGCGTAACCGCCGAAGCTCGCGCCGAACGTGCAGACCCGTGCCGGGTCGGCGAGCTTGTTGTCGATCGCCCATTGCACCCCGTCGGCGATGTCGTCCTGGATCTTGCCGCCCCATTGGCGGTAACCGGCGGTTTCAAACTCGTGTCCGCGCCCACCGGAACCGCGGTAGTTGACCTGCAGCACCGCGTAGCCGCGGTTGGCGAGAAACTGCACCTGGGGGTCGAATCCCCACTGGTCGTAGGGGCCATGCGGGCCGCCATGCGGCATCACCACCAGCGGCTGCGGGCCCTGGCCCTTGCTGGTCAGGAAGCCAAACAGCTGGGTCTGGCCGTCGCGCGACTTGAACGCGATCGGACGGGTGGACGCCATCTGCTTCGCATCGATCCACGGCATGCTTTCGGCAACCAGCAGCAACTTGCCGGACGCGCGGTTAAACAGGTAGTAATTGGCAGGCTGGCGATCGGACCAGGCGGTCAACAGGACCTTGCTGCCGTCGCGGCTGGCGTCCAGGATCGAAACCATCTGCCCGGGGAACGCCTTCAGCAGCCCGGCATGCAACTTCGCCCATTCCGAGTTCGCATCCAGGTACTGGACCTGCGGCTTGTCGGCGTCGTAGACCACGGCAAACGGCTTGCCGTGATGGCCTTCGTACATCAGGTTCGCGATCTCGACGTCATCGCGTCCGGCCAGCTTGACCCGGGTGCCGGCGGCGAGGTCGAGTTTGTACAACTGGCTCGGTTCGCCATGGTCGGACAGGGTCGCGTACACGGTGTTGGCATCGGGCGCGAACCAGGTGCTGCCGACGCTGCGTCCGGCCAGGGACTTCGGCATCGGTTGCCAGGCATTGTCCGCGCCGGGGCGATATTTCAGCACCGGCTCGTCGGCGTCGTCGCTGGTGGTCAGGATCCGGGCGCGGCCGGCCTGATCAAAGTCGAACGATGCGGGTTCGTTGACGTAGTCGACCTGCTCGCGTTCGCCGGTGCGGGTGTCGACCTTGTAGATCGTGGTTGGCGGCTTCTGGCCGCACACCGATGGCCAGCAGGAAAAGTAGACCAGGACCTTGCCTGGCTCGGCATCCAGCACCTTGGCAACGCTGGCGAAGCCCTGGTCCTTGCGCCGGCCACGCTTGCCTGCGCGTTCGGGCAGGAACGCGAACAGCGTCTGCTGGGTCTTGCCGGTAACGTCGGAGGACATCAACTCGCCGTAGCTGGAAGGCAAGGCCAGCAGCGGCTGCATCTCGGCGCGCGACACAACGAGTTGGGTGTCGTCGCTCCACAACACGTCCGACACGTGTTGCTGGTTGCCGAAGCGCAGGATCTGGGTGTCGCCCTGGCCATCCAGCTTGACCACCTGCAGCTGGGTTTCCAGGTCGTTTTCGGTCGGTACCGCCAGGGCGATGTAGTCGCCACCTGGGGACAGGGTGACCGACTGGATGTCGGCATGCCGGGCGAAGTCCTTCGCGGGCACCACCTGTGCCACCGCTGCAGCGCTCAATGCGAACAAGGCCGTGCCGACCAGCAAGGCCAGGTTGGAATGATTCATGGGTGATTCTCCAGGACGTCCCTCCACGGACTCGGGCAGGGTAGCGCGCCGGCAGGCTTGAAACGGCGGAGCAGGTCACGGTTGACTGCCAGTCACACCTCGAGTGTCGCCAGGTCGCCCTTGCGCTCGAGCCAGGCCTTGCGGTCGCTGGCCCGCTTCTTGCACAGCAACATGTCCATCAGCGCGTCGGTCTGGGCACTGTCGTCCACCGTGAGCTGGACCAACCGGCGGGTATCGGGATGGATGGTTGATTCGCGCAATTGTGAAGGGTTCATTTCGCCCAGTCCCTTGAAGCGGGTGACATGCACGGTGCCCTTGAGATTTTCGCGCGCGATGCGTTCAAGCAACAGGCGCTTCTCTTCCTCGTCCAGCGCATAGAACACCTGCTTGCCGATATCGACCCGGAACAGCGGTGGCATCGCCACGAAAATGTTGCCGGCGGCGACCAGCGCCGGGAAGTGCTTGAGGAACAAGGCCGACAGCAATGTCGCGATGTGCAGGCCGTCGGAATCCGCGTCGGCGAGGATGATCACCTTGCCGTAGCGCAAGCCGGAAATGTCGCCCTTGCCGGGATCGCAACCGATCGCCACCGCGAGGTCGTGCACTTCGTTGGAAGCCAGCACGCTGCCCGAGGCGACTTCCCAGGTGTTGAGGATCTTGCCGCGCAACGGCAGGATCGCCTGGAAATCCTTGTCGCGGGCCTGGCGTGCGCTGCCACCGGCGGAATCACCTTCGACCAGGAACAATTCCGTGCGCGACAGGTCCTGGGAGATGCAGTCGGCGAGTTTGCCGGGCAGGGCAGGGCCCTGGGTGACTTTCTTGCGGGTGACCTGTTTTTCGGTCTTGAGCCGTGCACTGGCACGCTCGATTGCCAGTTGCGC
>JBDSOZ010000048.1:0-6746 GCA_039914555.1 Luteimonas sp.
CGGCCTGCTCGAGCAGGCCGCGGCGGTAGCGGTACCCGAAGTTGAAGATGCCTTCGTCACCAATCAGGTAACGGCCGCGGACGCTGGCGAGGTCCTTGCGGCGGAACTTCGGATCCCATTGGTAGGAGCCGCCGATGCTCCAGCGATCATTGACGGCGTAAGTGGCGTCGGCGACCCAGGCCGATTTGCCTTGCTCCACCGGGACCTCGCCGGGCACGGTGACCCGCGACTCGTCGAAATAGCGGATCTGGCCGACGCTGGCTGACAGCTTTTCGAGGCCGTCGGACTGGCGCAGCAAGCGGGTCGAGACTGCCACGGTCAGCTGGTTGGCATCGGTCTGGCGGTCTGCGCCGCTATAGCGGTTCTCGCGGAACAACTGGCCCCAGCTGAAGGTCATTGGGCCGGTGTCGAACAGCGGTAGTCCGCTCTGGTCGCGATAGGGCACCTTCAGGTAGAACAGGCGCGGCTCCAGGGTTTGCAAATAGCTGCTGCCGTTGATCTCGGCATTCCGGTCGAACATCAGTCCGGCATCGAACGAAGCGATCGGCATGCTGCGGGTCGGCGCGCTATCGAAGGAACCACCGCCAACGCCGACCCCAAAGGCGTCATCGAGTCGATAGCTGGTATAACGCCATGCCACTTTCGGCGTCGCGAACCAGCTCGCACCAGTCAACGGCATGCTGACATAGGGCTGGAAGTCGACACGCGTGCCGCCGGCCCGATTAGGGTGGAAGAAGCGCACGGCTTCGGCATTCAGGCCCGCGGTCAACCAGGATTTCAAGGGCTGGTCCCAGCGCAGGAACGCGCGCGGAAGCCGGTCGTGCGGAAGCACCGCGTCGGACAGGGTGTAATCGGCCAATTGTTGGTGGTCGGCGGTGATTGCTGCGGTCCAGTGGCGGCCATGGCCGTAAACACCGATCTCGCTGTAAAGCGAATAGGCCGAGAGACCGTCAAGGTTGTTGCTGAAGTCCTCGAGGTAACGCGGGTCGCTGGTCCAGTCGAGATTGGCCCGCGCCTGCCAGTTTGCACTCAGGTCTTGGTGGCCCAGGAACTGGAACCGCGCGCGATTGCTGTCCCGGCGGTTGTCCTGTGGATAGCCCTTGGCCAGGAATTCGGCGGTCTCTTTACTGGCTTCGCGCGTGGTCAGCTTGTCTGAAGGCAGGTAAGCGAATTCCACGGTGCCGGCGCCCGCGTCACCCAGGTAGCGGAACTGTGCGCCCAACTGCGCACCACGGCTGGTCATCAACCGCGGGGTGATGGTGGCATCGCGGTTCGGCGCCAGGTTGAAATAGATCGGCTGGCGGTAATCGAAGCCGTTGCGCCCGGACGAAGCAATTGATGGATACAACAAGCCCGATCTGCGCCGGTTGTCGATCGGGAACGGGAACCACGGCACGTACAGCACCGGGACCTTGCCGACCCGCAGGGTGGCGTTGTGCGCGGTGCCCATCCCCGATTCGGTGTCGACGTCAATTCGTTGCGCACGCAGCTCCCAGCTGCGCGCTTCCGGCGGGCACGTTGAATAGGTGGCGCCAAACAACGCGCCCTGGGCGCCATGCATCTCGATATGGTCGGCGCTGCCGTTGCCACGGCGCGACACCAGCTGATAACGGATGTTTTCCAGGTCGTGGCGATCGGTGTCCTGGTTGCCTTCGGCCTTTTCCGCGACCAGGCGCATTCCGGAGTCCTGGTAGCGCACGCTGCCCGTGGCGAGGTAACGGCCGGTCTCGCTGTCGATGGTGAGGTTGTCGGTGCCCAGGAACTGATCGCCTCGGTGCAACGCGACATTCCCCTGGAACTGGCGGCTGACATCGGTGCCGCTGAGCTGGTCGCCTTCGATCTCGGTCGGCTGGTCGGCCCGGGCGCCGGTAATGGTGCTTGGCTGGCGGGCATCGGCAAAGGCCGGGACTGCGTCCTCGACGGGACACAGCTTCCACTGTCCAGGGCGCTCGTCATCACCGGCGCGGGCTACCCCGGACACTGGCAGGGTGGCAAGCGCCAGCAACAGGCAGGTCGACAGTGGCGACGATCGGAAGGCTTTGCGCACGCAGGCGTCCATCGAGCGGAAACGGTGCTTAGCTTGCCCCATCCCCCGTGCAGCGGCAATGCAGGTCCATCACTGCGGCAAAGTGCGCGAGCTCAGGTGGCAAGCTGCGGCTTGCGCCGCTCATGCTTCCAGATCACTTCGCCCTGGCCGTCGGCACGTGCCAATACCCGCGCGATCACGAACAACAGGTCCGAGAGCCGGTTCAGGTAGCGCACCGGCTCTGGCCGCACGGCCTCGGTCCGGGACAGGGCCACGGTTTCGCGCTCGGCTCGACGCACGATGGTGCGCGCGAGGTGGCAGCGCGCGGCGGCATCGCCGCCGCCGGGCAGGATGAATTCGCGCAGCGGCGGCAGGTCGGCGTTAAAGGCGTCCAACGCGCTTTCCAGCGCGGTCACGTCGGCATCGTGGATCGCGGCATGGCCGGGAATGCACAACTCACCGCCCAGATCGAACAGCTGGTGCTGGACCGTGGTCAGCAAGTCGCGGACGGCATCGGGCACTGGCGCGGCCAGCAAGACTCCAATCGCGGAGTTGGCCTCGTCGACGGTGCCATAGGCCGTAACCCGCACTGAATCCTTGCCTACGCGGGTGCCGTCGCCGAGGCCAGTGCTGCCGTCATCACCGGTGCGGGTATAGATCTTTGAAAGCCGGTTGCCCATTGCCGCGAGCGCTTACACCGTCTGTGCGCGCAACACCGGCAGGTGCCGGCGCAACAGCGCAAATCCGCCGAACAGGAGGGCGGCATAGGCCAGCGTGCCGAGCGCGGTCCACTGGAAGAAAGGAATGCCGGCGGCATACGCGGCGGCCAAACCGGCGCCGGTGCGCGGATAGAACCCAGGCGACCCCAGCCAGGCACCGAAATTGGTGACCACGAAGAACAACACCGATCCGGCCAGGCAATAGCCGAGCACGCGCGCGCCGCCAACCTTGCCGCGCAGGCCGAAGCCGAGCACGGTCGACAAGGCGATGCAGGCATAGACCGACCAGAAACTGAATCCGCCGATATAGCTGGCATAGCTGGCGCCCAACACCGCGCCCATGATCAGGTCTGACGCCAGCAGCGCCAGCAGCGGCACCGCCAGTGCCCACGCGCGCGAAGCGAAATACGCGCCGCCAAACAGCGCGATTGCTTCCACCGGTGAGAAGTTTGGTGGATGCGGAAGCAGCCGCGACAATGCGGCCACGAAGATCAACGCGGCCAGGACCAGCGGGCCGGGAGCAAAGGCGTTGTGGGGAGCGGATCGGTTCATCGTCGGCATGCAGGTCGTAGCGCAGGAACCGGTAGCATAGCCTAGCCATGAACCACGACGCGCGAACGCGCCATTCCGATGCCCACGGAAGCCCCACCCGCCATGACGTGGTGATCGTGGGCGGCGGCCTGGTGGGGGCCAGTCTGGCGATCGCACTGGACCGCACCGGTCTGGACGTGGCGATGGTCGAAGCGACGCCAACCGGCGTGCTGCCGGCGGTATTCGACCAGCGCAACCTCAGCTTCGCCGAGGCGACGGTCAACGCACTCACCGCGCTTGGCGTGTTGCAGAAACTGCAGATGCCGGCGGCGCCGATCCGCCGCATCCATGTGAGTCGCGCCGGCGATTTTGGCCGCGTGCAACTGGATGCTGCCGATTACGGTCGCCAGTGCTTTGGCCAGGTGGTGGTTGCTCGCGACTTCGGCCAGGCGCTGGAAACGCGCCTGGCGGAACTCAATCATCTGGTGCGCTATCGCCCGGCGCGGTTCATCGGCCTGGACAGCGAGACCGATCACCAGCGTGTGATCCGGATCGATGCTGGCGATGGCGAACGGCTGCTTGCGGCGAAACTGCTGGTCGCTGCCGATGGCACCCATAGCGCGGTGCGGAGCGGGCTGGGCATCGATGTTGATGAGTACGACTACGCCCAGGCCCTGTTCGTGGCGCGGCTGCGACCGGCGCGGCTTGCGGACGGAAGTGCCTGGGAGCGTTTCGGCACGGACGGCCCGACCGCGCTGCTGCCGCGCGGTGACGGTCACTACGGCGTGGTCCACGGCGTGGCGCTGGGGCAGGCCGATGCGGTTGCAGCGCTGGACGACGTCGCCTGGCTGGCGCGGTTGCAACGGGCATTTGGCTGGCGTGCCGGTGCGTTCCTGGAGGTCGGTCCGCGCAGCCGCTACCCGGCAGTGCGGGTGTGCGCAGGACGCACCATTGGATCGCGCGCGGTGCTGATCGGCAACGCTGCGCAGTCGTTGCATCCCGTGGGAGCGCAAGGGTTCAACCTGGGGCTGCGTGATGCGCTGACCCTGGCCGAACTGGTGGATGGTTGCGAAGACCCCGGGACCAATGCCCTGTTGGCGGCATACGTGCAGCGCCGGCAAGAGGACCGGGTGCGCACGTTGGCGTTCTCGCATGGCCTGGCGCGGATGACCGCGAACCCTTCGCTGCTACTTCGCCCGCTGCGCAGTGCCGGGTTGTTGGCGGCACAGCGCCTGCCTGCGTTGCAGGCCTGGCTCGTTGGCGGTGCGATGGGCTACCGCGGTGAGGTGCCACGCCTGTGTCGCGGGACGGTGGCGTGAATCGTCGCGCCGGCCTGGATGCGGTGATCGTCGGCGGTGGCGTGGTCGGCGCGGCCTGCGCATTGGCGCTTGCGCGCACTGGACTGGAAGTCGCCCTGGTTGAAGGCGCCGCGCCCAAGCCATGGCATCGCCAGCATCCCGACTTGCGCGTGTATGCCTTCGCCGCCGACAACGCCCAGCTGCTGGACCAACTGGGCGTGTGGGCCGCCGTGCAGGCGGCTCGGATCCATCCTTACCGGCGCATGCGGGTCTGGGATGCTGCCGGCGGCGGTGAACTTGGGTTTGATGCCGATGCGTTCGGGCGCCGTGAGCTGGGTTGGATCGTCGAGCATGGATTACTGCACGACCGGTTGTGGGCGGCGCTACCCGATGCCGGCGTGCGCGTGTATTGCCCGGCGCGGGTGGCGGCACTGGAACCGATGCAGGACGGCGACGGGACCGCGCGCCTGCAGCTGGAAGATGGCACCCGCTTGCAGGCACGCATTGCAATCGCTGCGGACGGCGCGCAATCCACGCTGCGGCAACTCGCGGGGCTGGGTGTGGACCGGCACGACTATGGGCAACGCGGCATTGTCGGCTATGTCTCGACCCAACATGCGCATGAAGACACCGCATGGCAACGGTTCCTGCCGACTGGGCCACTCGCATTCCTGCCTTGTGCCGACGGTTCCAGTTCGATTGTCTGGACCTTGCCCGATGCGGAGGCCGCCCATGTGCTGGCACTGGACGATACCGCCTTTGGCGAGGCCTTGACCCGTGCGTTCGATGCCCGCCTGGGCAGCACCAGTGCGCTGTCACCGCGCGTGGCATTTCCGCTGCGCCGGCAGCTGGTCGAATCCTATGTACGCCATCGGGTGCTGGTGCTGGGCGATGCTGCCCACGCCGTGCATCCGCTTGCAGGCCAAGGCGTCAACCTTGGCTTGCGCGACGTCAGCGCACTGCGCGCATCGATTGCCGCTGCGCAAGGCGCAGGGGCCGATTGGGCGGCGCCAACGCGGCTCGCACGCTGGGCCCGCGGCCGCAGGAGCGAAAACGCGCTGGCGGCGCACGCATTCGAGGGCATCAATCGCCTGTATGGCAGCGGTAATATCGCGGCGACGCTGCTGCGCGGCCGCTTGCTTGGGCTGGCGGGCAAGTTGCCGCCACTGACCCACATGCTGTGGAAAAAAGCCGCGGGCCTGCGCTAGTCGCGCGCGCTTGCGAACACCGTGATTTCTTCGCGGTCGTGGTACAGCTGGCGCGCGCGCACCTTGAGTGGCCGACCTGCCTGGGCGTGGAGCAGGTCCAGGCAGAGTCCGGTTTCCTGCCAGCGCTTCTTCATTGGCAATTTGAGGTTGAAGATGGCGCGTTCGCACCAACCCTCGGCAAACCACTGCGCCATGCGCGCGGCGACGCGTCGTGGTTGCTCGACCATGTCGCAGACCATCCAGTCCAGCGCACGTGGCGGGTGCCAGGCAAAGCCATCGGCGCGCAGGTGTTCGACCAGGCCGCTGTCGAGCACGTGTTGGCGCAGCGGACCGTTGTCGACCGCGGTGACCCGCAAGCCATGGCGTAACAGCACCCAGGTCCAGCCACCCGGCGCGGCGCCGAGATCGGCTGCACGCATTCCCGGTTGCAGCAGGGTTGCGCGTTCGCGCTCGTCGAGCAGGATCAGCAGCGCTTCCTCGAGCTTGAGCGCCGAGCGCGAAGGCGCATCGGCGTGCAACTTCAGGCGCGGAATTCCCGATGGCCAGGGCGCGCTGTCGCGCGGATTGCCCTGGGCAAGCAACAGGTGGTCGCCATCCAGGAAGCACAGATGCAACCGGGGCTTGGCTGGATCGACCACGGGATCGAGCAGCCCGGCTTTGCGCAATGCCGGACGCAAGGCGTTGGCAAAACTGCGGGCAAGACCGGCCAGCGGCTTGGCCAGGTCCGAATCAGGATGCTCGACGACGAGGTCGCCAAACGCTGGCAAGCCCGCAAGTGCCGCCAGCACCGGGGTAATCCGGTCCTGCGGGTCGATCCCGCGCAGCTCGTCCAGCAATAGAAGTTTCTGCCGCGCAAAAATCAGCTCGCGCCAGGGCAGTGCGCGGTCGATCGCTTGCGCGTCGACGCCCGCATAGATCACATAGCCATCGCCGCGACCGGCACGCGCATGTCCGTGCATGCCGG
>JBDSOZ010000121.1:0-10945 GCA_039914555.1 Luteimonas sp.
GAGCACTTCGACCGTGCCGGCAGCGGGCTCCAGTTCGCCGGTGAGGCCAGCCAGCAAGGTCGACTTGCCGCTGCCCGACGGACCCAGCACCGCAGTGATGCTGCCGCGCGCCACCACCAGGTCGATGTCATCGAGGATGGCGCGACCGCCGCGCTCCAGGCGCAGGCCTGACAGGCGGACGATGGGGGAGTCGTCGTTCATGGGCGCATTGTCGCACTCCGGGGTGGCCCGGCGATCCCGCCGGCCACGATCTCCACCCATGCGACCGCGGTGCGGCATCATGCAGACGATGCCGAACGCGCCTGACTTCCGCGTCTACCACTCCAATTCGCTGGAGCTGCTGGCCACGTTGCTGGCCACGGAGCTGCGTGCGCCCGCGCCCGGGCAGCCGCTGCTGGTTCCCGAAACGATCCTGATCCCGCAGCCGGCGATGCGGCGTTGGCTGCAGGCCACCATGGCCAAGCGCCACGGGATTGCCGCCAACCTCGAATTCCTGACCCCGGGCGAGTTCGTGGCGCGTGCACTGGCAGCCAACCTTGGGCGGGCCAGCCACGAACTTGACGCCGACAGCCTGCATTGGCGGCTGTACGCCGCACTGCTGAATCCGGCCAATCTCACGCGTCCTGCGCTTGCACATCTGGCCGCTTACCTTGGAGGCGATGACGCGCTGAAGGCGTGGACCCTGGCCGGGGAACTGGCCAACGTGTTCGAGAAGTACCAGGCCTGGCGCCGCGACTGGCTGTTGCGCTGGGAGACGGGCGCCGACCCGGACGACCCGCAGGCGATCCTGTGGCGCGCGGTAGTCGCCGATCGCGACTACCGCGCCCGTCGCATCCAGCAGTACCTCACGCGTTTCGCTGGCGACAACGTCGCGTTGCCGTCCGGGCTGCCGTCGCGGCTGTTTGCCTTTGCCACCCTCAACGTTTCGCCCGACGTGTTGCGGGTGATGGCAACCCAGGCCCGCGTCGGCACCTTGCACTTCTACCTGCCGACGCCGACCCGCGAATACTGGGGCGACCTGCAATCGTTGGGCGCGCGGCTGCGCGCGGGCGACGCAGAACCTTTCGGCGACGAGGCTGGCGAAAATCCGTTGCTGCGCGACTGGGGTGCGGCGGGTCGCGACTTCATGGCCTTGTTGGGCAGCTACGAAGTGGTGCATCCGTCCGGCGAGATCGCCGCCTACGTCGATCCAGATACCGACACCCGGCCGACGCTCGCCGACGGTGGCTTGCGCGACAGCTTGTTGCATCGGATCCAGGCGGACCTGTTGCATCGCCATGCGACGCCTTCAGGCGAAGCGCGTGTTGAGGTCGACCGCAACGATCCCAGCCTGCAGGCACACGCCTGCCACACCCGCCTGCGCGAACTGCAGGTGTTGCACGACCGGCTGCGTGCGTTGCTGGAAGACCCACGTTTCGATCCGCCGCTGCAGCCGCGCGAGATCGCGGTGCTGGCGCCAGATATCGATCCCTACGTGCCGTACCTGGATGCGGTGTTCGGTGGACAGGGGCACGGCAATTCAATTCCCTGGGCCATGGCTGATGCGAGTCCATTGGCCGGCGAGCCGCTGGCCGCTGCGTTCCTGCGCCTGCTGGCGTTGCCGGTGTCGCGTTTTGGCCTGGACGAAATGCTCGACCTGCTCGCCAGCCCGCCGTTGGCCGAGGCGGCAGGGCTCGATGCCGCCGCGTTTGAACGCCTGCATGGCTGGCTGCACGCCGCCGGCGCGCGCTGGGGCATCGATGCCGCGCATCGCGTGCGCCAGGGGGCTCCGGACGACGATGCCTACACCTGGCAGTTCGCGCTCGATCGATTGCTGCTCGGCCATGCCAGCGGCAACGACACCACGATTGTCGGCAGCCGCCAGGTGGTTGCGCCGTGGCCGGAACTGGAAGGCGGCGCGCTGGATGCACTCGACGTGTTGCTGCGACTGCTGCGCGTGCTCGCCCGATCCGAGCGTGTACTTGGCGAAGCGATGCCGCCGGCCAGTTGGCGCGAACGCCTGCTGGAACTGCTCGGCGCTTTGCTGCCGCAACCGCCAGATACGCCGCGCGGCCAGCGCGCGCTTGACCGGCTGCGCTCGCTGATCGATGCGTTTGCAGACCAGGCCGCGCGCGCCGGCTTCGATGCCCCGGTTCCCAGTGAAGTCGTGCGCGAGTATTTCGCCAGCGTGTTGGGTGAGGCCGACACCCGCGCACCGCTGCTCACTGGCGGCGTCAGCTTCGCGCGGATGGTGCCGATGCGGCTGTTGCCGTTCCGGGTGATCTGCCTGCTTGGCATGAACGACGGTGAGTTCCCGCGACGCGATCCATCCGCTGGGCTCAATCGTCTCACTGCGCAACTGGGTACCGAGCAACGCCGCCATGGCGATCGCTCCACCCGCGACGACGACCGCTACCTGTTCCTGCAGTTGTTCTCGGCTGCACAGGACGTGTTTTACCTCAGCTGGCTTGGGGCCGATCCGCGCGACGGCAGTGCCCGCGAACCGTCGGCCCTGGTGTCGGAACTGCTCGCCGCCGCCGGTGCGTATCATGCAAAACCGGTCGGGGCGGCACGCGAGCTGGTGTTGCGGCATCCGCTGCAGCCGTTCTCGCCGGCGGCTTTTGGCAGCGCGGACAGGCGTCACTTCAGTTACCGCGAACTTTGGCATCCAGCGGCGGGCCGGCTCGCCGGCACGCGCTTGCCGTTGGCGCCGTGGATCGATGCGGCCGCGGCGCTGGCACCACCCGCCGAGGTTGAAACCGAGCTCCCGCTCGATGCGTTGCGTCGCTTCCTGATGGACCCGGCGGGGCGGTTCCTGCGCCAACGCCTGGGATTGCGACTGCCGGAGATCGAACGGGCTGGTGACGATATCGAACCGCTGCAGGCGCCTGGTCGTGGTCGCGAACGCAACCAACTGCAACGCGCGGTGTTCGATGCGCTGCTGCTCGGGCAGGACCTGGATGCGATGCATCTTGGGTTGCGCGCACGCGGCATGTTGCCGTCCGGCCCGCTGGGGAAGCGCGCACTGGCCGAGCTTCGCGCTGAAGTCGAACCGTATGTGCAGCACTTCGCGCACTGGCGCGGAGAATCGCGGGTGCAAGCGCAGTCGCTGCCGTTGGAAGTCGAGATCGATGGCGTGCGCCTGCATGGCCGCATTGCCGAGGCTTGGCCGCAGGGCATCGCGCGCTTGCGCTTCGGCGAACGCGATGGGCCGACGGCCATCCGCCATGGACTGGACTGGTTGCTGGCGGCCGCGGCCGGCGTGGACCTGTCGTTTGTCGAATTCCTTGAGCGGGATGGCGTGGTCGACGCTTACCCGCGCGTTCGCTTGTCACGCGAAGTCGCCGTCGACGCGCTGCGTGGCTTGTTGGCATTGCGTAGCGACGGTTTGCGACGACCGTTGCCGTTTGCGCCATACAGCGGGTGGGAACTGTTCAAGGCCGACGATGCCGTGCGCGGTCCGCGCGAAGCGGCCAAGCGCTGGCGCGGCAGCACCCGTAGTTGGGCCGAGGGTGGGGGCGAAGCGCTGCGATTGGCGCTGCGCGGGCGCGATCCGTTTGCCGATGCCACGGCGTTGCAGGCGTTTGCGGCGGCGGCGTACACCATCTTCGGCGCAGTAATGGATGGCGTGCCTGCGATCGCGCCCGACGGGTTGCAACCGCCGGCCGAAGACGATGCGGAGGACGCGGCATGAACGACGCAAGCGTCCGCGATCCTTTCCTGGCGCTGCCGCTCGATGGCGTCCATCTAATCGAGGCTTCGGCGGGCACCGGCAAGACCTTTACCCTGGCCACGCTGGTGACGCGCCTGGTGGTTGAACGCAGCCTGCGGGTCGGCCAGGTGCTGGCGGTGACCTTCACCGAAGCAGCCACCCAGGAACTGCGCAAGCGCATTCGCGAACGCCTGTTGCTGGCCCTCGCGCTGATCGGCGCACCCGCGGGCGAAGACGACAACGCCGAGGTTGGATTGACCCGCGAAATCCTGCGCGCGCACCAGGCCAGCAGTGGCGAATCCGAGCAGGCCTTGCGGCGCCGTTTGCGCCAGGCGGCAATGGAAGTCGACCTCGCGGCGGTGTTCACCATCCATGGCTTCTGTGCACGGGTGTTGCGCGAGCACGCGCTGGAAAGTGGCCAGGGCTTCGACCCGCCGGAGTTGCTGGCCAATGACGGCGAGCTGCGCGATGAACTTGCCGCCGATCTGTGGCGCGCTTACGGGCGTGACACCGCCGGCGCCGATGATCTTGCTG
The DNA here is from genome assembly GCA_039914555.1 of Luteimonas sp. Lineage (GTDB taxonomy): Bacteria > Pseudomonadota > Gammaproteobacteria > Xanthomonadales > Xanthomonadaceae > Cognatiluteimonas. The sequence goes on from JBDSOZ010000121.1 coordinate 4,226, forward strand.
CACTGTGGAAGGAAGGGCCGCACGCCCTCGCCGAAGACCTGCGCCTGCTGCTGCGTGAGCCGGCGCTGCTTCCGGCGGAAGTGCCGCTGCCGGCAGACCCGCGGCATGCACTTGGCGCTGCTGCCGACAGGCTCGCAGAAGCGATCGACATCCATGCCGCTGATGCACAGGCGTTGATCGCGGATGCCTTCGACCGCAAGGTCCTGCATGGCAGCCGGGTGAAGCGCCCCAGTTTCGCTAAAGCCTTCGTGGAACTGCAGGCAGGGCGTGAAGCGCGCGACTGGCCAATGGGCGAAAAGTCGCATCTCGACAAGCTGCGGCCGGAGCGATTGCTGGCATTTTGCTACGAAGACAAGTGCGAACATGTGCCGATGTCGCCATTGTTCGACGCGTTCGCGCATTGGTTCGAGGCCGAACGCGCCATGCAGGATTACCTTGGCAGTCGCCGCATTGCCCTGTTGCACCACCTGCGCGATGACGCGCGCGTGCGCCTGGCCACACTCAAGCGGCAGCGCCGGGTGCAAACCTACGATGACTTGATTGATGGCGTCGCCGATGCGCTTGACAGCCCAAATGGCGATGCACTCGCGCGTAACCTGCGCACGCAGTATGCGGTTGCGTTGGTCGACGAGTTCCAGGACACCGACGCGCGCCAGTGGGCGATCTTCGATCGTGTGTTTGGCAGCGGCAGCCGTGGCGAGGTGGAAGTTGGGTCGGCGCTGTTCCTGATCGGCGACCCCAAGCAGGCGATCTATGGTTTTCGCGGCGGTGACGTGCACGCCTATCTCGGGGCGCGAAGTACGGCCACCGAAGCGCCGGCGCTGGCCCACAACTTCCGTTCGCGACCCTCGCTGCTCGCCGCCATCGACGCGTTGTATGCCCAAGCTGGCGAAGATGCGTTCGTGGATCCGCGCATTTTCTTCCGCACAGTGTCTGGTGGTGGCCGGCGCACGGATTCGGATTTCCTGCGCAACGGCGCCAACGCACCTGCGCTGACCATTTGGCAGGCACCGCCACCGCAGTCGGGCCAGGATGGCAACGGCAAAGCCTGGAGCGCCGATGACTCGCGCGGACTGGCGGCCGCTGGTTGCGTCGCTGCCATCCACGGCGTGCTCAGTGACGCACGCGCGGGCGACGCGATGATCGACGGTGCACCGGTGCAGCCGGGCGACATCGCGGTACTGGTGCGCAGCCATCACGAAGCCGGCAAGATCCAGCAGGCACTGGCTGCGGTGGGCATTCCCGCGGTGGCGGCAGGCAAGCAGAGCCTGTTCGCCACTGGCGAAGCGCGCGAACTGCATGCGTTGTTGCTGGCTCTGCTGCAAGGCGGTGATGACGGCCGCCTGCGTGCGGCGTTGTCCACCGTGCTGGTCGGCGAAGACGCGGCAGCGATCGACGCGCTGGAACACTCCGACGCCCATCGCGAGTGGCAGTACAAGTCGATGGATTGGCGCGAACGCCTGTTGCGCGGAGGTCCGCTCGCACTGGTGGGTGACCTGTGCGCGATCAATGCCGAGCGCCTGCTTGGCCTGGTCGATGGGGAGCGCAGGGTGAGCAACTACCTGCAGTTGGCCGAAGCGCTGCAGGAAGCGCAGGCACTCGCGCTCGGGCTGCAGGGCCTGGTCGACTGGCTGGGCCGGCGCATCGCCCAAGCCGACGCCGACGACGAGACCCAGTTGTTGCGGCTCGAATCCGATGCGCATCGGGTACAGATCGTCACCCTGCACAAGAGCAAGGGCCTGGAGTATCCGTTGGTGTTCCTGCCGTTCGCCGGGATCGGCCGCCAGCACAAATCGCCGAGCCGTGGCTGCATCGCCCACGACGAGGCGCACGGCCGCCACCTGCATTGGAAGGTGGGCCTGGCTGATGCAGGCTGGGAAGAAGCCAAGGAGTCGTGGAAGGTCGAGCAGTGCGCAGAAGACGCGCGCCTGCTGTACGTCGGTCTCACGCGCGCCAAGCACGCATTGTGGATCGCCACGGGCGCGTTTTCGAGTCATGACAAAGCCGCACTGGCACCAATGCTGGGTAATATGGACGCGCTCGCCGCTGTACCCGGCATCGTCGTCGACGCGACTGCGCCACCCGCACACCTCGAACGCCTGCCACCTGGATCCGACGCGGCGGTGCCACAGGCGCGCGTGGCCAAGCGCGCGCTGTCGCACGACTGGTGGGTCTACAGTTTCACCCAGCTGTCCAATGCCGATGCCGGCAACGATTCGTCTGCGGCAGCGACCGTGCCCGTGCCGGGTGGCCGCGACGAGCCAACCGCAGCTGAAGCCGACAGCATCGAGATCGCCGCCGACATCGCCGACTTCGACCCGCGTTTCGCCGGCCCGCGTTTCGGCGTCGCCTTGCACGCCGCGTTGGAGCAGTTTGCGTTGGAGCCCGCCGGATTTGCCGCATGGCGTGACTGGCAACCAGGCGACCAAGCACCGGGGGCCACAACCGACATCATTGCCGCCGCGCTGGGTGCGGAAGGCTATCCCGCAGATAACATCGAAGATGGCGTCGTGTTGGTCACGCATCTGGTTGGCCACACCCTGCGCGTCGAAATGCCCGAAGGCGTGCGCCTGTGCGAATTGCCTAATGAAGCGCGTCGTGCCGAAATCGAATTCCAGTTCTCGTTGCAGCCCACCCGGGTCGATGCGCTGCTGCAGTTGCTGCACGCGCACGGCGTGGTCCGGGAGCGCCAGGGGTTCGGCCTGCGCCAGCGGCTCGATGGCCTGATGACCGGCCTGATCGATCTCACCTACCAGCACGACGGCCGCTGGTACGTGCTCGACTACAAGTCCAATCGCCTGCCCGGTTATGACGCCGCGCAATTGGCCAGCGCGATGGCCCACAGCGAGTACGACCTGCAGGCGCTGATCTACACGCTCGCCCTGCATCGTTGGCTGCGCTTCCGCCTTGGCGACGCTTACGACTACGCACGCGACTTCGGTGGCATTCGTTATGTGTTCTGCCGTGGCCTCGACGCCACGCGCAGCGCCCCTGCTGACAAACCGGCAACTGGCATCCACGCCCAACGCTTCGAACCCGAACTGGTCCATGCGTTGGATGCACTGTTCGGCCAGGCCAACGCCGAAGGAGCTGCCACATGAGTCTGCTGCGCGCCCTGCGCCAGGCCGGCGTGCTGCGTACCATCGACGATGCGCTTGCCCAAAGCCTGCGCCGCCTGGATCCGGAGACCCCCGACGAGGTGCTGGCCGCCGCCGCACTGGCTTCGCTTGCGGTGGCGCAGGGCCACGCTGGTTTCGACCCCGCGTCGCCGCGCACGCTGGTCGACAACGGCAGCGACATCCCCTGGCCTGATGCCGGAGACTGGCAGCGCGCGCTGGCCGCTTCGCGCTGGGTTGCGATGCCGACGGCTGCCGCGGATGTTTCGGACGCCAGCTGTCCGTTGGTGCTCGAAGGGCCAGTTGGCGGACCAACACTGCTGTACTTGCGCCGCTACCGCGAATACGAACGCGGCGTCGCGGCCGGCCTGCAACGCATTGCTGCGCAACCGCCGGACGCGGGCGGCGTCGAGCTTGTCACCGGCGGCCCCGGCACCGGCAAGACCACGACGATCGCGCGGATGCTCGTGGACTTGGTTCAGCAGGCGCGTAAGTGCGCGCGCCCCGACCCGCGCATTGCCCTGGCCGCACCCACTGGCCGCGCCGCCGAGCGCATGGCCGAGAGCGTACGCAACGCGCTGCAGGCGCTGGCCGCGGAAGGCGCCGACGCCGGCGTCATCGCCGCGCTGCCGACCCGCGGCAGCACCCTGCACCGCCTGCTCGGCACGATCCCGGACAGCCCACGCTTTCGCCACCTCGCCGACAACCCGCTGCCGTTCGACGTGGTCGTGGTCGACGAGGCCTCGATGATCGACCTGCCGATGATGGCCAAGCTGGTCGATGCCGTGCCTGACGGCGCGCGCCTGGTTCTGCTCGGCGATCCGGACCAGCTGCCGTCAGTCGAAGCCGGTGACGTGCTCAGCGGCATCCTGCGCGGCGCCGGCAACGGTGACGGCATGGACGCGGGTGGCAGCTCGGGCGGCGATGCGTTTCCGGCGCGGCGTACGCACCTGACCCGCGCCTGGCGCCAGCACGAGGCGTTGCAACTCACGTCGCTCGCGGCCGCCGTGCGCGAAGGCGACAGCGCCTCCGCGTTGTCGCTGTTGCGCGAAGGCCAACTGTCAGGGGTCCACTTCCACGAAGGCATGACCGACCCGTTGCAAGCGCACCGCGACCACCTGCTTGCGCACTGGCGCGCGCTTGCCAACGCCAGCAACCCGGCGGAAGCGCTCGCGCTTGCCTCGCGCCTGCGCCTGCTCACCGCCGTGCGCGACGGCCCCCAGGGCGCGCGCACCCTCAACGCCCGGATCGAAACCCTGCTCGCGGGCGCTGGCCCCGGCTCGACATCCAACCGCCATTTCCACGGTCGCCTGCTGCTGATCACCGAGAACAGCCCGCGCCACCGCCTGTTCAACGGCGACATCGGCATCTGCCTGCGCGGCGACGATGGCGTCGTCACCGCCTGGTTCCCCGGTGACACCGTCGACGCCCCACGTCCGTTCCACCCCGCCGCGCTACCTGCACACGACAGCGCGTTCGCCATGACCGTGCACAAGGCCCAGGGCTCCGAGTTCGAAGAGGTGTGGCTGTTGCTGCCCGCCCGCGACAGCCGCGTGCTGTCACGCGAACTGATCTACACCGGCATCACCCGCGCGCGGCGCGAACTGCATGTGGTGGCAAGCGCCGACGTGATCGGGACTGCGCTGGCGCGGCATGCGAGCCGGTGGTCGGGGTTGGGCTGGCGGTTGGCGGATGCCAAAGAATGTGCGTCGGCGCAATTGTTGCTTGCTCCGAAGCCGCATAAGCGGTGAGTAATTGTATTGTTGCCTGATCCTGGGGATACTCGTCACGGAGCTAGGATTCTGGGCGCGCTGCTACCGAATCCTACTGCGATTCTCGTAGTTTGCGTGATTTGCGCGCCACAGGAGAAGCCCTTTGCGGAAGCCAATGTTTTCGGACAAGCAGAGCAAGTTTGTGCGCGAAGTGGGCAGTGTAGTACTGGGTGTGCTAATCGCATTGGCCATCGGCGAAGCTGCCGACACCATGCGATGGAAGATCCGAGTCACTGATTCCATGGAGGCGCTGCGAACGGAGTTGGCCGGTAATCGTTGGAACGTCGTCGAACGACAGATCTACCAGCCTTGCCTCGAACGCCGCCTAACTCAACTCGGCGAGATTCTCGTCGAGGCGCGCAACTCAGGAATATTGCCGCCCATCGACAAGGTCGGCCAGCCCGGATACCGTCTCGTCCAATCTTCAGCCTACGTATCAAGCGAGTCGGAGGGCGTGCTATCGCACATGGACCACCAACAGGCACGTACGGTTGCCACGTTGTACGGGATGACCAGCATCTACCGCGATTGGGCCGAGCGGGAACAGCAGAGTTGGAGCACCTTGGGGCTGATGGAAGGACCTGGTGGGCAGGTCTCGGACGAGTTGCTCGCAGTGATGTTTCAGGCCTGGAGCCATGCCAAGTCCGAGGGCAAATGGCTTGGCGTGATTGCTGGCCAGACCGATCGACTCATGCTCGATTTCAAAGTTCCTGCCGGCGAAGGCGCAGAGGAGTGGAACGCCGAGAAAATGAAAGTGGAAGCGCCCAAGTACAGCGCGTGCAAACCGATAGCGGTAGCGGGGAAAGTGCTACCTTGAGCCTCTTGGCCTGACTCATTGGTCTTGCTCGACAGTCCGTTTCTGGCCGAGTGCGCCACTTTACAACGAAGGGCGGGTTCCGACCCAAAGCGGACATCCCGACAGGTCGCCCATCCCTGCATTCCTCTCTATCTGGCTCGGCAAGTATCAATGCAGCGAAAATGATAGTCACCAGCGTTTCGCTGGCAGATCGCACGGGTGAATTCGTCAATGAAGGTAGTCATCAACGGAGCCGGAATTGCCGGCACGGCACTCGCATACTGGCTGGGAAAATTGGGCCACGAGGTATTGCTGGTGGAGCATGCGCCCGAACTTCGCACCGGCGGATTCGTGCTCAATCTCTGGGGCATCGGCTACGACGCTGTGGAAAAGATGGGCCTGCTGCCAAAACTGCTGGAACTGCAGCATTATTCCGACGAGCTGCGCATGGTGGACAAGTCGGGACGAACCCGTGGCGGTTATCCCTCGAGCGCGCTGTTGAAACTCGCCAAAGGACGCATGGCAACGCTGGCGCGATCCGATATTGCGGCCGCCATATATGGCTCACTGAACGATCAGGTGGAAACGCTATTCGGCGACAGCATCACCACGATCGATGACGACGGTACTCGGGTGCATGTCGGATTCGAGCATTCGCCGCCGCGTGAAGTCGACCTCATTATCGGCGCCGACGGCCTGCACTCGCGGGTTCGACAGATCAGCTTTGGGCCCGAAGAGCAATTTGAGCATCCGCTGGGTTGCCACGTCGCTTCGTTTGAGGTCGTTGGCTATCCCCACCGAAACGGCAACGCGTATGTGGCCTATACCGCGCCGGGCAGATATGTCGCCCGCTTTCCCATGCGCGATGACAGGATGCTTTTCTTCGTGCTCATGCGGGACGCATACCTAAAGGGCGAGCGCCCCTACAGCCATGCCGGGCGCAAGGCGGCATTGATCCATGCGCTGGCCGATATCGGCTGGGAATCTGCAGCGATCCTGTCGGCAGTCGAGCAGGTCGAAGACATCTACTTCGACA
>JBDSOZ010000130.1:0-6073 GCA_039914555.1 Luteimonas sp.
ACCCGCATCCAGAAATTGTCCGGCGCCAACCTCGCGCGCAATTGGGCAATGATTCCGCACGTCACCCAACATGACGATGCCGACATCACCGACCTGGAAGCCTTGCGGGTTGCGCTCAACGACGAAAATGCGAAAGCCATCGCCAAGGGCGTGGGCGCAAAGTTGACGATGTTGGCGTTCATCATCAAGGCCAGTGTCGCGGCGTTGCAGAAATATCCCGATTTCAACGCATCGCTGGATGCCAACGGCACCCAACTGGTGCTGAAGCAATACTTCAATGTCGGTTTTGCGGCCGACACGCCCAACGGCCTGGTGGTTCCGGTGATCCGCGATTGCGACCGCAAGGGCGTCATCGAGATTGCCGCCGAATCCTCGGCGCTGGCGGCCAAGGCACGCGACGGCAAGTTGTCGCCGGCCGAGATGCAAGGGGGCTGCTTCACCATCAGTTCGCTCGGCGGCATCGGCGGTACCAGCTTTACCCCGATCGTCAATGCGCCGGAAGTGGCGATCCTTGGCGTGTCGAAGGCGTCGATGCAACCGGTCTGGAATGGCGAGGTGTTCGAGCCGCGCCTGTTGCTGCCGTTGTCCTTGAGTTACGACCACCGGGTGATCGACGGCGCGTCCGCGGCAAGATTTACCGCTTACCTGGCACAGCTGCTCGGCGACCTGCGCCGGGCGATGCTCTGAGGCCGGCGCGATGGGCAACACGATCGAAGTGAAGGTTCCCGACATCGGCGGCTACGACGACGTGCCGGTGATCGAAGTGCTGGTGGCCGTGGGTGACACGGTCACGAAAGACCAGGGCCTGCTGACCCTGGAGTCGGACAAAGCGACAATGGAAGTGCCATCGTCTGCTGCCGGCGTGGTCAAGAAATTGATGGTCAAGGTTGGCGACGCGGTGTCCGAAGGCAGCGTGGTGGTGGTGCTGGAGACCGCGGCGGACGTGGCGTCGGCGGATGCGCCGGGCGCGGCTGCCGCGCCCGCAGCGCCTGCAGCGCGCGCAACGCGCGCAACGCCCACAACGCCCACAACGCCCACAACGCCCACAACGCCCGCCACTGCGCCAGCGAGTGGGCGCACGGCCGATATCGAATGCGCCATGGTCGTGCTGGGCGCGGGGCCGGGCGGTTACAGCGCGGCATTCCGCGCAGCCGACCTGGGCCTGGACACGGTGCTGGTCGAACGCTACGCGGCGCTTGGCGGTGTCTGCCTCAACGTCGGCTGCATTCCATCCAAGGCGTTGTTGCATGCGGCCGATGTCATTGACCAGGCCGCGCATGCCGGCGACTACGGGGTTGAATTCGGCAAGCCGAAAATCACCCTCGACAAATTGCGCAGCTACAAGGACAAGGTCGTCGGCCAGCTCACCAAGGGCCTGGCCGGGATGGCGAAGCAACGCAAGGTGCGGGTGGTGCAGGGCACCGCGAAATTCGTGTCGGCCAATGAACTTGAAATCACCGGCGCCGATGGCAAGCCGCAGCTGCTGCGTTTTGGCCAGTGCATCATTGCCGCCGGTTCGCAGGCGGTGCGGCTGCCGATGTTCCCGTGGGACGATCCGCGGGTGATGGATTCGACCGGTGCGCTGGAGCTGGCCGAAGTACCGAAGTCGTTGTTGGTGGTTGGCGGCGGCATCATCGGCCTGGAAATGGCGACGGTGTATCGCGCGCTGGGCGCCGCCGTCACCGTGGTCGAGTTCATGGACCAGCTGATGCCCGGTGCCGACGCCGACCTGGTCAAGCCATTGGCTGAGCGCTTGAAAAAGCAGGGTGTCGCGTTGCACCTGAAGACCAAGGTGGTTGCGGCCAAGGCGAGCAAACAAGGCATCGAGTGCGGGTTTGAAGGCGCGAGCGTCCCCGCCCAAGCCGTGTATGACCGGGTGCTGGTCGCGGTGGGGCGCTCGGCCAACGGCGGCAAGCTGGACGCGGCCAAGGCCGGGGTCAAGGTCGACGAACGCGGCTTCATCGCGGTCGATGCGCAGATGCGCAGCAACGTCCCGCACATTTTCGCGATCGGCGACCTGGTCGGGCAGCCGATGCTCGCGCACAAGGCCAGCCACGAAGGCCACGTTGCTGCCGAAGTTGCGGCCGGCCAGAAGCGCGAGTGGATTGCGCGGGTGATTCCTTCGGTGGCTTACACCGATCCGGAAATTGCCTGGGTCGGGGTTACCGAGACCGAGGCCAAGGCCAAGGGCCTGGCGGTGGAAGTGGGCAAGTTCCCGTGGGCGGCATCGGGCCGGGCCATTGGCCTGGGCCGGAGCGAAGGCTTCACCAAGCTGCTGTTCGACCCGGAGACACACCGGGTCATCGGCGGCGGCATCGTCGGTGTGCATGCCGGCGAATTGATCGCCGAGATCGCTCTGGCGATCGAAATGGGCGCGGAAGCGGCCGATATCGGCCGCACCATTCATCCGCATCCGACCCTCAGCGAATCCGTCGGCATGGCCGCGGAGGCCTTCGAGGGCACCATTACCGACCTCTACATCCCGCGCAAACCTGGGTAGCTGCGGTCCCGGGCCGCGATTCCGGCCAAAACGGAGCCCCGGCCTGGCGACCGGGGCTCCTCGGGGCCTGCAGGGATCGACGAGGAAGGAAGCAGGCCTTCCACTGGATGGACTGCGGCCGGTGCGGAAAGTTGCAGCGGTTGCCGCTGAAAATCCCGGCCTGCTATAATTTTGCGGCTTGGCGGGGCGGATTTGCGGCCCCCGAAGCCCCTCTCCACTGTCGACGAGTCGCGCGTGCACGATCCCATTGCCACGGGTCGCAGCGCAGCATTGCGCGCGGTAGCCATCCAGGCGGCCGCGGCGCTGCTGGTCACGACCGTGATTGGGCTGCTGGCAGGCCCCATGGCGGGTTTGGCGGCAGCGGCCGGCGGCCTGGCGATGCTGGCAGGCAATGCAGTGGCGGCCGTGGTGGCGCTGGGTGGCGGGATCCAGACGGCAGGCGCAGCGTTCGCGCGGCTGATGTTGGGCACCCTGGGCAAGTGGGTGGTGGTGATGGTGGTACTTGCGGTGGCATTGGGGCCCTGGCGGCTTCCGGCGCTTCCGGCGGTCGGCGGGATGGCAGCAGGAATGCTGGCTTACCTGCTGGCCTTGAATTCAAACACGAGGCGACAGCGTTGAACCCGAGCACTGAAACCATCGCCGCGACCGAGCCGGCTTCCGGCGGGTCGACCGAATACATCAACCACCATTTGCATCATTTGCAGGTGAGCGTTGGCGACGGCGCGTTCATGACCTTGAACGTGGATACGTTGGCTTTCACCCTGCTGCTGTCGGTGCTGTTCCTGTTCTTCTTCATCCGCTCGGCGCGCAAGGCCACGTCCGGCGTGCCGGGCAAGTTCCAGGCGTTGGTGGAGATCATCGTCGGCTTCGTCGATGGCCTGGTGCGCGAAACGTTCCACGGCCGCAGCAAATTGATTGCGCCGCTGTCGATCACGATTTTCTGCCTCGTGTTCCTGATGAACTTCATGGACATGATCCCGGTCGACCTGCTGCCGTGGGCGTGGGCACAGGGTTATGTCTCGGCCGGCCATGACCCGGCGCACGCCTACCTGCGCGCGGTGCCGACCGCCGACCTCAACACCACGTTCGGGTTGTCGCTGGCGGTGTTCCTGCTGATCCAGGTGTTCGGCATCTCGCACAAGGGCTTCGCCGGCTTCACCAAGGAAATCTTCACCGCGCCGTTCCACGCCGAGTCGCTGCCGATGAAGATCGCGCTGGCGCCGGCCAACTTCCTGCTGCGGATGATCGAAGAAGGCGTGCGGCCGCTCAGCCTGAGCCTGCGACTGTTCGGCAACATGTATGCCGGCGAGCTGATCTTCATCCTGATCGCGCTGATGACCCTCAACTCGTCGCTGGCGCACGTGTCCACCTATGCAATGGGCGCCGCGCAGCTGGTTGCCGGCTTTGCCTGGACCGCGTTCCACGTGCTGATCATCACCTTGCAGGCCTTCATTTTCATGATGCTGACGATCGTCTATCTCAGCATGTCGGCCGAAAGCCACTAATCACTTGGTTCCACCTTCCTTCCACCCGCCACAAGCAATCGATCCAATCGGAGTACACCATGGAAAATGCAGCCCTCATCGCTGAAGTATTGAAGTTCACGGTCATCGCGGCCGGCTTGCTGATCGGCCTCGGCGCCCTCGGCACCGCGATTGGTTTCGCCATCCTCGGCGGCAAGTTCCTCGAAGGCGCCGCGCGCCAGCCCGAGCTGACCCCGATGCTGCAGACCAAGATGTTCATCGTTGCCGGCCTGCTCGACGCCGTGCCGATGATCGGCGTGGCGATTGCGCTGCTGCTGTTGTTCGCCAACCCGTTGCTGGCGACGCTCGGCGGCTGATCGAGCGGCGAGGCCGGCGCCCGCGCCGGCCAATGCGGCATTAGGCACACCAGGAGCAAGTTCCATGCTACCCAACCTCACTCTCGTCATTCAGGGCCTCGCGTTTTTCGCGGTCGCCTGGCTGGTGATGAAATTCGGCTGGCCGTACATCATCGGTGCGATCGAAGAGCGCCAGCAGAAGATTGCCGAGGGCCTGGCGGCTGCCGATCGCAGCCAGAAGGACCTCGCGCAGGCGCAGGACAAGGTCAACGATGCGCTCAAGGAAGCGCGTGCGAAGGCCAACGAGATCATCGACCAGGCCCACCAGCGCGCCAACCAGATCGTCGATGCCGCCAAGGTCGACGCGATTGCCGAGGCTGGCCGCCAGAAGATCTCCGCCGACGCCGACATCACCGCTGCCACCAATCGTGCCCGCGAGGACCTGCGCAAGCAGGTGTCCGCGCTTGCGGTGGCCGGTGCCGAGAAACTGCTGCATCGCGAGATCGACGCCAGCGCGCACAAGGCCCTGCTCGATGAACTCGCCGCGCAGCTGTCAGTGGAAGCAGGCTGAGTCGTGACCCAGGCCCTGACTCTCGCCCGCCCCTACGCCCGCGCTGCCTTTGGCCTCGCGCGTGATGAGTCGGCGACTTCCGCGGGCAGTTTCGCCGCGTGGTCGCAGGTGCTCGACTTCGCCGCGTGCGTCGCCGCCGATCCACGGGTGGCCGGGCTGCTTGGCAACCCCAGGTTGTCCGACCACGACGCGGTCGAGTTGTTGGCGTCGCCGCAGTCGGGCCCATCGGCCAAGCGTTACCTCGCGTTGCTGGCGGACAATCGCCGCCTCGGCCTGTTGCCGGAAATCGCCGGCCTGTACGAGCAGATGCGCAACGAAGCCGAGCGCGTGGTCAAGGCCACGGTGACTTCGGCGACGGCATTGCCGGCGAGCGAGCTGGCCACGATCAAGGCGGCATTGGCCAAGCGTTTTGGTCGCGAGATTGAAATCGACACCGCAATCGACGAGGGCCTGATTGGCGGCGCGGTCATTGACGCCGGCGACGTGGTCATCGATGGCTCGCTCAAGGGCAAGCTTGCGCGGCTCCAGGCCGCGCTGGCGCAGTAAACAAGCCCGCTGTAACCAAAGAATCCAAGGAAAACCTGAACATGGCAACCACCACGCTCAACCCGTCCGAAATCAGCGAACTGATCAAGACCCGGATCGAGAACGTCGGCCTCGCGGCAGAGGCGCGCAACGAGGGCACCGTCACCAGCGTGTCGGACGGCATCGTGCGCATCTTCGGCATCGCCGACGCCATGCAGGGCGAAATGATCCAACTGCCGGCCACCGAAGACGGCCATGCCACCTACGCGCTTGCGCTGAACCTGGAGCGCGACTCGGTCGGCGCCGTGGTCCTGGGCGAGTACGAGCACCTGCGCGAAGGTGACGTCGCCAAGACCACCAGCCGCATCCTCGAAGTGCCGACGGGTCCGGAGATGCTGGGTCGCGTCGTCAACGCGCTGGGCGAGCCGATCGACGGCAAGGGCCCGATCGCCGCCAAGGTGTCGGCGCCGGTGGAGACGATCGCCCCGGGCGTGATCTGGCGCCAGTCGGTGTCGCAGCCGGTGCAGACCGGCTACAAGTCGATCGACGCGATGATCCCGATTGGCCGTGGCCAGCGCGAGCTGATCATTGGCGACCGCCAGACCGGCAAGACCGCGGTCGCGATCGACGCGATCATCAACCAGAAGCATTCCGGCGT
>JBDSOZ010000166.1:0-3413 GCA_039914555.1 Luteimonas sp.
AAGTCTGCATTGCTAAGGTCTCCGGGTGGATGCCTGGGTTGTCGGGGTGGGCGGCGCACGTTCTGGGTCGCGCCCGGCCGACGCCACTATAACGACTATTTTAACCAAATTGTAACGCGCCATGCCCTTGCGTATGGTCCGCTCAGTATCCTCTTTCGCGGCGCATTCGCCGCGCAATCGAGGCCCGCACCACCAGGGCAAACAGCACCCCGAACCCGAACCCGGCGATGTGCGCCGCCCACGCCACCGCGCCAAACGCCGGGCCGATGTACGCGAACACCACCTGCAGCACGGCCCAGATCCCGATCAACAAGGAGGCCGGGGCGCGCACGAATTGCAGGAACAGGCCCAGCGGCACCACCACTCCGAGCCGCGCCCGCGGGAACAGCGCCAGGTAGGCCCCAATCACCGCCGAGACTGCGCCGCTGGATCCGATCACCAGGCGGTCGGGTCCACCAATCAGCAGGACCGCGGCCAGGTTGGCCACCGCGCCACCCAGCAGGAACAACACCAGGAACCGCACTGCCCCCATCACCCGCTCCGCGGGCAACCCGAAAATCAGCAGGAACACCAGGTTGCCCAGCAGGTGGGTCCAGTCCGCGTGCAGGAACAACGCGCTGATCAAACGCTTCCACTGGCCCTGGAACCACAGCGCATGCCAAGTATCGGCAATCGCCTCACCGCCGGTCAGCGCGCCCCAGTCCAGCAACCACAACCGGCGCGCATCCTCCGGGCGGGTGCTGGCCCACAGGTAGGCGACCCAGAGCAAGGCAAACAACAGCGGAGTGGCCCAGCGCAGGTGCGTGTGCTGGCGGGTGGGGATGGAAACGAACATCCCCTATCCATATCACGCCGGGTGGTGTTCCGGTGCTGCTACCGCAGGCAACCGGCGCGGATGAATGTTGCTCACGGCGCAATGCATGCGATATGTTGGCGGTGCATGGCTGGAGTGCCATGCGTGACACGGGGGATGGAACCTTGACTCTCACCGAACGTATCCGCCTGTCGCGCCGGCACGGCGGCATTTCCCAGGCCGCACTCGCCGCCCAGGCCGGCGTCCACCGCAGTGCCGTCAGCCACTGGGAATCCATCAAGCCCAAGCGCCCGAACATCGGCCATCTGCTCACGATCGCGGTCGCGACGGGTGTCCAGTTCGAGTGGCTCGCCACTGGTCGCGGCACGATGCTGGCCACGATGCATGTCTCGGAGGACCCTGCCGGCCTGGTGCAGGCCGCGTTGCCGGATAACCCGCAGGAATCCGAATTGCTGCGCGCATTCCGCCAGGCACCGCTGCAATCCCGGCCGGTCCTGGTGGAGCTGGTGCAGCAGCTTGCGCGACAGCGCCAGGGCCAGCGCATTGCCGCCAAGCCAACCACCTTGATGCATGCCCTCGGCTTGCGCCTCGGTGACGAGCCCACCTGATCCCGGAGAAGCGGCCAGGGGCCGCCCCTACATTTTTTTCAGTTCGGCCAGCGCGGCCTGGATCGGGGCGTCGCCGTCGAGCACTTCGCCGGCGTTGTCGCCGGGTTGGTCTTCAACGTCCGCGGTGTCACCTCGCAGGTGCCCGGGCAAAGCCGCCTCGGTGTAATCGGAGTGGCCGCCATTTTCGGCGTCACTGGCCGGGTGCAGCACGACGTCAGGCTCGATCCCCAATGCCTGGATCGACTTGCCGCTCGGGGTGAAGTAGCGCGCGGTGGTGAGCTTGACCGAGTCGCCGTTGTCCAGCGGCAGCAGCGTCTGCACCGAGCCCTTGCCGAACGTGCGGCTGCCGACGATGCGGGCGCGGTGGTTGTCGCGCAGGGCGCCGGCCAGGACCTCGGCGGCGCTGGCCGAGCCTGCGTCCACCAGGGCCACCAGCGGAGCACCGTTGAGGCGATCACCCGGGGTTGCGCTGAAGCTGGTGTCGCTGACTGGAACCCGGCCACGCGTGCTGACAATGCCGCCCTTGTCGAGCAGGTCGTCGGCGATCTGCACGGCCGACACCAGCAAGCCACCGGGATTGCTGCGCAAGTCCAGCACCAGTCCGCGCAGGCCGCCTGCGCCGGCCTGGGCCTGCAATTCGCCAAGCACGCGCTCGAAGTCCGCGGCGGTGTCGGCCTGGAATGCGGCGATGCGCAGGTAACCATAGCCAGGTTCGAGCATGCGTCCGCGCACGCTTTTCACCCGGATGGTTTCTCGCATCACGCGTAGGTCGAACGGTTTGTCGACACCCTCGCGCGCGATGGTCAGCACCACCGAGGTACCCGGCTTGCCTCGCAACGGACCCTGGTTGTCCTGCCCGGCCTGCATGGGCGCGCCATCGATTTTCAGGATGATGTCGCCGGATTTGATCCCGGCGCGTGCGGCCGGGGTGTCGTCGATCGGCGCAACCACCTGGATGGTGCCGTCGGCGAGCGACTGCACTTCAATGCCAATGCCGTCGTAAGCGCCGCTGGTGACTTCGTCGAATGCTTCGGCGTCGTCCTTGGGGAAATAGGTGCTGTGCGGATCCAGGTCAAGCAACAAGCCTTCGATCGCCGACTGCATCAGCCGGGCGTCACTGACCGGCTCCACGTACGCATCGCGCACGGCGTTGAACACGGCGACGAAGCGTTTGATCTCGGCCAGCGGCACCTTGCTTGCGGCGCTCTCGGCGACGTCGGGATCGTCGATGGGCGCCACGTCCTGGGCGTCCTGCGCATGCACCGATGGTGCCAGCAGCAGGGCGGCAAGCAACAACGCGGGCAGGTCAAGGCGCATGCAGGACTCCGGGTGGTGAAGCGTCAACCAGCATCCCGGCAAGCATGGCACGAACCCCGTGCAGGCCGACTCCACGCCGGTTCATTGCTTCAACCAGACCGACGGGTTGACCGGGTCGCCATTGCGACGCAATTCGAAATACAGCGCGGTCGGCCCTGAGCTGCCCGAGTTGCCGACACTGGAGACGGCGTCGCCACGCTTGACCGGGTTGCCGGCATCGCGCAGCAAGGCTTCGTTGTGCGCATACAGGCTCATGTAGCCATTGCCGTGGTCGACGATCAGGATCAGGCCGTAACCATTCATCCAGTCGGAGAACACCACGGTGCCATCGGCGACGGCCTTGACCGTGGTTCCCGCCGGTGCGGCGATCAGCAGGCCGGAACTGTTGCCACCCCCCGGCAGGGTTGCGCCATACCCGGCCAGCAGGTTGCCCGACAGCGGCCATCCCAGGCCACCAACGCGCAACGCCGCGGTCCGTGCCACCACCAGCGGCGTCGCCCGCGGCGGCGGCGGTTTGCCGGCGGCGCGGGCATCACGCGCCTCACGCGCGGCACGATCGGCGGCGGCCTTGCGTTCGGTTTCCGCGCGCGCGGCAGCGGCGCGCAGTTGCACCAACAGCTTCTTGAGCCCGGCAACATCGCTTCCCAAGGCTTGCTCACGGCTGCGCTTGTCCT
>JBDSOZ010000011.1:0-23865 GCA_039914555.1 Luteimonas sp.
TGCAGGATTTCCTGTTCACGCCCGAACGTGCGCGCGCGCCAATCACCCGGCTGTCGGGCGGCGAGCGCAACCGGCTGCTGCTGGCGCGACTGTTTGCGCAACCATCCAACCTGCTGGTGATGGACGAGCCGACCAACGACCTCGACGTGGAAACGCTGGAGTTGCTGGAAGAGCTGCTCGCTGATTACCCAGGCACCTTGCTGCTGGTCAGTCACGATCGTGACTTCCTCGACAACGTCGTCACCTCGACCCTGGCGATGGAAGGTGATGGTGTCGTCGGCGACTATGTGGGCGGCTACACCGATTGGTTGCGGCAACGTCCCGCGATCGCATCTCCCGGCGCGCGCCTGGTGCGCGAACCGGCAATGCCCATTGCAGCCGCTGCGTCCATGGCGCCCCCGGCCAAGCGCAAACTTGGCTACAAGGACGCGCGTGAATTGGAGCAGCTGCCGCTGCGGATCGAAACGCTGGAAACACGGATCGCCGCGCTGACGCAGGCCATGAACGACCCCGCCTTTTACCAGCGCGACCCCGGTGCGATCACCGCGCACGGGGCTGAACTGGCGAAAGTCCAGGCCGAACTCGACGCCGCCTACCTGCGCTGGGCAGAACTGGAATGAGCGGCCGCCGGGACCACGTCCACGCGTAGCACCGGATACAGGTTGTAGCCCGAATCCCAAGCCGGATGACGCTGGTAGAAGAAGTCCAGGCGCGCGCCAGGACTGGCGGCGAATTCCGGATCCTGTTTCAGTCGCGCTTCGAATTCGGCTTTCAGCGCCGGATCGGCGGCCATCATCTTGCGTGCCTCGGCCTCGGCAACGTAAGGCTCCATGTATTCCTTGCGCTCGAAGGCATTGTTGAAGCCGCCCCAGGCCGCGATCGAATCCGGTGCTTGCGGTTCGAGGATGTGCACGACCAGGCGCGCGAGCGGCTGTGCGATCGGCACGAACAGGGCGCCGGGCAGCAATGACGCGGTGCGTGGTTGCCAGTTGCCTTCGATGCTGGCGCGCTGGTGGCCTTCGACCGATGTCTTGCCGAAATCGACCGTGCTCGCGCGGAATTGACGGGCTGCGACCTCGAACGCCGAGTCAACGCGCCGGTAGCTGATGCCGTGCGCGTCCAGCCACGGCTGCACCACGGACGCCCATGCAACGGGCACCACATAGCCGGCCTGGGGCGCGATGGCAACGGTGTGCGGGATCGCTTCACCGGGCAACGGCATTTTCCAGACCTGCGGCTTGCCCTCGTCGTAATGGGTCATCAGGGCGCCTGACACCTCCGATGGCGTGCGCGTGTACGCATAGCCCAGGAAGTCGAAGATCGAACCGTTGTCACTGTTGCTGTAATCCAGCGGCACCGGCTGTCCGCCAAGCTGGCTGGCACGCGTGTCGGCGGCTGCGGCGAGCGCCAACCAATGATTGGCATTGCTTGCGGTCAGCTGGAGCGCGTCGAGCACGGTGTCCCGGGTCGACCGCACCCGCTCGGGATACGTCCGCCAGGAATGGGTTTCCACCAGGATTCCGATCCGGTTGCGTAGCGGGAAATAGCCGTGCGAAAAGCGTGGCGGATTGACCCCATCCTGGACCCCGGACATGGGGTTGTCCTCTTCGGTGAAGCTGGGGTAGAAGGTAATCGGCAGCGAACCTTGCTTGCTGAGCATCGCCGCAATGCCGTCACGCAGCGCGCGACCGGCTTCGCGCAGGCCGGGATCGCCAATCTCGACCGGCTCGCCGGTAATTGAGATGTCGTGCTGGAACTTGGCACCGTCGGTGACGTGCAGGTCCAGGGTGACCAGCGGATCCCAGTTCCGAACCAACCCGAGCATGGCGCGCATCTCCGGGCTGTCGGCCTTGACGTAGTCGCGGTTGAGGTTGTAGCGCTGCGCGGTGGTGCGGAAGCCCATCTCTTCGGGGCCGCGTTGGTTGGGTCGGTTCCAGGCGCGGAAGTTTTCGTGGCCATCGGCGTTGAACACCGGTACGAACAACAGCACCAGCTTGTCCAGTACCCCCGGCGCGGCCTGGCCGTCGAGCAGTTGCCGCAACAATTGGAATCCGGCGTCCTTGCCATCGATTTCGCCGGAATGGATGCCGCCTTGCGCGAGCAGGACCGGCAACCCTTTGGCCGCGGCCGCTGCATGGGTGAAGGCGCCGCTGCGGGTGACGACCAGCAATTTCATCGGCCGGCCCTCGGGGGTGGTGCCGAAGGTCTCGCAGCGCACCGCATCGGGATAGGCACGGGCGAAACGGTCGCAAAGTTCGATCACTTCCGCGTAGCGGCCGGTGTGCAGGAAACCCGAGCGCTCGGCAACAGTGCTCAGGTCGGTCCCGTCCGGGGTCGCGCTCCGGGCAGCGCTGGCGGCCGCCGGGGCAGAAGCGGGCAAGCCAAGCAACAGGCAGGCGATTGCACTGGAGAACAGGCTGGTCGTACGGAGCATCAGGAATTCCCGGCAAGGACGGATGCATTCGATGATACCGTTTCCGCCATGACCATCCTTTACTACGCCCCTGGCGGCGCCAGCATGCTCGTGCACTGGTTGCTGATCGAATTCGACCTGCCGCACGAACTGTGCCTCGTGGATTTCTCCAGCCGCGAACAGAAAAGCGCGGCGTACCTGGCCGTCAACCCCAGTGGCGTCGTTCCGACCCTGGTGTTGGATGGCAGGCCGATGACCGAAGCAGCCGCGATCGCGATGTACCTAGCCGATGGCCATCCCGATGCACGACTGGCACCGCTGCCGGAGGCGCCGACACGACGCGACTACCTGCAATGGATGTTCTACCTGGCGGGCGCGCTGCAACCGCTGTTCCGACACTGGTGGTATCCACACGAACCGGCAGGCGAGGCCCAGGCCGACATCGTCAGGCAGCAGGTAGCGCCGCGGATCGAAGCGGCGTGGACGCTGCTCGACGCCCACCTCGCCACCCACGGGCCGTACCTGCTGGGCGAGGCGCCATGCGTCGCCGATTTCTACCTGGTGATGCTGATGCGTTGGTCGCGCAACATGCCGCGACCCGCAACGACATGGCCGCACCTGCAAATACTGGCGCAGCGCATCAAGGCACGACCGTCGTTCGCGGCCTTGTATGCCGCCGAAGGACTGGAGGAGTGGTTTTGATCACGCTGCTGATCATCGCCGCCACCGTGCTGGTGTCGTGGCTCGGGTTCACCAACCCGAAATTGCTCGAACGCCTGATCCTGTGGCCGCCCGCGATCGCGCGCAAGCACCAGTACGATCGCCTGGTCACCCACGGTTTCATCCACGCCGACTTCCAGCACCTGCTGTTCAACATGATCACCCTGTATTTTTTCGGCAGGGCGGTCGAGCAATGGTTCGTGCCTTACCTGGGGCAGGTGGGCTTCGTGTTGTTCTACCTGTCCGCGATTGTGATAGCGATCCTGCCGACCTACCTGAAACACCGGGATGACCCCAAATACCGCAGCCTGGGCGCCTCGGGTGCGGTCTCGGCGGTGTTGTTCACTTTCATCCTGGTGCAGCCCTGGTCGTTGATCATCGTGTTCGTGGTGCCGGTGCCTGCGATCGTGTATGGCGTGCTCTATGTGGGCTACTCGATCTGGATGGATCGCCAGGGCCGCGACAACATCAACCACAGCGCCCATTTGTGGGGCGCGGCTTACGGCATCCTGTTTACGCTGATGATGGAGCCGCGGGTCGGCCCCGCATTCCTCGAAAGCCTGATGCACCCCTCGTTTGGCTGAGCAATCACCCGGCGTCGATGCCGGGCGTGCTATTGCTGTGACATGAATCAGAACGCAAGTGTCACGCCAGTCCATGAACCCGATGCGTTGCGCTGGACTGTCGACGTCGACGGCGAGCAGGGGCTCATCGAATACACCTTGGCCGATGGGGTCATGACCATCACCCACACCGAGGTCCCCAAGGCGCTTGGCGGCCGCGGCATCGCCGGCGAGCTGGTGCGCGCCGCGCTGGACCATGCGCGCGCGCAGGGACTTCGGGTCCGGCCGACCTGCAGCTATGCCGCCGCCTGGATCAGCCGCCACCCCGAATACCAGGATCTGCGGGCCGGGTAGGGCAGGCCGCGCATGCGCCTGTAGAATGCCCGGCCCATGCGCCTCAACAAGTACATCAGCGACAGCGGCGCCTGCTCCCGCCGCGAAGCCGACCGGCTGATTGCCGAAGGGCGTGTCACCGTGGACGGCCATCGCGCCCGCATGGGTGAAGACGCAGGCGAAGGTGCCGATGTCCGTATCGACGGCCAGAAGCTGGCCGTTCGCCAAGCCGCCAAGGGCCAGCGCCGTCACGTCTACATCGCGCTCAACAAGCCGGTCGGGATTACCTGCACCACCGAGTCCACGGTCAAGGGCAATATCGTTGACTTGGTCAGCCACCAGCAACGGATCTTCCCGATCGGGCGCCTGGACAAGGAGTCCGAGGGGCTGATCCTGCTGACCAGCAACGGCGACATCGTCAACGAGATCCTGCGCGCGGAGCGCAAGCTGGAAAAAGAGTACCTGGTCGCGATCAACCACCAGGTGACCGATGAGTTCCTGCGCGGCATGGCCCGTGGCGGGGTCCCGGTCCACGGTGAGGCGACCTTGCCGTGCCGGACCGGCAAGTTGGGGCGCTTTGGCTTCCGGGTGACCCTGGTCCAGGGCCTCAACCGCCAGATCCGGCTGATGGCGGCCCATTTTGGCCATCGGGTCAAGCAGCTGGTCCGGGTCCGGATCGGCAACGTCAAGCTGGGGCACCTCAAGGCCGGTCAGTGGCGGAACCTGACCGATGCCGAGTTGCGC
Organism: Luteimonas sp.; assembly: GCA_039914555.1. Taxonomy (GTDB): domain Bacteria; phylum Pseudomonadota; class Gammaproteobacteria; order Xanthomonadales; family Xanthomonadaceae; genus Cognatiluteimonas. The sequence goes on from JBDSOZ010000011.1 coordinate 4,774, forward strand.
GGTCTTTTGCCGCAGCGCAGCGAATGGTGAAGATGGGGCCCATGGCCGCTCGCGGGGGACCAAGGGACCCCTACGGTCAATAAGGCCGCATTCACACTTTTGCCCAAAAGTAGGTTAAGGTGCGCCCACTGTTCAAAGCGGGATCACGGTACATCGTGGCCCGATGCGGTTGATCCATACAGATCCGCTACATCGTCGCGTCTTTACCCCTTGCTCGACAGTCTCGGTTCGCGTGTCGCGTCCCGTGCCAAATCAATAAATCGTTTCAAGGAGTAAGACATGTCGGATCGTCAGACTGGTACCGTCAAGTGGTTCAACGACGCCAAGGGTTTTGGTTTCATCACCCCCGAGAGCGGCGCTGACCTGTTCGTGCACTTCCGTTCCATCCAGGGCACCGGCTTCAAGTCGTTGCAGGAAGGCCAGAAGGTCTCGTTCAAGGTTGTGCAGGGCCAGAAGGGCCTGCAGGCGGACGAAGTCCAGGCTGAGTAATTCAGCCGCGACATCGCAATAATGGGAAAGCCCGCTTCGGCGGGCTTTTTCTTTGGTGGCGCCTGCATATCGGCATCACGCGGCACTGGCTATCGTGGATGCGCGATCAACACACGACGACACGGGCGGGAGGCGCCCCACGATGTTGCGTTCGACCAAAACCACATTGTTTGCACTGGCCATTGCGATGCTTGCGCTGCCCGTGGCATGCAAGCGCGATCCAAACCCCACCGCGGTCGCCGACGCCGCAACCCAGGCCACGGCAAAGGCCGATGCAGCCAGCCGGGCGATCGCAGCGCCCACCCTGGACGACGTGGTTGAGCGCGACCCGCGTTATATCGTTGGCATCAGCTATCCGCCGGTGGCGCGCCAGCATCCGGGACTGGGCCGGTTGCTCAAGGCATATGCCGATACTGCGTACGGGGAACTGATGCAGGCGGTGACCGGGATGGGGGATGGCGCGCCGACTGCGCCTTATGACCTCTCGCTGCAGTTCAGCCAGAAGCTGGCCACCCCCGACATCATCGTGATTGCGGCCAACGGCAGCAGCTACACCGGCGGTGCCCATGGCAATCCGCTGGTGGCGCGATTTGTCTGGCTGCCGCGCCAGTCGAGCCAATTGACCATCCGCGAACTGGTGACTGCTGCGGGCGGTTGGCAGACGATCTCCGACGCCGTCCGGGAACAACTTCGGTCTGGCTTGGCGGCGCAAGTGGACAGCGATGGCCCGACGCCGGGCGAGCGTGCCGAGCGTGTCTCCAATGGCGCCCGCATGATCGATGACGGAACCACCCCGGACCCGGCCAATTTCGACCAGTTCGAGCCGGTCCTGGCTGCCGACGGCAAGATCAAGGCGCTGCGCTTCGTGTTTCCGCCCTACCAGGTCGGCCCTTATTCGGATGGCGTGCAGTCGGCGCTAGTACCGGCAAGCGTGCTGCTTCCGATCATCGCGGCTAAATTCCGACCGCTGTTTGAAGCCGGTTGAAGCGCGATGTGACATGCATCGGGGCGCTGCCCGCGCTTCACGCAACGCCAACGCAGTGATTGCGGTAATGGCGCCAGGAAAGCGGAGTAGCCCGTGAATATCGTCAGATTGCACCCCGACAGCGCTGGCCAACGCGACGAAGGCCACGCCCGTGCCCGGATCTTCGGCGAGGAAGCCAACAGCCTGTACCCCGGACAAGCTTGGGACGACGTTGAACCGCACATGGCTGGCGACTGGCGCCAGGTGCGCGGAGACTCTGGGCTTAGCTGGGAACAGGTGCGCGCCCAGGCGCGTGCGGCGTGGTTGGTGGCCCAGTTGCATAGCGATGACCGCCTGCGCGACAACGCGCCGGTGCGGCTTCAGGCCTGAGACAACGTTGTAGCGCCGGGCAGGCCCGGCGCTAGCGTCTCGCGTTGTTAGCGGTCAGTCCAGGCCGCGACGCTCGAGCAACGGTTCGATCCACGGATCACGTCCCGCGAAGTCCTTGAACAACTCCAATGCCTCCTTGCTGCCGCCGCGTGAAAGCAGGGTGTTGCGGAAGTGATCGCCATTCTCGCGGGTCAGGCCACCGTTTTTCTTGAACCATTCCACGCTGTCGGCATCCAGCACTTCAGACCAGATGTAGGCGTAATAGCCGGCGGCGTAGCCACCCATGATGTGGCTGAAATACGGGGTCCGATAGCGCGGTGGCACGGGTGCGTAATTGATGCCGTCCTTGGTCAGGGCCGCTGCTTCAAATGCCATCACCCCGTTGGCCGCAGGAATCTGTGCCGGATCGGTGACCTGGTGCCAACGCTGGTCCAGCATCGCGGCGCCCAGGTATTCGGTGGTGGCAAAACCCTGGTTGAACTTGGAGCTGGCAAGCACCTTGTCCAGTAGCGCCTTTGGCATCGGTTCACCGGTCTTGTAGTGCTTGGCGTAGTTGGCCAGCACGCTCGGCCAGTCCGACCACATTTCGTTGACCTGCGAGGGGTACTCAACGAAGTCACGCGGCACGCTGGTTCCGCTGAAGTAGGGGTACTTCACGTCCGAGAACATGCCGTGCAACGCATGTCCGAACTCGTGGAACATGGTGGTGACTTCATCCCAGCTCAGCAGGGTCGGCTCGCCGGGCGCCGGCTTGGGGATGTTGAGGTGGTTGGCAACCACGGTCAGGTTGCCGGTCAGCGCCGACTGGTCGACATAGGTGTTCATCCACGCGCCGCCGCGCTTGGACGGACGCGCGTACATGTCGGAGATGAAGATGGCCAACTGCTTGCCATCCTTGTCGAACACGTCGAACACGCGCACATCGTCGTGGTACACCGGCAGGTCGTGGCGTTCCTTGAACGTCAGGCCATACAGCTGGTTGGCGGCGTAGAACACGCCGTCCTGCTGCACGTGGTCGAGTTCAAGGTAAGGCTTGAGTTGCGATTCATCGAAGGCGAACTTGGCCTGGCGCACCTTCTCGCTGTAGTAGGCCCAGTCCCATGGTTGGAGCTTGAACGTGGGTTCACCCTTGGCGGCCTGTTCCTTGTCGATCATGGCCTGCAGGTCGGCGGCTTCGCGCTTGGCGTTGGCAACCGCGGCTGGTGCCAGGCGCCCGAGCATGTCGTTGACTGCCTTGGGTGTCTTGGCGGTTTCGTCGGCAAGCACGAACGCGGCGTAGTCCGGATAACCCAGCAGGTTCGCGCGTTCCAGGCGCAGGTTCATGATCCGCGACACCACCGCAGTGTTGTCGAACTTGTTGCCGCGGCTGCCGCGCGCCACTGATGCCTCGTGGATGCGCTGGCGCAAGGCTCGATTTTCAAGATAGGTTTCCGGCGGCTGGCCGGTGGTGTTCTGCAGCGCGATCACGTACTTGCCGTCGAGCTTGCGCGACTTGGCCGCTTCCTGGGCCGAAGCGATGTCGGCGTCGGGCAAGCCCGCCAGTTCGGCGCGGGTGTCGACCACGACCGCCGATGCATTGACCTCGGCCAGCACGTTCTGGCTGAACTTGGTGCCCAACTGCGCAAGCTCCGCGTTCATCGCCTTGAGCCTGGCCTTGTCGGCATCGCCCAGGTTGGCGCCTGCGCGAACGTAGTCCTGGAAATACTTCTCAACCAGGCGCTTGTCCTGGGCATCGCCGCTGGCGGTGGCCAGCCCGTCATGCAGGGCCTTGATCCGCGCGAACAGCTTCGGGTTGAGCACGATCGCATCGCTGTGCGCGGAAAACTTCGGTGCGTACTCGGCGCGCAGCGCCTCGCGCGTGTCGTTGGTATCGGCGCCGACCAGGTTGTAGAACACGTTGGTGGCACGCCCAAGCAGCTTTCCGGCCTGCTGCAGCGCAATGATGGTGTTGTCGAACGTGGCCGGCGCCGGGTTGTTGGCGATCGCCGCGACTTCAGTCAGTTCCTGGGCCATGCCGCGGTCGAAGGCAGGGGCGAAATCGGCATCGCTGATCTTGTCGAACTGCGGATAGTGCAGGGGCAACGGACTTTCAGCGGAAAATGGATTGCTGGTCTGGGGCTGGGCCACCACGGGCGATGCGTCCTGTGCTTGGGCGTGGAAGGGTATACCGGCGAGCGCGATGGCCAGCGCCAGTGCGAGCGGGTGCTTCATGGGGGATTCTCCACCTTGGTTCGTGAGTCCAAGGTTAGCGGATTCACGCCCTCGAAACCGCGGATGCGGCAGGCTAGCGCTTTCCCCCGACACTGGAGCCGCCCATGGAACTCAAGAGCCTGATGACCGCCAACCCCGCCTGTTGCAAGTCTGGGACGTCATTGCGCGAGGTGGCGCAGATGATGGCCGACAATGACTGCGGGATGATCCCGGTGGTGGACGACAAGGGCATGCCGGTGGGCGTGATTACCGATCGCGACATCGCATTGCGGGTGGTCGCCAAGGGCAAGGACCACGCCGCGTGCTGCGCGAGCGATGTCATGACTTCGCACGTGCACAGCGTGACCGAGGACACCAGCCTGGCGGATTGTTGCTCGACCATGGAAAAGGCACAGGTCCGGCGTTTGCCGGTGGTGGATGGCCAGGGTTGCGTGTGCGGCGTCGTTGCCCAAGCCGACATCGCGCTCAGCGACAACGCCTCGCGCACTGCCGAGGTGGTCAAGCAGGTGTCCAAACCCTGTTGAGCCACAACGGCAGCAGGCGCGGGCGCTAGCGGAAGTCGCGTGAAATCGTGGCCATGCCCCCCAGCAACGGGGTGAGATCCTCGAATCTGCGGGCGATCAGGTGGCGGGTGCCGTCGGCGGACTGGATGCGACCCTCGATCGCCAGCAGTCGCGATTCCAGCAGGATCTGGCGCTGGCGTTCGGCAACGGCGCGCCAGACCACCACGTTGACGGTGCCGGTTTCATCCTCCAGGGTCATGAAGGTCACGCCGCTGGCGGTTTGCGGGCGCTGGCGCAGGATCACCAGGCCCGCATAACGGGCGTGGCGTCCATCGGCCAAGGCATCAAGGTCGCGCGCATGCCGATAGCGGCGCTGTTGCAATTGTCGCCGGATCAAGGCCAGTGGATGCGCACCCAGGGTCAGCCCGATCGTCGCGTAGTCGGCGCGGGTGTCTTCGAACGCACTCGGGGGTGGGATTGCGATGGCTTGCTCGGTGCTGGCCATGCCGGCAAACAACGGCAATTGTTGTTCGGTGCCGGCGCTGTGCCAGCGCGCACGATGTCGATGCCCGGCCACGCCGCGCAAGGCGTTGGCTTCGGCCAACAGCTCGAGCGTGCCGCGGTCGAGGGTGGCGCGATGCACGAGGTCGTCAAGGTCGCGCAGCGGCGCCTGCAGGCGCGCTGCGACCAGGCGCTCGGCTGCATCGGCGCGCAATCCGCTGACCATGCGCAGGCCCAGGCGCAACGCAGGTTGGCGGGCAGGGGATTGCCTGGCGTGGGGGTGCCCGGCGACATCGTCGGGCCAGGCTTCCAGCGAGCAGTCCCATTGGCTGTAGCGCACATCCACGGGTCGTACTTCGATCCCGTTGCTGCGCGCTGCGGCCACCAGTTGCGGGGGTTGGTAGAACCCCATCGGCAGCGAATTCAGCAATGCGCAGTAAAACGCCGCCGGTTCGTGGCACTTGATCCACGCGCTGGTGTAGGTGAGCAGGGCAAAGCTGGCCGCGTGCGACTCGGGGAATCCGTAATCGCCAAAGCCCTTGATCTGGCCAAAGATGCGTTCGCCGAATTCCGCGCTGTAGCCATTGGCCGCCATCCCGCCGAGCAGGCGCTCGCGGTGTTTCTCCAGGCCACCGTGGCGTTTCCATGCGGCCATGTCGCGGCGCAGCTGGTCGGCTTCGCCAGGGGTGTAGTCAGCCGCTTCCATCGCGATCCGCATCACCTGTTCCTGGAACAAGGGAATGCCCAGGGTGCGTTGCAATACCTTGCGCAAGGCCTCGGAGGGATACTCGACTGGTTCCAGGCCGCGTCGCAGGCGCAGGTAGGGATGGATCATGTCGCCCTGGATCGGGCCGGGACGCACGATCGCGACCTCGATCACCAGGTCGTAGAAACAGGCCGGCTTGAGTCGCGGCAACATCGCCATCTGCGCGCGTGATTCAATCTGGAACACGCCCACCACGTCGCCGCGCTGGATCATTGCGTAGGTGTCGGGGTCTTCGGCGGGGATGCTGGCATGGTCGAGGTCGCGACCACGGTGCGCGCGCATCAGCTCCAGCGCCTTGCGGATGCAGGTCAACATGCCCAGCGCGAGCACGTCGACCTTGAGCAGGCCCATCGTGTCCAGGTCGTCCTTGTCCCACTGGATGATGGTGCGATCGGCCATCGCCGCGTTTTCCACCGGCACCAGGGTGTGCAACGGATGCTCCGACACCACGAAACCACCGACGTGTTGTGACAGGTGCCGCGGCTTGCCCAGCAATTGGGCCACCAGCGCCACCAACTGGCGCAGGACCCGGCTGCCGGGATCGAAACCCTGTTCGCGCAGGCGCTCCACCGAGGGCGCCTGCTTGCTCCATGCACTGGTGGCGCGGTTGAGCTGGGCCACCTGGTCTTCCGGCAGGCCCAGGGCGCGCGCCACATCGCGCACCGCACTGCGCGCGCGGTAACGGATCACGGTGGCGGCCAGTGCGGCCCGCTCGCGGCCATAGCGCGCGTAGATGTACTGGATCACTTCCTCGCGGCGTTCGTGTTCGAAATCAATGTCGATGTCGGGCGGCTCGTTGCGTTCCTCGGACAGGAAGCGCTCGAACAGCAGGCCCATGCGCGCCGGGTCGATCGCAGTGACGCCCAGTACGTAACACACGACGGAATTGGCCGCCGAACCGCGGCCCTGGCACAGGATGTTCCTGGCCCGGGCAAAGCAGACGATGTCGTGCACGGTGAGGAAGTACGGCTCGTATTGCTTGGCGTGGATCAGCTGCAATTCCTTTTCAATCAAGCCGCGGGCTTCGGCGTCTTCGCCCTGCGGCCACCGTTCGCGCACGCCCGCTTCGACCAGCTGCCGCAACCAGGACTGCGGACTGTGGCCCTCCGGGACCAACTCGCGCGGGTACTGGTAGCCCAGGTCCTGTTGCAGCGAAAACCGGCAACGTTGCGCTATCCGCACGGTTTCCTCCAGCAGCTCGGGTGGATGGATCGCGGCCAGTGCACGCCGCGTGCGCAGGTGGCGTTCGCCATTGGCAAACAGGTGGGCGCCCGCCGCCGCGACCGTGGTGCGATGGCGGATCGCGGCCATGGTGTCCTGCAATGCGCGGCGACTGCGCACATGCATGTGGACGTCGCCGGTGGCCACCGCCGGGATGCCAAGCGTTGCGGCCATGGCCTGCAGTTCAAGCAGCCGAGCGGCGTCGTCGGGGCCACGGTGCAGTTCCACCGCCAACCACAGGCGCCCGCCAAAACGCCGTTGCAACCAGGCGCCATCTTCGCGCGAGGGGATGGGGCCGGGCAGCCACAGCAGCAGCAGCCCGGGCAGTCCATGTTCCAGGTCCTGGCGCGTGAGTGCGTATTCACCCTTGGCCGAACGCCGGCGCCCGCGGGTGATCAATTCACACAGCGCGCTGTAGCCCTGGCGGTCTTCGACCAGCACCACCAGTTTCAAACCGTCGTCCAGCAGGATCTCGCTGCCGACGATCAACGCCACGCCACTGGCCCTGGAAGCTTCCAGCGCGCGCACGATCCCGGCCAGGGAGCATTCGTCGGTGATCGCCAGGGCCTGGTAACCCTGTTGGCGTGCACGTTCGAACAACTCGGCGGCATCCGAAGCGCCGCGTCCGAAACTGAAATCCGACAGGCAGTGCAACTCGGCGTAGTTCATCCGAACCATCCCTGCAGCATCCAGCCGGCGCTTGCATGGCCCGCCGGCCGGAACGCCCAGGCGCGTTGTCCTTGCGCGGTCATCACCACGTAATAGTCGCGACGCACATCACCACCATCCCACCAGCCGCTTTCCACCCGCTCCGGACCGGCCTGCACCACCAGGCCTTGTCCATGCAAGGCAATCGGCCGTGGCAACAACCAGGTGGGCCGCGGCGCCGTGGTCGACGCCAGCATGCTCGCCGTTGGCAACGCCACGCGTCGCCACGCGTGTTCGGGACGGTGGTCGTCCTGCGCGGCAAGTCCGTATACGGCGTCGTCGCCCAGGCGCGCGCGCAGGCGCTCGCGCAAGCTGTCCCACGGCACGGTTTGCGCCGGGCGTTGGTCGAACAGTTCACGACCGGCCGGGACGAACGCCGGCAGTTGCTCGGCCAGCAGGCGCATGCCGCGGGTGGGTGCGGGCGTCTGTGCCTGTTGCAGTCGGCTGCGTGCCAGCTCGAACAACAACGCCGGGTCGCGCTCGGCGGCCAGCATGCCGACCACGACCTGGGTATCGGCATGGCCTTCGTGCTCCAGATGCACCACGAAGCGTTGCACACCGCCGTCGCGACCGGCCAGGTAAGCACCCAGGTCGGCGGTCATGCGCCGCAGCGGAAACAGCAGGGCTTGCGAACTCTCGACCTCGAAACCCAATTCGATCCGCAGGTCGAAGCGATCGGGCGGTGCATACGCAACGCAGGGATCAGGTGCACCACGCAACCGGTCCAAGTGTTGCAGCAAGCCGGTTCCAAAGCGCTTGCCAAGCCCATCGCGCGGCGCCCGGAACAATTGCCCGAGACGCCGCAAGCCCATCGCATGCAAGGCACGCGCGTGGGCAGGATCCAGTCGCGCCTGCGCCACCGGGATCCGCGCCAGTGCGGTGTCCAGCGTCGCTGCGTGCACCAGCGCCATGCCGTCGTGGATACCCGCCAACACCCATGCGGCGCGCGCATTGGGCGCCACTGCGATCCGATGGCTGAACCCCAGCGCCTGCAGGTCGGCGCGCAATTGCCGTTCGAAGCTGGGCCACGGCCCGAACAGGCGCAGGCTGGCGGCGATTTCCAGCACGATCGCATCGTCGAAGCAGGCCAGTACCTGCGAGCTGTAGCGGTAGGCCCATGCGGCCAGGAAATCGCGCCAGCGCGCGACCTCGGCGGCGTCGTATTCGACGGTTGCGAACTCTGCCAACACCGCGTGCGCGGCAGCCAAGGCTTGGCCCGGATGCAATCCCGCGCGTGCCGCCGCCGGATTGACTGCGGCCAGCACCCGTCGTTGCGCGGGGCCGGTCACCAGCACCAAGGGCTGTTCGGGCCGCTGGTGTTGGCGCAGCACGCCGTCCAGCGCCAATTGCGGCAGGTGGATACACGCCCAGAGCATGGTTCAGGCTGGCATGGTGTCAGGCCGGCATCGCCAGCGACTGCGCCGGGGCATTGCCACCACGGCATTTGAGCACCCGCAAACGCGGCGGCGTGCCTTCGATCGCGATGCGCAAGGCGGCCGGCGAAGGATTGGTTGCTGCGCGCAGTTCGCGGAATACGAAGCCCAGTGTGTGTCCGCTATCAGCAGCCACCTGCAACCTGCGCAAGGCACGGTCATCGACCTGGCGCGGCCACGCCATCACCGCGCCGGCGCATCCAGAACGCAGGCATTGCTCGGTTGCCCACAACGCATAGCGCGGCGTGGCCTGGACCAGGTGCAGATAGGCCAGGTCCACGCCGGCCTGTTGCCATCCGGCCGGGAAGGGCAGGTAAGGCGGGGCAATCAGGATCACCGGTTGCCGGGTGCGGGTGAGTCGCGCCAGCGTGGGCAGCAGCAGGCGCAGTTCGCCGATGCCGTCGGCGGCCAGCAACACTTCGGTCAGCGCTGCTTCGGGCCATCCACCACCGGGCAACAACGCGTCCAGCGCGGCATGGCCTGTGGATGGCAACGCGCGCGTCGGTGCGGCTGGACGACCCCGCCAGACCTGCTGCGCCGACAGCAAGGCATCCAGTGCAAGCAACTGGCCCATGGCGTCGTGCTCAGCGCCCGCGGACCAGGCCGCAATACAGGCCTTCGATCGCGAAGTCCTGGCCGGCCTGCACTTCGATTGCAGCGTAATCGGGGTTGCGCGGCAACAGCCGCACCCGGTCGCGTTGCAACTGCAGTCGCTTGATGGTGACCTCGTCATCCAGGCGCGCCACCACCACCTGGCCATCGCGCGCCTGCGCCTGCCGGTGTACCGCGACCAGGTCGCCGTCGAGGATGCCTTCGTCGCGCATGGAATCGCCGTGCACCCGCAACAGGTAATCGGGTCGTGGCGTGAACAACGCCGGGTCAAACATCAACACCCGTTCGATGCCGGCATCGGCGCCGGCATCCGCACCAATCGGCGCGCCGGCAGCGACCCGTCCCAACACCGGCAGGGGCAGTGACGCATCCCCGGCGCGTGCACGGAAACCGGGCATGCCGGCCTGCGGCAAGCGGATGCCGCGGGCCTTGCCGGGCAGCAACACCAGATGGCCCCGAGCCGCGATCGCCTGCAGGTGTTTCTGCGCCGCGCGGGTCTGGCGGAAGCCAAAGGCCTGGGCGATTTCCGCCCAGGTGGGAGGCAGCCCTTGCACCGCGATGCGTTCGCGCACGAATTCCAGGATCGCTTGCTGGCGCTCGGTAAGATCGTTTTGGGTGTCCATGGTGATAATTTTAGTACCTATGCAGGCGTAATGCTGCAGCCACAGTCGATTCAACGACTTGGCAGTCTCATTTCATGCGATAGGTGATCCTACTTTTCGACGAAGGCGCGCTCGAACACGTAATGCCCCGGTGACCCGATCCGTGGCGCAGCCACGAACCCGCGCCCGTCAAGCAACGCGCGAAAATCGCTGAGCATCCCCGGGCTGCCGCACAACATGGCGCGGTCGTGGTCCGGATCCAGCGGTGGCAATCCCAGGTCGCGCATCATCTGGCCACTGGCCAGCAGGTCCGTCAGCCGCCCGCGATGGCGGCGGCCTTGGTGGATGAAGTCCTCGCGCGTGACCGCGGGGTAGTACAACAGGCGTCCGCGCACCATCTCGCCCAGCAATTCGTGCTCGGGCAGCACCTGCAGGATTTCGTCGCGATAGCACAGGTCATTGGCCTGGCGCACGCCATGGCACAGCACCACGTGTTCGAAACGTTCCCAGGTTTCCGGATCCTTGATGATCGACAACCACGGCGCAAACCCGGTGCCCGTGCCCAGCAGGTACAGGTTGCGGCCCGGATGCAAGTCATGGACCAGCAGGGTGCCGGTCGGCTTGCGGCCTACCAGTACCTGGTCACCGGGCTGGATGTGTTGCAGGCGCGACGTCAGTGCGCCATCGGCAACCTTGATGCTGAAGAATTCCAGTTGTTCTTCCCAACAGGCGCTGGCGATCGAATACGCGCGCAACAGCGGCTTGCGGGTGCCATCGGCTTGGGCCACGTCCAATCCCAGCATCACGAACTGGCCGCTGGTGAAGCGCAGGCCGGGATCGCGGGTGGTGGTGAAACTGAAATAATCGTCCGTCCAATGGCGGACGGCGAGCACGGTTTCGGCACCAAAGGCGGAAGACATGATGAATTGTAGCGGTTACCGCCCCGGCTTCATCGCGGACCACGTTCTTCGCGGGGCTTGGCCTTGCGATCGCCCAGCAAGGCGCTGACCACGATCGTCAATCCCAATCCGGCGCCCACCAGGAACAACAGCATTGCGATGGCCGGGTAACCAAACAGATGGCGGCTGGTTTCCACCCGCATCATCATCGCCGAGGCCACGATCAACGCCGCGGTAATCAGTCCGGCACTGATCCGGTTGGCGATCTTCTGCAGGCTTTCCATCAACGGCGAATCGCCCAGGCCATCGACCCGCACCTGCATCCGGTTTTCCGCCAGCAGCGACAACACGTCGGAAATCTTGCGTGGCGATTCTCGGATCAAGGCCTGCACCTCGATCAGTTCACTGGCCAGGTTGGACGGCGACAGTGATTTCTTCAGGCGCGCGCGCATGACATGTTCCAGGTGGCGTTCGACGATGTCCTTGACGTCGACATCCGGATCCAGCGCCTTGGCCACCTGTTCCAGGTTCAGCAGGGTCTTGCCCAGCAGGCTCAGCTCGGGCGGCGATCGCAGGCCGCAAACCGTCGACAACGCCACCAGCGCCATCATCAATCGCCCTTCGGATTGCGAGCCCGAATGCCGGTGCGCGGCGTAGCGTGACACCATCTGCCCGACTTCGCGCAGGAAGCGTTCCTCCTCGAACGACTCCAGGCGCGTGCCCATGGCCATGGTTTCGGCCGCCACTTCCTCGCCGCGCCCGTCGACCGCAGCAAACAGCAGTTTCAACAAGCGCTCGCGTTGCTTGGGCGGCACGTGCGCCACCATTCCCAGGTCGAACAGGGCCAGGCGGCCGTCATCGGTGACCAACAGGTTGCCCGGGTGTGGATCGGCGTGGATTTCACCATGCACGAACACCTGGTCCAGATAACCGCGCATCAGCGCGGAAGCCAGGCTGGAGAGGTCATGTTCGGTGCGATGCAGCCCGCCAATCTCGGTCACCTTGGTGCCGTTGATCAGTTCCATGGTCAGAACCCGGGTCGCCGTAAAGTCCCATAGCGGTGCCGGCACGTACAGTTCCGGGTATTCGCGCAGGTGCAGGGCGAAGCGCTCCAGGTTTTCCGCCTCGGCGCGATAATCCAGTTCAGCAAGCAAGGTCTTGCGGAACTCGCGCACCCAATCGGCGAAGTGCACGCGTCGGCCCATGTCGGTGAAACGGTCGGCCTTGTCGGCCAAGGACGCGATGGCGTCCAGGTCGGCGCGGATCAGTTCCGTGATGCCGGCGCGTTGCACCTTGACGGCGACCTGGCGGCCATCGCGCAAGGTCGCGCGATGCACCTGCGCCAGTGAGGCGCAGCCCAGCGGCGTTTCGTCGATTTCCGTGAACAGCTTGGACAGGCGCGTGCCCAGTTCGGATTCGATGGTGGCGCGAATCTGCTCGAACGGCACTGGCGCCACATCGTCCTGCATTCGTTCCAGCGCAGCGAGGTAGTCGGCCGGCACCATGTCGGGGCGGGTCGAAAGCGCTTGCCCGATCTTGACGAAGGTCGGCCCCAATGCCTCAAGGTCATCCACGAATTCGGCCGGCCGGCCTTCCGCTGCGGGCGGGACTTCGTCGCGCAGGCTCGCCGCGTCCAGGTCCAGGCCAGTGAACACCCCCGCGTCGCGATACTTGAGCAGGAAGCGCACGATTTTTGCGGTGCGGGCGAGGCTGGAGTCGGGTTCGTTCATGCCATCCAGCATAGCTGCGGCACCGTCAACGAAATTTCATGTCCAAGCAGGCATATTGGCCACATGCCCGTGGCAAGCAGCACCCTCTGGACGATCGGTCATTCCACCCGGCCCTGGGAGGATTTCCTGACCCTGCTGCAAGCCAACGCGATCGTGAAACTGGTTGACGTGCGCCGGTTTGCCGGCTCCCGGCACAATCCACAGTATTCCCCCGATGACATGCGCCAGGCATTGCTTGAGGCAGGTATCGAGTACCTGCCGATGCCCGCGTTGGGCGGGCGTCGCGAGGCGGCAAAGGATTCGCACAATGGTGCGTGGCGTGTTGCGGCATTCCGTGGGTACGCCGACTACATGGCGACGCCGGAATTTGTCGCCGCACGCGAACAACTGATGTCCGTGGCGTTGTCAGCCCCCACCGCGGTGATGTGCGCGGAAGCGGTGTGGTGGCGCTGCCATCGCCGGCTGATTGCCGACGACTTCACCGCGCGTGGTTGGAACGTGCTGCACATCATGGCTCCCGGCAAGGTGCAGGAGCATGTGCTGAATGTCGATGCGCGGATGGTCGATGGCGTGCTGTGCTATCCGGCGCCGGCCGATGCCCAGCACGCGTTGCTCTGAGGCAGGACTTCAGGATTTCTGGCGCAGGTAGATGTTGCTGGGCTTGCCGTCTGCGCCCGCGCGCTCCTCGACCACGTAGATCGGGTGCGCGGCGACCAGGTCCTTGAGCTTGCGGAAGCCATAACTGCGTGGATCGAAGTCCGAGGCCAGGCGCACGAGGTTGCTGCCCACCGCACCCAGATGCGCCCAACCACTGTCGTCGGCGGCCGCATCCACCGCTTCGGCCAACAACGCGTCGAGTTTGCGATCGCGCTTGAGCTTGGGTTCGGATTTGCGTGCCGCAGGTTTGCTGGCGGGGCTGCCGGCAGCATCTTCGTCTTCGTCCGTGCCCAGGTTCTCGGTGTAGACAAACTTGTCGCAAGCCGCGACGAAGGCTTGCGGCGTCTTGCGTTCCCCGAAACCGTACACCGTGAGGCCTTGTTCGCGGATGCGCGCAGCCAGGCGGGTGAAGTCGCTGTCGCTGGACACGATGCAGAAGCCGTCGAGATGGCCGGCGTACATCAGGTCCATGGCATCAATGATCAGCGCGCTGTCGGTGGCGTTCTTGCCGGTGGTGTAGTTGAACTGCTGGATCGGACTGATCGAGTGGGTCAACAACCCGTTTTTCCAGCCGCCGAGGTGGCCCGAGGTCCAGTTGCCATAGGCGCGACGGACGCTGGCGTTGCCGAGCTTGGCGATTTCCGCCAGCAGCTTGGGCAGCCGCTCCGGGTTGGCGTTGTCGGCGTCAATCAGGATCGCAAGGCGGGCAACGCGGTGCTGGCTGGCCATCGGCATCCTCCAGGGTTCACCGGCAAGATACCCGATCAGCGGGCCGGTGGGCGCAGGCGCAGCAGCTTGCCATCGGAGTCGTCGGTGAGCACATACACCGCGCCATCGGCGCCAACCCGCACGTCGCGGATGCGTGCGCCGAGCTCGTCGAGCAGGCGCTCTTCGGACACGATCCGATCACCATCCAGTGAAAGCCGGATCAGGTTGCGATCGGCCAACGCGCCCAGGAACAGACTGTTGTTCCAGGGCGAATCCGGATGCCCGATGTAAAACGCCATCCCGCTGAGCCCGGGTGACTTGGCCCAGGCGTGGTATGGCGATTCCATGCCAGGCGCACTGGTCCCAGTGGTTTCCGGATACGGCTGGTTGCTTGAATAGTCCATGCCGTTGCTGATGATCGGCCAGCCGTAATTCTTGCCCGCCTGCGGCAGGTTGATCTCGTCGCCGCCGCGCGGGCCATGCTCGCTTTGCCAGAGCGTGCCGGTACGCGGATCGACCGCGAGCCCCTGCATGTTTCGATGCCCGTAGCTCCAGATCACGCGGCGCACGCCCGGGCTGTGGGCAAACGGATTGTCGGCCGGCATGCTCCCGTCGAAATTCAGCCGCACCAGCTTGCCTTGCAGCATGTCCAGTTGTTGCGCGCGCATCCGGTCCTGGCGCTCGCCCTGGCTGATGAAGACATGGCCCTGGTGGTCGAACGCGATGCGCGAACCGAAGTGGTTCGGCCCGACCAGTTTCGGCAGCTGGCGGTAAACCACGTGCACATCGCGGATGCCGCGCTCGCCAAGCGTCGCGTAGGCGGCCGCGGTTCCGGCGGTGCCGTTCGGGCCGGGTTCGGCGTAACTCAACCAGAGCCTGCGGCTGCGCGCGAAGTCGGGTGCCAGCACCACGTCGAGTAGGCCGCCCTGGCCCTGTGCCCAGACCTCGGGCACGCCTTGCAGCGGTGCCGATATTTCGCCACTGGCCGAGATCCGGCGCAGGTTGCCGACGCGTTCGGTGACCAGGTATCCGCCGTCGGGAAGCAGCGCAACCGACCAGGGGTGGTCCAGTCCGGACGCAATCGTGGTCAGGCGCATCGCGCCGGGTTGCTGTGACGATTGCGGCGCCTGCGGTGGGGATTGGGAAGCCGTTGTCGGTTGCGCGTCGCAAGCGGACACGACGCCGGCGAGCAATGCGATGGCAAGTAATCGGTGTGCAATGTTCATCGGTACCCCGCGGCTTGCAGTTCGAACAGTTCGGCGTAGCGGCCACCGGCGGCCATCAACTGGTCGTGGGTGCCCGAGGCCTCCAATCGCCCTTCGGCCAGCACCAGGATCCGGTCGGCCATGCGCACGCTGGAAAAACGGTGCGAGATCAGCACCGCAGTGCGGTCGTCGGACAATTCGCGGAAGCGCTGGAACACTTCGAATTCCGCGCGCGCATCCAGCGCCGCGGTCGGCTCGTCCAGGATCATCACCTGTGCGTCGCGCATGTAAGCGCGTGCGATCGCGACTTTCTGCCACTGGCCGCCTGACAGGTCAACGCCGGTCTTGAAGCGACGACCGACCAACTGGTCGTAACCCAGCGGCAATCCCGCAGCGACTTCGTCGGCGCCGGAACGATGCGCGGCCAATTCAATCCGACTGCGGTTGTGCATGTCATCGATCTGGCCGACGCCGATGTTTTCACCGATCGTGAGGTGATAACGCACGAAGTCCTGGAAGATCACCCCGATGTTGGCGCGCAGGTCTTCCAGGTCGTACTCGCGCAGGTCGCGTCCATCGAGCAGGATCCGGCCTTCGTCCGGGTCGTAAAGTCGTGCCAGCAATTTAACCAGGGTGGTCTTGCCGGCGCCATTTTCGCCGACCAGTGCCAACACTTCCCCGGCATGCAGCTCGAAGTCGACGTTGCGCAGCGCCCAGCGCGAAGCATCCGGATAGCGGAAGCCAACGTTCTCGAAGGCAAACCCGCGCGCGATCGGCCGTGGTACTTCGGCGGCATCGGCGGCGCTGCCGATTTCCGGCTTGATCTCGAAAAACGAGTACAGATCGTCGAGGTACAGGGCCTGGCCGGCGACCTGGGAAAATCCAATCAGCAAGCCTTCCAGCAATTGCCGCAGGCGCCGGAAACTGCCGGCCAGGAAGGTCAGGTCGCCAATCGAGAAGTCGCCGCGCACCGTGCGCCAGGCGATGTAGCCATAGGCGATGTAATAACCCAGCGTGCCCAATGCTGCCAACACCGTGCCCCAGGCCGCGCGCTTGCCCGCCAGCGCCTTGTTGGCCAGGAAGAACTTGTCCGACAGTGCGCGGAAACGGGCAATGAAAAAGCGGTTGAGGTTGAAGATCTTGACCTCTTTCGCGGTCTCCACGCTGGCGCCCATCTGTCGCAGGTATTCGAGTTGGCGTCGCTCCGAGGTCCAGGCAAAGTTGAGGGTGTAGTTGAGGGCGTTGAAGTGCGCTTCACCCACGAATGCCGGCACCAGCGCCACCGCCAGCAACACGATCAGCCAGGGCGCGTACACCAAAAGACCGGCGGCGAAGCTGGCCACGGTCACGATGTCCTGTGCCTGCCCGAACAACTGGCTCATCAGGCCCATCCGGCCCATGGTCTGGCGCCGCGCGCGATCGAGCTTGTCCTGCATGTCGGGGTTTTCGAAGTCCTCCAGGTCCAGGGTGGCCGCATGTTCCATGAGCCGGATGCTGGTGGCGTTGGTGAACAATTCCGACAACAGGCCATCGCAATAGCTCACCAAGCGGCCAAACAGGTCCGACCCAATGGCCAGCACGAACTCGGCCGCCAGCAGCAAACCCAGGTGGTCGAGCACGCCGGCATGCCAAGCGCTGGCCAAGTCGCCGAAGCCCACGCCGCTCGCGACCAATCGGACGGCCTCGTCGATGATCAGCTTGCCGATGTACAAAGTCGCGATCGGCGTCAGCGCGCGCACCAGGCGCAAGCCAAGGCTGATGCTGGTCAGGGGTTTGCTGGTGGCCCAGATTTCGCGCAGGAACGGCGGCAGGTTGCGCAGCGCGCCCACGCGCTCGCGCAAGGTTGGTCGGGCGGTGGCAGGAGCTGATCGGGGGCCGGGCATGGCCGCCATTGTGCCCGGGTGTCAGCCGCCAGTCGGTGAAACGGTCATGGGCATGGCCTGCTCGCACGCCGCGAACAGGTCCAGCGAGGGTGCGTAGACCGTGGTGCGCACCTGCATCAGTCCCAGCACGGAGTGGAACAGGTTGTCGTGGCTCGCCGGCTTCGCGGCCTGGCGTTGCATACATCCCATGTCGATCCCGCGGTTTCCGGCCATGCCAGGTGACAGCCACATCACCATCGGCACCCGCAACTGGGTTTCGGGCGCGAGTGCATACGGCAGGCCATGCAGGTACAGGCCGTGTTCGCCGAGCGACTCACCGTGGTCGGAGACATAGACCAGGGCATCGTCGTGGCTGTCGTCAGCCTCGAGCAGGTGGATGGTGCTGGCCACGAACCGATCGGTTTGCAGCACCGCGTTGTCGTAGGCATTGATGATTTCCTGCTGGCTGCATCGCGCCAGCTCAGGCGTCGTGCAAGCCGGCTGGAACGGCGCCTGGTCGGGCGGATAGCGCAGGAAATAGCTGGGGCCATGGTTGCCCATCTGGTGCAGCACGATCACCAGGTCGCCGGGCGTGTCCTGGATCTTGCGCTGCAGGCCATCGAGCATGACCTCGTCCAGGCAGCCGCCGCGGCCGCATTGGCCCTTGACCTCGGCGTTGGCGAACGATTCAAACGGCAGGCCTTCACAGACGCCCTTGCAGCCACCCTGGTTGTCGCGCCATTGGGAGGCAATGCCCGCATGGTCCAGCACATGCAGCAGCGACTGGCTGCGCTTGATGCGTTTTGCGTCGTAGTCATGTCGACCCCCGGCTGAAAACATGCACGGCACCGAGACTTCGGTGGACGAGCCACAGGCGTGCACTTCGGGGAAGTTGAGCACCCCGATCCGTGCAAGTTCCGGGGTGGTGTTGCGGTGGTAGCCGTTGAGGCCCCAGTTTTGCGCGCGCACGGTCTCTCCGACCACGATCACCAGCAACCGCGGCTTGCTTCCCGCCGGGCGCACGTCGACTCGGGCATCCAGGCCCACCGGCAGGCGCGCATGTGGCCGGCCGTCATCGACCGCGACCCGCGCCAGCGATACCAGGTAGTTGCCCGGCGTGACCAGGTAGCGCAGATGCGGGTGGTTGCGCATCAACGAGGACACATTCTGGTAAGACACGCCGATCGCCAAGACCGAAACCAGCAGTGCAGCGACGATGCTGCCGCCACGCAACAACCAGCCGCGCACACCTGGCGTGGGCTTCAGCCGTACCCACCACAACACCGCAATCGGCAGCACGGCATGCAGCAGCAACGGCAGGATCATCCCGGTGCTGAGCAACTCCAGCGATTCACGCTGGTCGGTGTGCAGGATGTTGCGGATCATCTCCGGATTGAGATAGACCGTGAACTGTTCCATGTAATAGGTCGCCAGCGCGGTGGCGACAAACAACACCGTCAGCAGTGGCTTGGCGGTCCATCGATAGAGCGCGAGGCAAAGCAGGGCGGTCGTCAGGGCAGTCATCGCCACGAATAGCGAGATCCCGGCGAGCATGCCGCCGGGTTGGTGGAACACGCCCGCGGCGGCGACCTGGCGCCAGAAGATGGTGTTGCAGAAGGTCGAAAAATACA
>JBDSOZ010000068.1:0-6678 GCA_039914555.1 Luteimonas sp.
ACGGCAAGCGCCATCCCGGCAAGATGGGGGCACTGGAGGTCGAGGCCTTCCTCACCGCGCTGGCGACCCACGCCCAGGTCGCGCCGGCAACCCAGGGCCAGGCGTTGTCGGCGTTGCTGTTCCTGTATCGGGAAGTGCTGGGGATCGAGTTGCCGTGGATGGACGAGATCCGCCGGGCCAAGCGTCCGCAGCGGCTGCCGGTGGTGCTGTCGCGGCAGGAGGTGGCAACCCTGCTTGCGGAGTTGGATGGGGTGCCGTGGTTGATGGCGAGCGTGCTTTACGGCAGCGGCCTGCGTTTGATGGAATGCGTGCGTCTGCGGGTCAAGGACGTGGACTTCGACCGCCACGAGATCACGGTGCGCCAGGGCAAGGGCGGCAAGGACCGGCGCACGATGTTGCCCACGCGTCTGGTTGAACCTTTGCAGGCGCAGCTGCGCGATGCGGCACGCGTCCACCAGCGCGATCTTGCTGCCGGTTTCGGCGAGGTCTGGTTGCCGCACGCGCTCGCCCGCAAGTACCTGGGCGCGGCGCGCGAGTGGGGTTGGCAATACGTGTTTCCAGCGCGGGTACGCAGCGCGGATCCGCGTGCTGGCGTCATGCGTCGGCATCACCTGGATGAAAGCGTGCTGCAACGTGCCGTCAAGTCAGCGGTGCGCAGGAGTGGCATCGACAAGCCGGCCACCTGCCACACCCTGCGCCACTCGTTTGCCACCCACCTGCTCGAGGCCGGTTACGACATCCGCACGATCCAGGAATTGCTCGGGCACAAGGACGTCGCCACCACCCAGATCTACACCCACGTGCTCAATCGCGGCGGCGCCGGTGTGCTCAGCCCGCTGGATCGTTGAATCCGAAAATATTGGGCGTATCGGTCAGGCCACGCCGGTGAGCCGATGTGCGAATGCCAGCCATCCAGCCGTGCCGGACACCCACAGTCGTAACGGCCATGACAGCGCAAGCAGTGCGAAGCCCCAGCCGAACGCAGGATGCAGCCGTCGTTGCCGCCAGGTGTCCCAGGCAACGCAGGACGATGCGATCAACAGCATGGTGCCGAAAGCAATCAATATGTTGTTGCCAACCAGTGGGACGCGCGCGATCGCGGCGGTCAGCAAGCCCACGACAGCCAGCAACATCAATCGTTTGTGGATGTGGGTGCGGCGGCGGAAATGCAGGGCGAGGCCGACGAGGATCGCGAACACCAGCATGTCGGTGAGCGGGATGGCCAGGAACTGCAGTGGTGGCGGTCCCGGCGAGTGCCCCAGGCGGGCGCCCGTGATCGCGACGGTGATGCCCGCGACCACCACGAGCGCCGCGAGGACCATGCCGGCCACACCCAGGCGTCGGTGCATGGCGAGGTTGCGGGTCGACGCGAGTTGCGCCTGGACCAGGAACAGCGTGAACCATGCGGTCATGATCACGCCATGGATCACCAGCAGACCGGTCATCGGCGGCGGTTTGTGGAACAGCGGCTTGAGGAAGAAACTGGGCGAGAATCCGATCAGCGTCACCGCCAGGACCAGCAGCGCGACGATTCGATAGAAGCGTGTCGGCTGCCGGTGGGCGGGCGAAAGCAGAGTCGGATTCATGGTCGTGTCCTTTCCGGTGGAGGCCCATGGAGGATACGCAAGTGGGGGGCGACTTCGGCCTACCGTTCGTCGCTCAATCCAGGAACTGCAGCTTGGCCAGCTCCGAGTACAGGCCGCCTTCGGCCATCAAGGCGTCGTGGGTGCCTTCGGCCACGATCCGGCCGTGGTCCATCACCACGATCCGGTCGGCCTTGAGCACGGTGGCGAGGCGGTGCGCGACCACCAGGGTGGTGCGGCCGTGCATCAGGTTTTCCAGTGCGTGCTGGACCGCGCGTTCGCTTTGTGCATCGAGCGCGCTGGTGGCTTCGTCGAGCAACAGCACCGGTGCATCCTTGAGCAGCGCCCGTGCGATCGCGACGCGTTGTTGCTGGCCGCCGGACAGGCGCGCGCCGCGCTCACCCAGTTCACTGTCGAAACCTTCGGGCAGGGCATCCAGGAAGTCGTCGGCCTCGGCCGAGCTCGCGGCGGCGCGGACGGCTTCGTCGTTGGCATCCAGCCGGCCGTAACGGATGTTGTCGGCGGCGCTGGCAGCGAAGATGGTCGGCGCCTGCGGCACCAGTGCAATCGCATTTCGCAGTGCGGCGGGGTCGACTTCACGCAGGTCGACGCCATCCAGTGCGATCCGGCCGCTTTCGGGGTCATGGAAGCGCAGCAACAGGGTAAACACGGTGCTCTTGCCGGCCCCCGAAGGCCCGACCAGGGCCACGGTTTCACCCGGATGCACGTGCAGGTTGAATTGCTCGATTGCCGCCATGTCCGGGCGCATCGGGTAGTGGAAGGTGACGTTGTCTAACACGATGTCGCCGCGCACCGGCGCTGGCAACGCCCGTGGCGAATCCGGCGCAACAATCGTGGGGAGCTGCTGCAGCAATTCGGTGATCCGACCCATGCCACCGGCCGCGCGCTGCAGTTCGTTCCACACTTCGGCCAGCGCGCCGACCGAACCGCCGCCGATCAGCGCGTACAGCACGAACTGGCCGAGGGTGCCGGCGCTCATGCGCCCAGCCACCACGTCATGCGCGCCTGACCACAGCACCAGGGTGATCGCACCGAAAATCAGCACGATGGCCACCGCGGTCACGACGGCCTGGGCCCGGATCCGCCGTCGCGCGGTCTCCACCGCGATCACCAGCGCGCTGCCGAAGCGATCGCGCTCATAGGGTTCGCGTGCATGCGCCTGCACCGTGCGCACCGCGCCC
The DNA here is from genome assembly GCA_039914555.1 of Luteimonas sp. Taxonomy (GTDB): domain Bacteria; phylum Pseudomonadota; class Gammaproteobacteria; order Xanthomonadales; family Xanthomonadaceae; genus Cognatiluteimonas. Next base: position 2,786 of record JBDSOZ010000068.1, read on the forward strand.
AGGGTTTCCGTGGCCAACATGTTGGCGTCGGCAATCCGGTCCTGGCTGGCACGCGACATCTTCTGCAGGCGACGCCCACCGATCACGATCGGCAGCACCGCCAGCGGGATCCCGATCACTGCATACGCGGCCAGGTGCGGGCTGGTCACGAACAGCATCGCGATCGAGCCAACCACCGTGACCAGGCTGCGCAACGCCACCGACATGCTCGAACCGACCACGCTGCGCAACAATTCGGCATCGGCGGTGAGGCGCGAGACCAGTTCGCCGCTGCGGTTGCGGTCGAAGAACGCAGCGTCCAGGCCCAGCAGGTGGCTGTACAGGCGATTGCGCATGTCGGCCACCACCCGTTCGCCCAGCAGGGTCACGAAGTAGAAGCGCGCCGCAGTCGCCAGCGCCAGCGCCAGCGCGACCACGAACAGGAACACGAACGCACGGTCGATGTTGCTGCCGTTGCTGAAGCCCTGGTCGATCATCTTGCGGAACGCGACCGGAAGGCTGAGGGTCGCGGTCGAGGAGCAGGCCAGTGCCGCCAGCCAGGCGATGAACAGGCCGCGATGCGCGCGCACGAACGGCCACAGCGCGCGCAAGGTACCCACGGGTGCTTTGACCACGGGTGCTTTGATCGAGGTGCTGGGTTCGCTCATGCCGTCATGATGAGGCATCACGCCCCGGCTTGCCTTGGCGGCGTGGGTCTGCTGGGTGCAACCGGGAGATGCCGCGGTGGCGCAGGGGCGCTATCCTGCCGCCATGGGGATGCGGGCGACAACGCGGGAGATTGGCGATGGTGCGGCGCTGCCCAAGGGCGCGCCGAATGTCGCCGGCCTCGCTGACGCCCTCGTCGACACCCTGCCGCCGGACTCGGGCGTGGTCGTGCGCTGGCGTGAGCCGCAGGGCGGGGAGGGCGTCTGCGAGGCCCCCGGCAACCCGGCATGGCTGCATGCCCACGCCGATGACATCCTCCATGATCGCATGCCTGCAGCGGCGCCCGACGCGATCAGCGAACGTTGGGACCACGACGGTGTTCGGGTTGCCTTGTCCGCAAGCCTCGGCCAACCCATGACGCCAGCGGCGCGCAACGCCTGGGTTGCGCTGGCGCGGCGCACGATTGCCGCCACCCTGGCTTCGGCCCAGGCCCAGGCCAGGATTGAAGCCCTGCAGAAATCGCAACGCTTGCAGCAGGCGTTGTACGAGATTGCCGACCTTGCCGGCTCGTCACTGGAAATGTCGCAGGTGCTGACCCGCATCCATGCGGTCGTCGGCGCCCTGATGTACGCCGAGAATTTCTACATCGTGCTTTACGACGATGTCGCTGAAAGCATCCGCTTCCTGTATTTCGCCGATCGCCTCGATCCGTACATTGCCGAACCCGACGAGGCCATCTCGATCGAGCAGATGCACAACAGCCTCACCGTGGCCTTGTTGCGCCACGGCCGCCCGCTGCGTGGACCATCAGCGCGATTGCGCCGGGAGATGGGCGTCGATCGCGATGCGCAGCATGGCCCGGACAGTGCCGACTGGCTGGGTGTGCCGATGCGTCGCGACCAGCGCGTGTGCGGCGCGATCGTGGTCCAGAGCTACGACCACCCGGCCAGTTACAGCGACGAGGATCGTGCGCTGCTGGAATACGTGGCCCAGCACATCCTGACCGCCCTGGACCGCAAGCAGGCCAAGGCCGAGTTGGAGCGGCGGGTGGACGAGCGCACCCTGGAGTTGCAGCAGGCCAACCTGGTGCTGCAGGCCGAGATCATCGAGCGCCAGCGCGCCGAACGCCTGCAGCGCGCACTGTACCGGATCACCGAAATGTCGGTGGTCGCCGGCAGCCTGGAGCGCTTCTACGCCGATATCCACGGCGTGGTCGGCGAATTGTTGTTCGCACGCAACTTCTACATCGCGTTGCTGGCGGCAGACGGTGAACAGATCGAGTTTCCGTATTCGGTTGACGAACGCGATGCCGCGCGTGTCACCCGCAAGCTCACCAAGGGCCTGACCGAATACGTCATCGTCCATGGCGAGCCGCTGCTGGCCAATCGCGCCCGTGTAGCTGACCTGGAAGCGGCTGGTGACGTCCGCAGCCACGGCGCCCTGGCCCACAGTTGGCTGGGCGTGCCGCTGATGCGCGACAGCACCGTGGTCGGCGCGATCGCGCTGCAAAGCTATACCCCGGAAATCGAGTTCAGCGAACGTGACCAGGAGTTGCTGACCTTCGTTGCCCACCATATCGGTGGTGGCCTTGCGCGCAAGCGCACCCAGGAGCACCTCAAGGCGGCGCACGCCGAGCTCGAGTTCCGGGTCGAGTCGCGCACCGAGGAGCTGGCCGGCGCCAACCGCGAATTGCGTGCGCAGATCGGCGAACGCGTGCGCGCCGAGCAACGCCTGACCCACCAGGCGCGCCACGACGCGCTCACCGGGCTGCCCAACCGCCCGCACCTGCTGGAATGCCTGGACCAGGCGATCGACCGTGCCCGCGCCGACCCGGCCTGCGGGTTCGCGGTGTTGTTCCTGGACCTGGACCGGTTCAAGTTGATCAACGATTCAATCGGCCACGCGGCTGGCGACGAGATGCTGGTCGAAATTGGCCGCCGCATCATCGGTGCGCTGGACGAGCACGGCATGGTCGCGCGCTTTGGTGGCGACGAATTCACCATCCTTGCCGATGGCGTCTGCGACACCGCTGCCAGCATTGCCTTGGCCACCCGGATCCTTGAAGCACTCGGCAAGCCGCTGTGGCTGGGCGGACGCGAGCTGTTCCCGTCCGCCAGCATCGGCATCGCCCAGTGGCAGCCGCGCTATCGCCTTGGCGACGAACTGCTGCGCGATGCCGACGCCGCCATGTACCGGGCCAAGGCCGAAGGCCGCGACCGTTGCGCCTTGTTCGACGAGGACATGCGCGCGCACGCGATCCGTCTGCTCGACCTGGAAGCGGACCTGCGCCGTGCCATCATCAACGAAGCCTTCGTACCGCACTTCCAACCGATCGTGCGCCTGTCCGATGGCGTCGTGGTTGGCCATGAGGCACTGCTGCGTTGGGAGCATGAGGTACATGGTCCGCTGCCGCCGGGCGAGTTCATTGGCGTGGGCGAGGACAGCGGCCTGATCGAGCAGGTCGACTGGTTGATTTACGCCCGCGTGATTGACCGGCTGCGCGAGCACAGCGACACCTATGTCTCGATCAATGTGTCGCCGCGTCATTTCCGCGCCGATGATTTTGCCGAACGCCTGCTGCGCATGCTCGATGCGGCCGGCGCCGACCCGCGCCGGTTGCGGATCGAGATCACCGAGGTCGCGCTGCTCGACGATGCGCCGCGCGCGCTACGCATGCTCAATGCACTGCGCGCGCGCGGGGTGCTGGCGTTGCTGGATGACTTCGGCACCGGATTCTCGGCCTTGTCCTACCTGCACCGTTTCCCGATCCAGTGCCTGAAAATCGATCGCAGCTTCGTCACCGGGCTCGACGGCGACACCCAGGCCGAGAGCCTGGCGCTGGTCCGCGCGATCCTGGTGCTGGCCAAGACCCTGGGAATCGACACGATCGGCGAGGGCATCGAGACCGAAACCCAGCGCAACATCCTTCAGCAACTCGGCTGCCAGTACGGCCAAGGCTATTTCTACGGCCACCCCGCCCCGATCGCCTGACCGGACTCCCACAAGATACGTAGGGGTAGCGCGGTTGCGAGCCCGCCAGCCGGGGGACGCCGCAAGTACGTCCATGTAGGCTTTTCGGCGACATCCATGTCGCCAAAACCCCCTCCTGGCGGGGCTGCACGCGCGACGTCCGTCGCTGTCCGCGTTGCGTTCTTCGGCTGCAAGAAGCCACGGCACACGCTTGAGGTAGCCGCCGCGATTTCGCGCCTGCGCGGCGGGACTTTCAGCGACATGGACGTCGCTGAAAA
>JBDSOZ010000082.1:0-24476 GCA_039914555.1 Luteimonas sp.
CCGTCGCCGCGGAACCGGGCCACCTGGCGGTCGAAATCCACGTGGTCCAGGCTGCGATCGAAGTGCAGGTTCGCACCAGCGGCCTGCGCGGCGTCGATCAGGGACACGTTGAGTTCCGCGCGGCTGACCGACCAGATCACCTCGCTGTCGTCGCGCCCATAACGTTGCAGCTGTGGCACGCCATGCAATGGATGCACCATGCGCCCGCGCATCATCACTGCGCGCTCCAGCACCGGGCCGTCGGCATCGGCCTGGCGGAGTGCGTGCAGCCCACGCTCGGCCAGGGCGAGGTTGATCGAGCGGCCACCGGCAAAACCATGCAACCGGGGATCTCCGCGACGCTCGAACACGTCGACCTGCCAGCCGCGGCGGGCCAGCAATGTGGCCAATAACGCGCCGGCCAGTCCGGCCCCGATGATGGTGAGCGGCGGGCCCGGCTTCACGACCTGCCCGCGCACCAGGCCTCCACCCCGCGCACGAAGCGCAGGATGTCGGCGTGGTTGTTGTAGAGCGGTGCGGGCGAGATCCGGATCACGTCGGGCTCGCGCCAATCGCCAACAATACCGTGGTATTCCAGGTACTCGAACAACGCACGGCCGTGGTCGCGCCCGCCGGAAACACGCATCGAGAGTTGGGCGCCGCGGTGGTTCGGGTCGCGCGGCGTGACGATCTGCAGCGTCGCCTCGAGGCGTTCGCGGATCAATGCCTCGAGGTAACCGGTGAGGCGCAATGAGCGTTCGCGCAGTGCGCCGATGCCACCGGCGCGGGCAAACAAGTCCAGCGAGGCGCGCAGCGGCGCCAGTGCCAGGATCGGCGGATTGCTGAGCTGCCAGCCATCGGCTCCGGGCATCGGGATGAAATCCGGGCCCATGCGGAAACGCGAGGATTGGTCATGGCCCCACCATCCTGCGAGGCGTGGTCGATCGGTGTGGGCATGGCGCGCGTGGACGAAGCAGCCGCCGACCGCGCCCGGGCCGGAGTTCATGTACTTGTAGTGGCACCACACCGCGAAGTCGGCACCGCCATCGTGCAAATGCACCGGGACGTTGCCAACGCCATGGGCAAGGTCGAAGCCAACCACCGCGCCGGCTGCATGCCCGAGCCGCGCGATCTCGTCCAGGTCGAACGCTTGCCCGGTTCGGTATTGCACGCCCGGCCAAAGCACCAAGGCCAGGCGATCGCCGTGTTCGGCAATGGCGCGTTCAATCGTGGCCATGCTGAAGGTGCCATCGCATGAATCCGGTGCAAGCTCGATCAGGTCGGTCGTTGGGTCAAAGCCGTGGAAGCGCACCTGCGATTCCAGCGCGTAGCGATCTGACGGGAATGCGCCGGCTTCCATCAAGATGGCCGATCGCCCTTGGCTCGGCCGGTAGAAGCTGGCCATCATGAGATGCAGGTTGGCCGTGAGCGAATTCATCGCCACGACTTCCAGCGGTTCCGCGCCGACAACCTCGGCGAGACCGCCACGGACCATGTCGTGATAGGGCATCCACGGCGCCGGTTGCAGGAAGTGGCCTTCGACTGCTTCGCGCGCCCACTTGTCCATGACCTCATCGACTACTGCGCGCGCGCCCTTGGGCTGCAAGCCGAGCGAGTTGCCGCAGAAGTAGGCTTGGTCCACGCCTTGATGGCGTGGTATGTGAAAACTGCTGCGTAGCGCCGACAGCGGATCGTCTGCGTCGCGGGCCAGTGCATACGCGTCGGTAAAGAGGTCGGTCATGGCAGGAAGCGCGACGCCGACAGGCCCAGCCATTCCAGCGCCGTGCCGTGATAAATCCGCTGTTGGCCAGCCTCTTCGAGGGCCAGTGCCTCGATACCCGCGCCGGGTTCCTGCTCCCCCAACGGGAACGGATAGTCGGTACCCAACATCACCTGCTCGGCGCCGGCGACGTCGATCAGGTAGCGCAGCGCACGGTCGTCGGCAACCCAGGAGTCGTAGTAGAGACGCTTCAGGTACTCGCGCGGATTGCGGAAGTTGTCGGTGGCGACCAGGTCAGGACGCATGTTGAAGCCGTGCTCGATCCGGCCGATGGTATAGGGGAAACTGCCGCCGCCATGGGCCAGGCAGACCTTGAGCTTCGGCAGCCGCTCCAGCACGCCGCCAAACACCAGGCAACACGCCGCGCGCGATTGCTCCGCCGGCATCCCGACCAGCCACGGCATCCAGTACTTGGGCATGGTATCGGTGCCCATCATGTCCCAGGGGTGGACCAGGATCGCGGCGCCGAGTTCGGACGCCGCTTCAAAGAAAGGAAACAATTCGGGTGCGTCCAGGTTCCAGTGGCCGCCATCGGCCAGCGGCACATGGCTGCCAATCTGCACGCCCTGCAACCCGAGTTGGTCAACGCAACGTTCCAGTTCCTGGATCGCCAGCCGTGGCGACTGCAGCGGCACGGTGCCGATGCCTGCGTAATGGCGCGGATGGGCGCGGCAGGTTTCGGCCATGTGGTCATTGAGCGCGGTGTGCAATGCCAGCGCCTGGTCGGCCTTGGCCCAATAGCTGAACATCATCGGCACGGTACTGATCACCTGCACCTGCACCCCGAAACGGGCGTAATCGGCGATGCGCTCGTGCGGATCCCAGGTCTTGGGCCAGATTTCGCGGAAGAACTTGCCGTCCTTGTAGATGCGGTGGCGGCCATCGTCGCCGTGGTGGATCACCGGGAAGCGGTTATCGCCGTACTTGGCGGCCAGGTCCGGCCAGTCGCGTGGCAGGTAGTGGGCGTGGACGTCAATCTTGAGCATCGAATCGGCCACCTCAGGTATCCGGCATCGTGTAGTGCGCCGGCGCGGGGTTGAGGTGGCCGCAGGTCTTGCAGGTGCGGTGTTCCTGCGACGCGTAAAAGCGGTCGAACACCGGCGGGAAATCCTGCTCGATGTCATGCAGGTGGAAATATTCCTCGTAGATCTTTTGGTTGCAGTTTTCGCAGAACCACAGCAGGCCATCGTCTTCGTGCGCCAGGCGCTTGCGCTCGATCACCAGGCCAATGGAATCGGACATGCGCTGCGGCGAGTGCGGCGTGCGTGGCGGCAGCAGGAATGTCTCACCGGCACGGATCGGGATGTCGCGGACGGCGAGCCGACCCGAGCCGTCGTCCTCCTGGATGCGCAACACCATCTCGCCTTCGAGCTGGTGGAACCATTCGGGGCCTTCGTCCCAGTGATAGTCGGTTCGCGAATTGGGGCCGCCGACCACCATGACGATGAAGTCGCCGCCCTGGATGACCTTGTTGCCGACCGGTGGCTTCAGCAGGTGGCGATGTTCATCGATCCAGGCCTGCAGGTTGATGGGGTTGGGCAACATGCAAGCTCCTTCAGTCCTTGGCGACCGCAATGCATTTGAGTTCGATCGCAATGGGCGTGGGCAACGCAGTAATGCCGACCGTGGTCCGGCAAGGCGCAGTGGCGGGGTCGGGGAAATATTCGGCCCACACCGCATTGTAGGCCGGGAAGTCGTGGCCCATGTCGGTGAGGAAAACGGTGACGTCGACCAGGTCTCCCCAGTGTGCGCCGCTGGCTTCGAGTACGGCCTTGACGTTGGCAAATACCGCGCGCGACTGCGCATCGATGCCGACGGGGATCGCGTCGGTGCCGGGCGTGCGTGGGCCGATTCCGGACAGGAACAGCAGGTTGCCGAGCTTGCGTGCATGCGGATAGCGGCCAACGGCCTTGGGCGCGTTGCCGGCATGGATGCCACTCACCCCGCGGCACCGTGGCGGGAACGAAGTTGTTCCAGTGCGAGGTTGTAGGTCGGGAACAGCGACTCCGACGAATCGACGTCCATGCCCAGTTCGCGGACCCGACCGTCCTGCAGGCTGTAGACCCAGCCGTGCACGGTCAATGCCTGGCCGCGGGCCCAGGCGTCGGCGACCACCGTGGTCAGGCAGACGTTTTCGGCCTGCTCGATGGCATTGAGTTCGCACAGGACGTCGTGTCGTTTGTCGGCGGCAACGCGTTGCAAGGTGACTGCGTGCTTTTGCGCCACGTCGCCGACATGGCGGATCCAGTTGTCAGCCAAGCCGACGCGTTGTCCATGCAACGCGGCACTCACGCCGCCGCAGCCGTAATGGCCCACCACCAGGATGTGCTCGACCTCCAATACGTCCACTGCAAACTGGATCACCGACATGCAGTTGAGGTCGGTATGGACCATCACGTTGGCGATATTGCGGTGCACGAAAACCTCGCCCGGGACCAGGTCAACAACCTGGTTGGCCGGTACGCGCGAGTCGGAACAGCCAATCCACAAGTACTTGGGCGCTTGCTGCTCGGAAAGTTGCGAGAAAAACCCGGGATCCTCCCGGGAAATTCGTTCTGCCCAAGCGTGGTTGCGTTTCAGCAGGTGATCGAGTCGTTTCACTGGGAGGCCTTGTCGGGTTGAATGGTGTCGGGCTTGGGCAAGACCACGAGCTCCCTTTTGCCCAGCACGTGGTCGTCGTTGCCGAGCAACTGCAGCCGATAACTGCCAGGGGCGAGAAACAGCGGGGTGCCGGCCTCGCTGGGGTCGAGCATCACGAACTGGTCTGCCGGGATCGCGTCTTCGCCTTCATTGGCATGCTGCGCGGTGACCAGACAGGGCAGGTGGCCGATGCACGGAGTCATGTCGATGGCAATGCGATGACGCTTGCCACCCAGAGCCAGCCAATCGGGGCGCAGCGCCTCGGGCGAAGCGGTCGGCAGCACGACACTGGCATCGAACTTTTCAGGCGTCGCGCTCCAAGCGTTGCCTGTGCCGTGATCGAGCAGTACGGAAGGTACGGTAACCGCGAACTCGTGTGCCAGGCGTTCGGCGCCAAGTCCATCTTCCCAGGTGAGAGCGGTCTGGTCCACGCTGAGTACTGGCAGGCCAGTCAGGCGCTTGAACTCCAGGGCCATGGGGTCTGCGTTTCGGGGTTGGCTGTGTGCAGCCTCGGAGATATGCCCGTAGCCTGCGTGGACGAGGATCTTCGCCGTGGGATCGCGCGCAATCACCTCAGCCAGCCGCCGCGCCTCGCCGGTCTCGCGCGCCTGCTGCGAGTCATCGTTTTTGCCGTCGAATTCGTAGGGCACCAGCGTATAGCCGAGCGCCGCGGCTTCGCGGACGATCTCGGAAAATATCGGATCTCGCGTGTAGTAGCCGCTACTGGCCGTCGGATAGCCCGCTTGCAATGGCGTCTCGCCAAATGTCTCAGCCGCAAAGTATTTGAATCCAAGCGCACGCAGCTTTGGCAGCAGTGCCAACGTCAGCAGGCGGGTCTGCGACCGGTGGTGTGATTCGTTGATCATGATGATCTGGTGGTTGGCACTCTGCGCGGCGATCCAGTCAACCGCAGGCATGGGATCGAAAACTCCGCGATCCGGGAGGTCATCGGGTGCTTTTTCCCTGTCGTGGATGGGGAACTGGCGGATCGCGTCGTTCGGCCGGCCAAGGAAGCTGTAGCTGGTGGCGGCGATCTGGTCTGCGAAACCCTTCAGCTCAGCATTGCCTTGCACCCCAGGTCCAGTCAGGAATCGGAACGCGTCAAACACGCTCTTGTGCTGGTTGAGATGCTCGATGAAGTTTTCGGTGGTCAACTCTTGCGAAGGAGTCGCCGCCTGTGCAGAAACGATAAAGGCTGCGCCGGCAAGGAGTACTGCCGAAACCACTTTGGCAACGCGCGACCTGTTCATCTGATCTGGATCCCCACGTTCCTCGGTTCGGTAAAAAAGCGCATCGCTTCGCTGCCTCCTTCGCGGCCGAGTCCGGACTGGCCGCTGCCACCGAACGGCGTGCGCAGGTCGCGCATCAGCCAGGTGTTGATCCAGACGATACCGACCTCGAGTTGCGCGCCAAAGCGGTGCGCACGGTTGAGGTCACGGGTCCAGACCGAAGCGGACAGCCCGTAGTCGCCGGTATTGGCCAGCGCCAGCGCTTCATCGTCGTTATCGAACGGCTGCAGAGTTGCCACTGGGCCGAAGATTTCTTCGCGGTTGCTCAAGCAATCAGGGCCGAGCCCTTCAATCACGGTCGGTGCCACAAACCATCCCGGACGCTCCAGCGCCGTGCCACCGCACAGCACCGTGCCGCCTTCGTCGCGCGCCCGCGCAATCGCTGCCATTACCTTGTTGAAGTGCGCCTGCGACACCAACGGACCGAGGTCAGCGTCTGGATCCATCGGATCCCCTGGGCGCAGTGCCATTGCGTGCTGGACGAATGCGTCGCGGAATTCCGCATAGATGCCGCGCTCAACCAAGATGCGCGAACCGCAAAGGCAAATCTGACCCGAGTTCTGGAACGCAGATCGCATGATCGTTGGCAATTGCGCGCGCCAGTCGCTATCGGCGAACACCAGGGTTGGGTTCTTGCCGCCCAGCTCGAGTGAGACTTTTTTCAGCAATGGCGCGGCGATCCCGGCAATGCGCCGCCCGACGGCGGTACTGCCAGTGAACGACACCGCCTTGACCCGTGGATGCGACACCAATGGTTCACCCACTTCCGGCCCCAGCCCATGGACGATGTTGAGCACGCCCTTTGGGAATCCGATTTCAGCCGCAAGTTCGGCGAGCATGGTCGCGGTGCGTGGTGTGACTTCCGATGGCTTGGCGACCACGGTGTTGCCTGCGGCCAAGGCGGGCGCAATTTTCCAGGTCAGCAGGTACAGCGGCAGGTTCCAGGGAGAGATCGTCGCCACCGTACCCAGTGGCTGGTGCAAGGTGTAATTGAGGCCCGCTTCGCCGTGGTGCGATTCGCTGCCGAACTGGGTCGCTGCGTGGGCGAAGAAGCGCAGGTTGCTGATGGCGCGCGGGATCTCGACGTCGCGCGCGAGCCGGATGGGCTTGCCGCCGTCACTGGCTTCAGCATGGGCAAAATCTTCGAGGTGCGCCTCGATTGCTGCCGCCAATTTTTCCAGCCATGCCGCGCGTTTGCTGTTGGCCAATGCCGACCATGCCGGGAATGCGCGTTCGGCGGCGGCAACTGCGGCGTCGACATCGTCGCTGTTGCCGCGCGCAACTTGTGCACACACCTGGCCATTGGCCGGATCGAAGACCTCCAGCCAACCTGCACCAGCCGGTTCGCGCGCCTCGCCGTCGATCCAGTGCTTCAGTTGCATCCGCAAAGCTTACCTCGCGCCGCTCGCGTCGTCAGGTGGATTGCATGCGGCCGCCATCCACGGCCAGGCTTATGCCATTGATGTAACCGGCGGCGGGCGAGCACAGGAAGGCAATGACACCGCCGATTTCGGAGGGTTGCGCAAATCGGCCTGCCGGCACGGCCTTGCGCATGCCCTCGAGGATTGACGCCGCCGATTGACCGGTTGCAGCCACCCGGTCGCGCACGATCTGGTCGATGCGCGAGGTTTCGGTGAAGCCAGGCAGCACGTTGTTGACGGTGATGCCGAACGGCGCCAATTCGCGTGACAAGGTCTTGGCCCAACTGGCGACCGCGCCACGGATGGTGTTGGACACGCCGAGGTTGGCAATCGGTTCCTTGACCGACGTCGAGACCACGTTGACGATCCGACCCCAGGCTGCAGCACGCATGCCGGGCAACACGGCCTGCAGCAACAACTGGTTGGCGATGAGATGGCGCTGGAACGCGTCGAGATAGGCGCTGATGTCCGCTGTGTGCGCAGCACCGCCGGGAGGGCCGGCGGTGTTGTTGACCAGGATGTGCAGCGGCCGGCCCGCTGCCAGCGCCTGCACCTGCGATTGAAGCACCTCACCCTGGGCCATGTCGGCCGCGATCCAGCCGTGTTGCTGCAGGCCACTGCAGTGCAGGGTGGCAACCACTTCCTGCAATGCCTCCGGCCGTCGCGCCAGTACCGTGACATCCGCGCCCAGCAATGCAAGTTCGAGCGCGGCAGCGCGGCCAATGCCTGCTGACCCGCCACACACCAGCGCATGCCGGCCTTTGAGTGCGAGGTCCATCAGCTGGACGCGCCAAGCTTGACGAACATCAGCGGACGCAGCGCATCCTCGCTGCCTGCCGTGGGTGGTTGCACTTCGGCCAGGCTGAAGCCACGCGCCAATGCATCGTCTTCGTCGAGGCCGTCGAAGGTGACGAACTCGGCGTCCATCAGCACTGCGCGCGCAGTGTCTTCGCTGTCATAAGCCAGGGTATTGCCGTCGCTATCGAAAATCTCGGCAGTTCCAGCCTCGCGTACGCGCAACCGTGCCCAGACGATGTTGCGTCCGATGGTTGCCAGCCACCAGCAGGTGTTGTCGGTGCCGTCGTCCATCACTGCGTCAACGACCAGAGCCACAACACGCCCGCCATCGTCAGTCCAAACAGGATCACTTACAACGCGATCCGCGCTGGCGTCGCCAAGCCGCTAAGCGAAGTGTCTTTGGTGGAGCGGTAACCGCCGCGCAGCAACCACCACAGCGCGGTGGGTTTGAGGAATGCGCCTTCGCCAAGTTGCGCCGTGATTTCCGGATGGCGGTCGCGCACATGCACCAGGGTCAGTGGCCAGAAGATTGCGAATGCGGTCGCGCCGGCGATTGCAGTGGCGACGAAAACCAGGGCCAGGAACAGGATCAGTTCGTTTTCCATCGCCTAGAACTCCGCACTGCCGGGCGCGCGCGGATAGGGGATCGCGTCGCGGATGTTGGCCAGGCCACAGGTGTAGACCACCAGCCGCTCGAAACCAAGGCCGAAGCCCGCGTGCGGGACCGTGCCGTAACGGCGGAAATCGCGATACCAGGCGTAATGTTCGAGGTCCAGGCCGAACTGCGCCATGCGCGCGTCAAGCACGTCCAGGCGTTCCTCGCGTTGCGAGCCGCCAATGATCTCGCCGATGCCCGGCGCCAACACGTCCATTGCAGCAACGGTGCGGCCATCGTCGTTCAGGCGCATGTAGAACGCCTTGATCTGTTCGGGGTAATCAGTGACCACGACGGGACGGCCAACATGGACTTCGGTCAGCCAGCGTTCGTGTTCGGTCTGCAGGTCCAGGCCCCATTCGACCGGGAAGTCGAACTTCTGCCCTGACTTCTGCAGCAACGCGACGGCATCGGTGTAGCTGATGCGCTCGAAAGGGGCGTTGACGAACGCTTCCAGCCGGGTGATTGCATCCTTCTGCACGCGCTCGGCAATGAACGCCATGTCGTCGCCGCGCTCGTGCAGCACCGCGCGGAACAGATACTTGAGGAACTCCTCGGCAATGCGCGCGTCCTCGGCCAGGTCGGCGAATGCGATCTCCGGCTCCACCATCCAGAACTCAGCCAGGTGGCGGGTGGTGTTCGAGTTTTCAGCGCGGAATGTCGGGCCAAAGGTATAGACCTTGCTCAATGCCAGGCAATAAGCCTCGACGTTGAGTTGGCCGGACACCGTCAGGAAGGTTTCCTTGCCGAAGAAATCGCGGCTGAAATCAACCTCGCCCTTGTCGTTGCGCGGCAGGTTGGCTAGGTCCAGGGTTGAAACCCGGAACATCTGCCCTGCGCCCTCGGCGTCGGACGTGGTCACGATCGGGGTCGAGATCCAGTAATAGCCGTTCTCGTGGAAGTAACGGTGCACTGCCTTGGCCAGGCAGTCGCGGATCCGGGTGACCGCGCCAAACAGGTTGGTGCGCGGGCGCAGGTGCGCGACTTCGCGCAGGAACTCCAGCGAATGCGCCTTGGGCTGGATCGGATAGGTCTCGGGATCGTCGACCCAGCCGACCACTTGGATGTGCTCGGCCTGGATTTCGAACGCCTGGCCCTGGCCTTGCGAGGGGGTAAGGATGCCGGTGGCGATCACGGCGCATCCCGCTGACAGCCGCTTGATCTCGGATTCGTAGTTGGCCAGGGTCGCCGGCGCCACTACCTGGATCTGCGCAAAGCACGAACCGTCGCTGACGTTGACGAAGCTCAGGCCAGCCTTGGAATCGCGCCGGGTACGAACCCAGCCGCGGACCGTGACTTCGCCGCCGGCAGGCAATTTGCCCGCGAGCGCATGTTCGACGCTGACCGTTGTCATGCCGGCTGCAGATCCTGAAGGTGAACCGCAAGTTTACTGTGGGAGCGGCTTCCACAGCTATCCATAGCTATAATGACGCCATGGCCGTTTCCCTTGCTCCCGCTGCCTCCGAACGCATTCGCGGCTTCCTGGTCGAGGATCCGCAGGCGCTGGGCCTGCGCTTTGGCGTGCGCCGCACCGGCTGCTCGGGATGGGGTTACCTGGCCGAACTCGCCCGTGCCACCGACCCTGCAGATACCGTTTTCGACCTGGACGGGATCCGGGTGTACGTGGATGCCGACAGCCTGGCCCTGGTGGACGGCACCCGGATTGATTTCCTCAAGACCGGCCTGAACGAGCAGTTCGTGTTCCAGAACCCGAACGTGGCCGCCGAATGCGGCTGTGGCGAGTCATTTACCACCGACTCCACTCGCGCCTGATCGGGCAGGCCCGCAAAACCCGCTGCTGGTTGCCGGCAAGCCCCTGATCCTGCGATAATTACCGGCTCCCCGGCCTACGGGGAGACCTTGCCCCACCGCGACCGCCCTGGCCGACGGGGGGCTGCCGGGCCAGGCCCCTACGCGGGCCGGCCGACATCCATGAGGGAATACCGATATGCGTCATTACGAAGTCGTGTTCCTGGTCCATCCGGACCAGAGCGAGCAGGTGCCTGCGATGATCGAGCGCTACAAGTCGCTGATCGAAGCCGGTAACGGCAAGATCCATCGCCTGGAAGATTGGGGCCGCCGCCAGTTGGCGTACCCGATCGACAACCTGGTCAAGGCCCACTACGTGTTGTTCAACATGGAGGTTGAACAGCCCGTGTTGAGCGAGCTGGTGGAAGCGTTCCGCTTCAACGATGCGATCCTGCGCCACCTCGTCGTCCGCGAGGACGAGGCCGTGACCGAGCAGTCGCTGATCATGAAGAACAAGGACGAAAAGGGCGACAAGCCCGAGCGTGGCGAGCGCCGCCGCCGTGACGAAGACGAAGGCTCGATCGGCATTGCCGACGACAACGTCGACGCCTCCGAAGCCGCCTGACCTCGTATCCCTGGGAGCACACCAACATGTCCAAGTTTTTTCGCCGCCGCAAGTTCTGCAAGTTCACCGCCGAGGGCGTCAAGCAGATCGATTACAAGGATCTCAACATCCTGCGCCAGAACCTGACCGAGACCGGCAAGATCGTCCCGAGCCGGATCACCGGCACCAAGTCCAAGTACCAGCGCCAGCTGGCGACCGCGGTCAAGCGCGCCCGCTTCCTGGCCCTGATCCCGTACACCGACAATCACACCGGGTAAGGGTTTATCCCCATTCGGACAGCAACAGTTGCGGCGCCCCGGCGTCGCTAACGAATACGGAGCAATACGATGGAACTGATCCTCCTGCAAAAAGTGACCAACCTCGGCGGCCTTGGCGACAAGGTCAGTGTCAAGCCGGGTTACGGCCGCAACTTCCTGGTGCCGCAGGGCAAGGCCGTGCCGGCCAATGCGACCAACCTCGCCGAGTTCGAAGCGCGTCGCGCCGAGTACGAGGCCAAGGCCCATTCGCAGCTGGGCGAGGCCGAAATTCGCAAGGCCAAGCTGGAAGGCGCCAGTGTCACCATCTACGCCAACGCGTCCACCGAAGGCAAGCTGTATGGCTCGGTCGGTCCGCGCGAAATCGCCGACGCGCTGACCAAGCTGGGGACCCCGGTTGGCAAGTCGGAAGTGGTGATGGGCGAAGGCCCGATCCGCAACATCGGCGAAAGCGAGGTCATCGTGCACCTGCACGCCGACGTCAACCTGCCAGTCAAGGTCGTGGTTGCGCCTGAAGCCGCATAAGCAGGTTGCCAACGCAACGCCAAACGGGCGCCCACGAGGCGCCCGTTCTTGTTTCGGGCAGTCGCAGGATCTGCGATGCCCACCGGTTATCCACAGTGTTATCTGCAACGCTTGGGTAGCCAGGACGACTAGGATGACCATTGGACACGGGGGAGTCACCGCACTGATGAGCGCACGCCAGGGATTTCGTCCCGATGGGTTTCGTAGTGATGCGCCAGCACAGGGGCGTGGCGACAGCCGGATCGAGCAGTTGCGGCTGCCTCCGCAGTCGGTCGAGGCCGAACAGGCGGTGCTGGGTGGGCTGATGCTGGCGCAGGATGCGTTCGACCGCATTGCCGACATCCTCACCGACAGCGACTTCTATCGGCGCGACCACCAGCTGATCTTCCGTGCGATCCGCGAGCTTGCCGAGCGCAGCCGCCCTTACGACGCGGTGACCCTGGGCGAGTGGTTCGAGTCCATGGGCCAGACCGAACAAGTGGCCGGAGGCGCCTACCTGGTCGAGTTGGCCAGCACCACGCCGTCGGCAGCCAACATCGTTGCCTATGCCGAAATCGTCCGCGACAAGGCAGTGTTGCGGCAGCTGATCGAGGTCGGCACCGGGATCGTCAACGACGGCTTCCAGCCCGGCGGCCGCCAGACCAGTGAGATCCTCGACGCCGCCGAGTCCAGCGTGCTGGCCATCGCCGAGCACAGCGCCAAGGGCCGGATGGACTTCGTATCGGTGCATACCGCGCTGGCCGAAGCTTTTGACGTGCTGCAAAAGCGTTTCGAGAGCGGGGGCAGTGTCACCGGCCTGCCCACCGGTTATACCGAATTCGATGAAATGACCGCCGGCTTGCAGCCCACCGACCTGGTCATCCTGGCGGCCAGGCCAAGTATGGGAAAAACGACACTGGCTTTGAACATGGCCGAGTACGCGGCGATGAAGTCCAAGCTGCCGGTGGCGATCTTCTCGATGGAAATGTCGGCCAGCCAGCTGGCGTTGCGACTGATCTCCTCCGTGGGGCGGATCAACGCCACCCGCCTGCGTACCGGTCAGCTCGAGGACGAGGACTGGAGCCGCGTCACCAGTGCGATCCGGTTGCTGCGCGAAGCCAAGATCTTCATCGACGACGAACCGGCGCTGTCGCCGGAAAAGCTGCGCGCCAAGGCCCGCCGGATCAAGAAGGAACACGGCCTGGGCCTGATCGTGATCGATTACCTGCAGCTGATGGCGGTACCGGGCAACAGCGAAAACCGGGCCACCGAGATTTCCGAGATTTCGCGTTCGCTCAAGGGCCTGGCCAAGGAGCTCAACGTGCCGGTGGTGGCGCTGTCGCAGCTCAATCGCTCGCTGGAAACCCGCACCGACAAGCGTCCGATGATGGCCGACCTGCGCGAGTCCGGCGCGATCGAGCAGGACGCCGACGTGATCGTGTTCATCTATCGCGACGAGTACTACAACAAGGAAAATTCGCAGGACAAGGGCTTGGCTGAAATCATCATCGGCAAGCAGCGAAACGGCCCCACCGGATCGCTCAAGCTCAAGTTCTTCGGCGAGTACACCCGCTTCGACAACCTCGCCCACGACTCCGTCGGCTCCTTCGAATAGGAGCGGCCGATGGCCGCGATCGAAGTGACCAGCCAGCGCCCGACCCGGATCGTCGTCGACCTGGACGCGCTCACCCATAACCTGGGCGCGATTCGCGAGCGCGTGGGCGTCCCGGTGATGGGAATCGTCAAGGCCAATGCCTACGGACATGGGCTGGTGCCGGTGGCACGGCACCTGCAGGCGCAAGGTGTTGACCAACTTGGCGTCGCCTTCCTGGAAGAGGGGCTGGCGCTGCGCCAGGCGGGGATCCACGCCACTATCCTGGTGCTGGGTGGCATCTTCGGCCCGCAAGCGGCCGAATTCATCGCCAACGACCTTGAGATCACGGTGTCGTCGCTGGACAAGCTGCGCCAGGTCGAGGCGGCCGCCGAAGCGTTGGGGCGCAAGGCGATCGTGCACCTCAAGATCGATACCGGGATGGAACGGATCGGCGTCCACAGCTATTCCGCCGGGCCTTTCATCGAAGCCGCGGTGGCCTCGCGTTGGTGCTCGGTGAAAGGCGTTTATTCGCACCTGGCCTGCGCCGACGATCCGCAATCGCCGATGACGGCCCTGCAGGTGCAGCGTTTTGCCGACGCCTGCGCGCACTTCGGCCGCCTGGGTGCGCCGATGCCACTGCGACACCTCGCCAACTCCGGCGGCGTGCTGCATTTCCCCGCAACCTGGCTGGACATGGTGCGCCCGGGAATCCTGATGTATGGCGTGCTACCTGATCCGACGTCGCTGCGCACGGTCGAGGTACGCCCGGTGTTGTCGCTGGTGTCGAAGGTTGTGTACTTCAAGGTTGTGCGAGCTGGAAATCCCGTCAGTTACGGAGCGACCTGGTGGGCTGGAAGCGACACACGGGTCGTGACCATTCCCATTGGCTACGGCGACGGCTATCCAAGGGCGTTGTCATCGCGCGGCGAAGTGTTGGTGCGCGGAAAGCGGCATCCGATCGTGGGACGCATCTGCATGGACCAGCTGATGGTCGATATTGGCCAGGACAGCGCCTGGAACGAAGACGAAGTGGTGCTGATAGGCAGGCAGGGTGGGGAACGGGTGACGATCGAAGCATTGGCTGGGGGCGCGGGGACGATCCCCTATGAGGTATTGACGGGCTTGGCCGAGCGCATCCCGCGCGTCTACCAACCGACCGGCAGTTAAACGCCGATCGCGACCATCACCCACCGGTGACAGGTCGGCCATTACCTTAGGCCGCGTATTCAGGTCCGTTCGCGGGCTGCCGCCCCCCCCCAATGCAATGCAGGAGTTATCCATGAGCACACTTGCCAAGACCGGAATCTGCGCGGCCATCGCCGGCGCGATGTTGCTGACCAGCTGCGCGACCTATACCGGACAGACCAACGACCCGAACGATCCCAACCACACCCGCACCGGCGCCTTGATTGGCGCGGGTATCGGTGCCGTGGCGGGCCTGCTCAGTGGCGGCGATGCCGTCGAGCGGCGCCAACGCGCGCTGGTTGGTGCTGGCGTCGGCGGGCTGGCGGGAGGCGGTATCGGTGCCTACCAGGATCGCCAGGAAGCGGCGCTGCGTCGCGACCTCGCCGGGACCGGCGTCGACGTGGTTCGCCAGGGCGACAACATCACCTTGAACATGCCCGGTGCGATCACTTTTGCCTTCGACAGCAGCAACCTGCAGCCGCAGTTCCGTCCGACCCTGGACAATGTCGCCAACACGCTCAACCAGTACAACCAGACCGTGATCGAGGTTGCTGGCCATACCGACAGCGTCGGAACCGACAGCTACAACCAGACGTTGTCCGTGCAGCGTGCCAATTCAGTGGCGGCGTACCTGACCGGCCGTGGGGTCATGCAACAGCGCATGATCATCACAGGCGCCGGCGAGAGCCGTCCGATCGCCAGCAACGACACCGAGGCAGGGCGCGCGCAGAACCGACGCGTCGAAATCACCATCGTGCCGATGCAGGGCGGCTGAGCCCAGCCCAAGCGGATCCGGCCAGCCGGATCCGCCGACCCGGGATTGCCGAAGGGCCGCGCGAGCGGCCCTTTTCATGGGCAACACCTCGTCTTGACCCCTGATCTGATATGAATACGGTTCTCCTCCCCAAGAGAGCCTGCTGTTGAGCGTTGTCGACCCCCGCCAATCCGATGCCCTGGTGTTTTTTGGCGCCACCGGTGACCTCGCCCACAAGAAAATCTATCCAGCGTTGCTGGCCCTGACCCGGGACGGCGAGCTCGAAATGCCGGTGATCGGCATCGCCCGTGCAGGCTGGTCCGACGACGCATTGCGCGACCATGTCCACCAAAGCCTGGCCAAGGCTGAAGGCGGCCTCGATGAGGCGGTTTTCAAAAAGCTGGCTGCCCGCCTGCGCTACATCGACGGCGATTATGCCGATCCTGGAACGTTCGCCAAGCTCAGGCGCGAACTCGATCTGGCCGGTTCCCGCCGCCCCCTGCATTACCTGGCGATCCCGCCATCCCTGTTCGAGACCGTGATCCGCGGCCTCGGTCATTCGGGATGCGCTGACGAAGCCAGGGTGGTGGTCGAGAAGCCTTTCGGCAGGAGCCTGGCCACGGCGCAGGGATTGAACCGAACGCTGCACGATGTGTTCCCTGAAGAGTCGATCTTCCGCATCGACCACTACCTGGGCAAGGAAGCGGTGCAGAACCTGCTGTACTTCCGTTTTGCCAACGCGTTCCTGGAACCGGTGTGGAATCGCAACCATGTCGACAACGTCCAGATCACCATGGCCGAGGACTTCGGCGTGCAAGGCCGTGGCAGTTTCTACGACGACGTTGGCGCGATCCGCGACGTGGTCCAGAACCACCTGCTGCAGGTAGTGGCGCTGCTGGCCATGGACGCACCGATTGGCGCCGACGCGCAGGCCATCCATGCCGAGAAGCTGCGCCTGTTCCGGGCAATGAAGCCCTTGCAGCCCGGCCACGTGGTTCGCGGACAGTTCCGTGGCTATCGCGACGAGTCCGGGGTGAAACCTGATTCCAACGTCGAGACCTTCGCCGCCTTGCGACTCGAAATCGATACCTGGCGCTGGGCCGGGGTTCCGTTTTATATTCGCGCTGGCAAGCGCATGCCCATTACCGCCACCGAAGTCACGGTCGACCTGAAGCGCCCGCCGCTGGCGCTATTCCCGGATGATGGTCCTGGCAACACCACGCTGCATTCGAATTATTTCCGCTTCCGCCTCGGCCCCGAGGTGGTGATAGCGGCCGGCGCGCGGGTCAAGCTGGCAGGAGACGAGATGCGCGGCGAGGATGTCGAACTGATTGCGCGCCACCAGGAGATTGGTGCGGCACCGCCCTACGAGCGCCTGCTCGGCGATGCACTGCGCGGCGATGGCGCTTTGTTTACCCGCGATGAGGCGGTCGAGGCGGCATGGCGCGTTGTCGATCCGGTCCTGGACCTCGCCGAGCCGGTCGTGCCCTACGAATCAGGCACCTGGGGCCCTGCTGCGGCGCAGGCAATGGTAACGGACGACAAATGGCACGACCCGCTGCCCGAGGGCAGCGCGCCGTGCTGATATCCAACAACGGACATTGATCATGAATTCAAACTTGAAAGCATTGCGCGAGATGGGCCAGAGCCTTTGGCTGGACAACATCACCCGCCAGATCCTCGATGACGGCACCTTGGCGCGCTGGATTGGGGAGTGGGGCCTCACCGGCCTGACCTCGAACCCGAGCATTTTCGACGAGGCAATCGGTGGCAGCGATGCCTACGATGCCGGGATTGGCGCGCACCATCGCGCGGGTTTGCGCGGCGAGGCGCTGTTCATCGAATTGGCCCTCGAGGACCTGCGCCGCGCGGCGCGCCTGTTCGAGCCGGCACATGCCGCCAGTGGTGGTGTTGATGGCTGGGTTTCGATGGAAGTGTCGCCGTTGGTCGCCGACGACACCACCGCCAGCATCGCCGCAGCCAGGCGCATCCACGACCAGGCCGACTGTCGGAACCTGTTCGTCAAGATCCCCGGGACTGCGGCCGGGGTGCCGGCGATCGAGGAGTCGATTTACAACGGCGTGCCGATCAACGTGACCCTGTTGTTCTCCACCCGGCAATACCTGGCGGTTGCCGAAGCCTACCTGCGCGGCATCGAACGTCGCATCGCGGCTGGGCGCAGTCCGGTGGTGCCGTCTGTGGCCTCGGTATTCGTCAGTCGTTGGGACAAGGCCATTGCCGCCAGCGCGCCCCCGGAGCTTCATAACGGCCTTGGAATCGCGGTGGCCATGCAGTGTTATCGCGCCTATCGCGAGTTGCTGGCATCACCACGCTGGAAGGCGCTTGAAGCCAAGGGCGTATTGCCGCAGCGGCTGCTTTGGGCGAGCACCAGCACCAAGGATCCATCCGCGCCGGACACGCTGTACGTTGAAGCACTGGCCGCGCCGGACACCATCGACACCGTGCCGGTCAAGACCCTGCAGGCGTTCGCCGACCACGGCGATGCCGGGGCACCGATGGCCATTGATGGTGGCGATGCCGAGTTGCGGCTCCGGCGTTACGCGGAGGCCGGGATCGACCTGGATGCACTTGCGCAGAAGTTGCAGGACGACGGGGCCTCGGCCTTCGTTAAATCCTGGCAGCAACTGTTGCGACGCATCGACGACAAGGTCGCAGCGTTGAAGCCCTGAGTATCGACATGGATCCTTCTCCGCACGTGGACACGACACTGTTGCAGCGCACGCAATGGCAGGCCCTGTTGCAGCACGCACGCGCCACCGCGACCTGCACGTTGCGCGAGCGCTTCGCTGCCGACCCGCAGCGCGGCGAACGCCTGGTGGCCGAGGGTGCCGGCCTGTACCTCGATTATTCAAAGCAGCGAGTCGACGACGAGACCCTGCGCCTGCTGGTCAGCCTGGCCGAAGCCAGCGGCCTGCGTGCGCGCATCGACGCGATGTTCGCCGGCGAACACATCAACAGCACTGAAGACCGTGCGGCCCTGCACGTCGCCTTGCGCGCGCCGGCAGGTACCTGCATGCAGGTCGACGGCAACGACGTGGTTGTGGATGTGCATGCGGTGCTCGAACGCATGGGGGAGTTCAGCGAGAGCGTTCGCGATGGCCGTTGGCTTGGCGCCAGTGGCGCGCGCATCCGCCATGTCGTCAACATCGGCATTGGCGGTTCCGACCTCGGACCGGAGATGGCCCACGCTGCGCTCCGCCACTATGCGAGCCCCGATCTCGATCTACGTTTCGTTTCAAACGTTGATCCAGCGGCACTGGGTGAAGCACTGCGCGGCTTTGATCCGGCGGCAACCCTGTTCATCGTCTGCTCCAAGACGTTCACCACCCAGGAAACCCTGGTTAACGCCCGCGCCGCGCGCGACTGGTGCGTGGCCGCGCTTGGCGAGGCTGCGGTCGCACGCCACTTCGTTGCGGTGTCCACCAACGCCGCCGGAGTCCGCGAATTCGGCATTGATACCGACAACATGTTCGGGTTCTGGGACTGGGTCGGCGGCCGCTATTCGATGGATTCCGCGGTCGGCCTGTCGACCATGGTCGCGATCGGGGCACGGGGCTTTGCCGACATGCTCGCCGGCTTCCACGCCATGGACCAGCACCTGCGTGAGACACCGTTCGAGCGCAACCTGCCGGTGCTGACCGGTTTGATCGCGGTATGGAACAACAACTTCCTCGGCGCCTCCACCCAGGCCGTGCTGCCGTATGCACAGGACCTCGCACGCTTTCCTGCCTACCTGCAACAACTGGCAATGGAGAGCAACGGCAAGCACGTCACCCTCGACGGCAGCCATGTTGCCGCGCAGACCTCACCGATCTACTGGGGCGAACCGGGCACCAACGGACAGCATTCGTTCTACCAGCTGCTGCACCAGGGCACGCGCCTGGTCCCGTGTGACTTCATCGGGTTCTGCCAACCGCTGCACGCCAATGCCAGCGAAGGCGACGATGAGAGCGACGCAGTCCTGTGCCGGCATGACCTGCTGATGGCCAACCTGTTTGCGCAGGGCGAGGCGCTTGCGTTCGGCAAGGATGCCAGCCAGGTGCGTGCGGAAGGCACGCCGGAAGCACTGGTGCCGCATCGCGTGTGCGAAGGCAACCGCCCCAGCAGCACGGTACTGGCAGACCGGCTCACCCCACGCAGCCTCGGCGCGCTGGTGGCGATGTACGAGCACAGTGTGTTCGTGCAGGGCACGATCTGGAACATCGACAGCTTCGACCAGTGGGGCGTCGAGCTGGGCAAGCAACTGGCGCAAGCCACCGAAGTGGAGCTCGCTGCCGCGCAGCCGACGCTGGCCCACGACAGTTCCACCAATGCTTTGATCCGGCGTTATCGCCAACGACGGCGACCGGTTCTTTAAGGAGGCCGTCATGCCCGACTCGATCGACCAGCGTTGCATCGATACCCTGCGTTTCCTGGCGGTGGACATGGTGCAGCGCGCGGACAGCGGCCATCCCGGACTGCCGCTGGGCGCAGCACCCATGGCCTACGCGCTGTGGCAGCGATTCCTCAAGCACAATCCGCGCAACCCCGGCTGGAGTGATCGCGACCGATTCGTACTTTCCGCCGGACATGGTTCGGCTTTGCTGTACGCCTTGCTGCACATGGCCGGTTACGATCTGTCGCTCGACGACATCAAGCAGTTCCGGCAGTGGGGCAGCCGCACGCCCGGGCATCCGGAACGTGGTCATACCCCCGGCGTGGAAGTCACGACCGGTCCGCTGGGGCAGGGCATGGCCAATGCAGTGGGCATGGCGATCGCCGAGGCACAGCTCGCTGCACGCTACAACCGCGACGGATTCAACATCGTGGACCACCATACCTGGGCGCTGGTCAGCGACGGCGACCTGATGGAGGGCGTCGCTGCCGAGGCCGCATCGCTGGCCGGGCACCTGCAACTGGGCAAGCTGACCTGCCTGTACGACGACAACTACGTGACCCTGGCCGCCGGCACCGACATCAGTTTCAGTGAGGACCGCGGTGCCCGATTCGCGGCGTACGGCTGGCATGTGCAGTATGTCGCGGACGGCAACGACGTCGAGGCGATCAGTGCCGCTCTGCAGGCTGCGCGCGACGAGACCGCCAAGCCATCACTGGTGATCGTGCGCACCCACATTGGCTACGGCTCGCCTGAGCAGGACAGCTACAAGTCGCACGGTTCCCCGCTGGGCGTGGAAGACGTGCGCAAGACCAAACAGGCGCTGGGTTGGCCGTTGCAACCCGACTTCCTGGTCCCTGACGATGCCCTGGCGCGCATGCGCGATGCGGTGTCCAGGGGAGCTGCCGCGGAAGACGCCTGGAACCAGCGCTTCACCGCGTATTCGCTCGCCCATCGCGACCTTGCCGCGGAGCTTGAACGCAGCCTCCACGATGGCCTGCCTGATGGTTGGGACGCAGCCCTCCCGGTATTTCCGGCCGACGCCAAAGGAATGGCGACGCGCGAAGCTTCCGGCAAGGTGATGAACGCAATTGCACCCACGCTGCCGCAACTGACCGGCGGCTCGGCTGACCTGGATCCGTCGACCAAGACCGCGCTGAAGGGCCTGGGCGACTTCAACCCGCCGCCGACGCCTGGCACCGACCAACAGGGTTCGGACGGTGGCGGTTGGAGTTTCGCCGGTCGCAACCTGCACTTCGGCGTGCGCGAGCACGCGATGGGCGCGATTGCCAACGGCATCGCCGCGCATGGTGGTTGCCTGCCGTACACCGCAACATTCCTGATCTTCTCCGACTACATGCGCCCGCCAATGCGCCTGGCAGCGTTGTCCAAGCTGCACGTGGTGCACGTGTTTACCCACGACAGCATCGCCCTCGGTGAGGACGGGCCGACCCACCAACCCGTGGAGCAGTTGGCGAACCTGCGCGCGGTGCCGGAACTGATCGTGATCCGGCCGTGTGATGCCAACGAGACCGCAGTGGCGTGGCGGGTGGCCATTGAAACGCGCAACCAGCCAGTCACCCTGGTGCTCACGCGACAGGCGGTACCGACCCTGGACCGCATGAAATTCGCAGCAGCCGACAACCTGCGTCACGGTGCCTACGTGCTGGACGGCGACAGCAACCCGGCGCTGATCCTGATCGCTTCCGGGTCCGAAGTGCACCTGATCACCGAAGCAGCACTACGCTTGCGCAAGGATGGGGTCGCGGTGCGTTGTGTGTCGATGCCCAGTTGGGAACTGTTCGAGGCGCAATCGCGCGAATACCGCGACAGCGTGCTGTTGCCGGCGGTGCGTGCACGACTGGCGGTGGAAGCGGGTTCCCCACAAGGATGGTCGCGATACGTCGGTGATGGCGGCGAAGTGATCGCGGTGGAGACCTTCGGCGCATCGGCGCCCGGCGACACCAACTTGCTCGAGTACGGCTTCAGCGTCGACAACGTCTGCGCACGGGCGAAATCGGTGCTGCAGGCCGCAGGCGCCCAGCGATGAGCAAGCACCACGATTTCAAGGTAGGCGACCACGTGCGCTGGAACTCGGAAGCCGGTCACGTCAGTGGCAAGATCAGCAAGGTCCACGTGCACGACTTCGACTGGCATGGCTACACCCACCACTGCAGCGACGACGACCCCCAATACGAGATCAAGAGCGACAAGACCGATCATGTCGCCGTGCACAAGGGCGGGGCGCTACAAAAAACGTAGCAGCTGCGCCATCAATCCTTCTTGATCGGGTGCCCGCCAAATTCGTTGCGCATTGCGGCCAGCAACTTGTCGGCAAACGAATCGTTGTCACGCGAGCGCAACCGCGCGATCAACGACATTGCGATCACCGGTGTCGGCACGTTCAGATCAATCGCTTCCTGCAAGGTCCAGCGACCCTCACCGGAGTCGGCCACCCAAGGCGCGATCCCGTCCATCGTCGGGTTCTTGCCCAGCGCATCGGCGGTCAGGTCCAGCAACCACGAGCGGACTACGCTGCCGGTGCGCCAGATTTCCGCCACCTGGTGCAGGTCGAGTGCGAAATCCTGTTTGTGTTGCAGGATCGAGAAGCCTTCGGCATACGCCTGCATCAACCCGTATTCGATGCCGTTGTGGACCATCTTGGTGAAGTGGCCTGAACCGACCTGGCCGACGTGACCCCAACCGGCATCGGCCGCGGGCGCGAGGGTCTCGAACAGCGGTTGCAAGGCATCCACCACCGCCTTGTCGCCACCGACCATCATGCTGTAGCCCTCTTCCAGGCCCCAGACGCCACCACTGGTGCCGCAGTCGACATACTGGATCCCGTGCCTGGCCAGGTCGGCCGCACGCCGCAGGGTGTCCTTGTAATTGGAATTGCCGCCGTCGATGACCACGTCGCCCGCGCCCAGCAGGCCTGCCAGGGTGTCCACCGTGTCGTCGGTGACCTTGCCCGCGGGCACCATCACCCACAGCGTCCGCGGCGCGGGCAGGGCAGCCACCAGGGCCTGCAACGAGTCGGCTGAGCCGCCGCCGGCGCCCTCCAGGGTCTTGCGGGCCTCTGCGCTGGGGTCGAATCCAACCACCGAATGCCCGCCGCGCAGCAAACGCTGCGCCATGTTGCCGCCCATGCGGCCCAAGCCAATCATCCCGAGTTTCATGGTGTCTCCTGGTTTTCTCAGGCCTCAATGATGCCTGCGCGGACATTATCGAGGCGTGGATGCCCAACCATGACGCCCCCGTTCGGCCAAGGCGGCTAGGATCAGGGCTGTCACCTTTGCCCCAGGGAAATTCAATGTCTGACGAAACTGCCAAAACCCCGCTGGATCACCTCAATGACACGGTGTCCCAGCTGAAGGAAATGCGCCATTACTCCAAGAACAACGTCGAGAGCCTGACCGCGTCCTGGTTGTTGTTTGATGGCGAGCTGTCCAAGTTGGGCCAGACCAAGCGAATCGAGGACCTGATGACACGCCAGGGCGAATTGCATGACGCGCTGGAGACCGCGATCACGGACATGGAAGTATTGGTCGAGACCATGAAGCCCGCCCCGGTGGAGTGATGGTCATTGCCCACCATGCAATCGCTGGTGGGATCTTCCAGAATCGTCGGCATGCTTGACCGTGGGGCCGCCGTCGCCAGCCACCTGCAACTGCCGCCCGGGCCATGGGTCACGGTCGTGGATTGCCTGTGTGAGCGCTTTCCCGCGATTCCGCGCGCAACCTGGATGGATCGGTTCGCGCGCGGCCGGGTGCTGGATGCGGCGGGAATTGCGCTGGCGGTGGATGCGCCATTCCGCATGGGTGCGGAGGTCCGCTATTTCCGCGAAGTTGCCGACGAACCGGTAATCCCGTTTGCCGAGTCGATCCTGCATGCGGACGCGGACCTGGTGGTGGCCGACAAGCCGCATTTCCTGCCGGTAACGCCGGCCGGCGGCTTCGTGCGCGAAACCTTGTTGGCGCGGTTGGTGCAACGGCTGGGCAACCAAGCCCTGGTGCCGCTGCACCGGATCGATCGCGACACAGCTGGGCTGGTGCTGTTTTCAGCCAATCCGGCGACGCGCGCGGCGTACCAGGCATTGTTCCGCGAGCGGCGCATCTGCAAGCGTTATGAGGCCATTGCGCCAGCCTTGCCAAGGTTGTCGTTCCCTCTGACCAGGGCCACGCGACTGGAAGCTGGCGAACCGTTCTTCCGCATGCAGGAAGTCAGTGGCGCGCCCAACAGCGAAACCAGGATCGACGTGCTGGACAGGACGGACGCGTGCTGGCGCTATGCATTGGAGCCCGTCACCGGCCGCAAGCATCAGTTGCGCGTGCACATGGCGGCACTGGGTGCACCGGTCCTCAACGACCGCTGGTATCCCCGGCTCGCCGACGATACCGCCATGGTTGACTTTGCGAGTCCCTTGAAACTGCTGGCCAGGTCGTTGGCGTTCGTTGATCCGCTCAGTGGCCTCGAACGAAGGTTCGAGAGCTGCTTGCACATCGACTAGGCACGATTTGGCGCCACTCACGCCTTGGCTACGCCGCGAACTCGATACTGCTGGGCCGGTACGGAGATCGGAGCCAGCATGGCCAAGTACAACATCGCCACCATCGTCGGAAGTCTGCGTGCCGCGTCGTTCAACCGCGAGTTCGCGGAGGCTCTGGTCAAGCTTGCGCCCTCCGACTTCGCCTTCACGAATATCCAGATCGGGGACCTGCCGCTTTACGACCAGGACCAGGACGGAGACCAGGCCCCGTCGGTACAGCGCCTCAAGCGCGAGGTCCGTGAGTCCCAAGGCGTGCTGTTCGTGACCCCGGAGTACAACCGCGCGATCCCCGGTGTGCTGAAGA
>JBDSOZ010000106.1:0-13084 GCA_039914555.1 Luteimonas sp.
TCAGGTCGATGTCGGGGCGGAATTGCAGCGGCGGATTGGCCGAAGTGTCGATCTGCCAGCGCCGATGCCCTTGCCCCTGCAGCAGGAATACGTCGTACTGGTCCACGTGCGCGCCGACGGAGCCACCTTGCGCGGCAAAAGACACCATGATGTCGTCGATGCGCCAGCGTGGCAGGAACGAGAACGTCGACAACAACGCCGCGACATCGGCGTCCCACTTGTCCACGTCCTGGACCAGCAAGGTCCAGTCCCGCGTCGGTAATGCCGGGAACAGTTCCTCGGGGAAGGGGCCATGGCGTACTCGCCAGCCGTCGCTGGCGCGGTCATGTTCGACCAGGCGTGCCAGGACACCGTCCTCGCACGCCAGTCCTGCCAGGTCTTCGGGTTGCAGTGGCGCGACGAAGTCGGGGAATGCGTTGCGGACCAGCAATGGTTTCTTTTGCCAGTAGTCACGCAGGAAGGCCGCGGCTGGCATGCCCAGGGGCAGGCCCACGCTGGCATCGACCTCGATCGGCATTGCGCGTCGTGGGCCGGGCTTTGTTCGATGGGGCGTGACGGCCATGGCGTACCTGCTAGATGTCGCGGGCCAGTTGCGCCGCGATCCCGGTGTAGCTGGCTGGGGTCAGCGCCAACAGTTGCTGCCGGGCAGCCTCTGGTAGCTCCAGTCCAGCGATGAACTCCCGCATCGAGGCCTCGGTGATGCCGTGGCCACGAGTCAATGCCTTGAGCTGGTCATAGGGATTGGGCAGGCCGTGGCGGCGCATGACGGTCTGTACCGCTTCGGCCAGGACTTCCCAACTCGCGTCCAGGTCGGCGGCAATCCGTTCCGGATTGGCGGTGAGCTTGCCCAGGCCCCGCAGCAAGGCGTCGAACCCCACCAGCGAGTGTCCGAAAGCGGTACCCAATGCGCGCAGCACGGTTGAATCGCTGAGGTCGCGTTGCCAACGACTGACCGGCAACTTCGCAGCGAAATGTTCAAACAATGCATTGGCGATACCGAAGTTGCCTTCCGCGTTTTCAAAGTCGATCGGATTGACCTTGTGCGGCATGGTCGAACTGCCGACTTCGCCGGCCTTGACCGACTGGCGGAAATAGCCGAGGGAAACGTAGCCCCAAACGTCGCGACACAGATCGATGAGGATGGTGTCGATCCGCTTCATTGCATCGCACAGTTCGGCAACGCCGTCGTGCGGTTCGATCTGGGTGGTATAGGGTTGCCAGGCCAGTCCCAGCGATTCGACGAAGTTACGCGAAAACTCCGGCCAGTCGACATCCGGGTAGGCGGCAATGTGGGCGTTGTAGTTGCCAACGGCACCGTTGGCCTTCCCCGCCATCGGCACGGCCCTGAGGCCGTCGCGCTGGCGCAGCAGGCGTGCAACCACGTTGGCCAGTTCCTTGCCCAGCGTCGTTGGCGACGCCGTCTGGCCATGCGTGCGTGACAACATCGGCAAGGCTGCATGTTGGTGGGCCATTGCGCGCAGCGAATCGATGATCGAATCCAGTGCCGGCAACATGACCTGGTCGCGACCCTCGGTCAGCATCAGTGCATACGACAGGTTGTTGATATCCTCGCTGGTGCAGGCGAAATGCACGAACTCAAGCGCCGCGTCCAAGCTTGAACCGGGATGCTTCGGGTCGTCTACCAGGCGTTCCTTGATGAAATATTCAACCGCCTTGACGTCGTGGTTGGTGGTGGATTCGATTGCCTTGACCCGGGCGGCATCGGCAGGCGTGAAGTCGTCGGCCAAGGCGCGCAGGCGTGCCGCGTCGGCGGCGGGGAACCGCGCGAGTTCACCGATCCCCGGCTCGGCCGCCAGCGCCAGCAGCCATTCAACCTCGACCCGGATCCGTGCCCGGACCAGGCCGTACTCGGAAAATATCGGCCGCAGTGCGTCGACCTTGGCGGCATAGCGGCCGTCGAGTGGGGACAGGGCAAGCAACTGGGCGTCTGGCATGGGGCGGAACCGGCGTCGGGGCAAGTCCTGATTCTAATGGGTGTGCCCGCACGCCGTCGGCACCGGATCGCCGACGGCGGGCGCCGGTCGCGTTATCCTCTTGCCACCGCATCCTGGGGAATACCGAATGGTCACGCGTCGCGGAAATTTCCGCACCGAACACGACAGCATGGGCGAACTGCAAGTGCCCGCCGACGCCCTGTGGGGCGCCCAAACCCAGCGCGCGGTGGATAACTTCCCGGTCTCCGGCCGCCCGTTGCCGCGCGGCTTCATCCGCGCCCTTGGCCTGGTCAAGGCGGCCGCGGCCGAGGTCAACGCCGGGTTCGGCCTGCTTCCAGCGACGCGTGCCACGGCCATACGCAAGGCGGCGCTGGCGGTGGCCACGGGCATGCACGACGCGCATTTCCCGATCGACATTTACCAGACCGGTTCCGGCACCTCGAGCAACATGAATGCCAACGAGGTGGTGGCGACGCTTGCCTCGCGCGCCAGTCGCGCTCGCATCCACCCCAATGACGATGTCAACCTTGGCCAGAGTTCCAACGACGTCATCCCGACCGCAATCAGGGTGTCGGCGCAACTGGCGGTGGTTGAAAGCCTGTTGCCGTCGCTGAAACACCTGCGCGCAACCATCGAGCGCCGCGCCCGTGCCCTGGACAAGATTGCCAAGACTGGCCGCACCCACCTGATGGATGCGATGCCGTTGACCTTCGGCCAGGAATTCGGTGCATGGGCTGCGCAGCTCGGGTCGGCGCAGGCGCGGTTCGAGGACACCCTCAAACGCCTGCGACGGTTGCCAATCGGCGGTACCGCGATCGGCACCGGTATCAATGCCGACCCGCGGTTCGGCAAGGCGATGGCGAAAGCACTGACGACCTTGGCCGGCACCCGGTTCGAATCCGCCAGCAACAAATTCGAAGGCCTCGCTGCACAGGACGATGCGGTCGAACTGTCAGGCCAGCTCAATGCGCTGGCAGTGGCGTTGATGAAAATCGCCAACGACCTGCGCTGGATGAACTCAGGGCCGCTGGCGGGCTTGGGCGAGATCGAGCTGCCGACGCTGCAGCCGGGCTCGTCGATCATGCCAGGCAAGGTCAACCCGGTGATTCCGGAAGCGACCTGCATGGTGTGTGCGCAGGTGATGGGCCACCACGCCGCAATCACCATTGCCGGAGCAAGCGGCAACTTCCAGCTCAACGTGATGCTGCCGTTGATCGCAAGCAACCTGCTGGATTCGATCGGGTTGCTGGCGAACGTGATGCGGCTGCTGGCCGACAAGGCAATCGCGGGTCTCAAGGTGCGCGGTGACCATGTCGCCGTGGCACTTGCGCGCAACCCGATCCTGGTGACCGCGCTCAATCCGATCATCGGCTACGAGAAGGCCGCGGCAATTGCCAAGCGCGCCTACAAGGAAGGCCGGCCAGTGTTGGAGATCGCGCTGGAAGACAGTGGGTTGCCGGCGGCGGAACTGCGCAAACTGCTGGATCCCACGGCGCTGACGCGCGGTGGGATCCACAAGGGCTGAGTCGAAGCCGCGCTTACTGCTACTGCGTCGACCAGGCGCCTTTGTCGTTGACGTCGTGGGCGCAGTCGTCGATGTCGTCCTGGGTCATGTTTGCGTAAGGCTTGAACGCGGGCATCGAGGCAGCGAGCTTTTGCTGGGTCGCCAGCATCGCTGGTAACTGCTGGCACATGATCGTCGCCTCGGCTTTCAACTTCATCGCCTCGGCCTCCACGTGCTTCTCGATTTCATCGGTTTTCCCGCTGAACACCGCCGCAAGGGATTGCTTGATCGCGCTCCCGGCGAGATCGGCAGCCTTGGCGCCGATCACCATCCCGGCTTCGGCGACATTGATCACCTGGCCACGGTATTCGAGCAGCATCGCGCGTTGCGCCGGGGTTGACGCAACGATCTTGCCATCAACCAAAAGGTCACCCTGGGGACTGATCTCGGCGCGCGGACGTCCGTCATCGGGTTCGCCGGTGTAATGCTTGCCGTTGATGCTGACATTGATGTCCTTGCCGCCAATCGAGATGTTGCCGGTGCGAAGTTCCTTGCGGGCCTTGGAGATTTCCTTGTCGACGGCCTTGCCGATCATGGTCTTGGGTTCGGAGGTTGGCGCGGTTGCGGCGGCGACATCTTTTTCGGCGGTTGCGCGTTGCTGGTTGCAGGCGCCAACCAAAGGCAGGGTGGCAAGCAGCAGGAGCAGGGCGCCGGAGCGAATGATGGTCATTTGGATTTCCTGGGAGCGTTCTGGGAGTCGTTGTTGCCGTTTGTAATTCGAACTGTGGGTCTCGAATCGCCCCGCCTCAGCCTTCGTCCCGCCAGCGGCGCAGCCGGATCGCGACGAAGATCATCATTGCACCCGCCAATGCGCCAATCCACAGTTGCGGCGAGAGCAGGGTCGAATAGGTGGTAGCCAGGCTGATGATTTCTCGCGCTGCCTCCGGTCCATTGCCGGCATGCTGCAGGTTGGCGGCGTCCAGCCAACTGCCAGGGGCGATGCTGAGCAGCATCCGAGCCACGATGTTCTTCCAGAACCAGGTGGATTCGAGCTGGAAGGCGTGCATGAACTCGAACCAGGTGACCAGCACGCCGGCAAACACCGGGATGACGATCGCCCACAGGAACGGCTTGCTCCGGGCCCAGGCTGAGCACAACAGCAGCCAACCGACGGTGGGCAATGCCCACAACGCGTACACCGGGATGCAGGCGAGCAGGCGGCCGGCCATCGACAGCGGGCTGCCCGGACCCCAGAGCAGGTCCATCGGGTTGCCGCCATGCACCATCACCATGCCGCTGGCGATCACCAGGAAGCCCAGCATCGTCGCCAGTGCGGCGATGGTTGCGATCACCGGCGCCACGACCAGCGCGCTGGCGACCTTCGACATCACGGTCTCACCGTCCGACAGCGGCAGTGACTTCCAGAACAGCACGCTGCGGTCCTTGCGCTCGTCGTAAAGCGCGCCAAGGCAATAAAAGAACACCACGAAGGCCAGTACGATCATTGGCCAGACCGAGGCCATCAGCAAGCTGAGGTCGACGCTGGCAGCAAGGTTGTGCAACTGCCCGGCGTCCATGTTCGAGGTGATTGCGCCCAGGTCCAATCCATTCACGTGGATTTCCCGGTCGCCCATGTTGAAGCTGCCGGTGGCGCGGCGCGCTGCCATTTCAGCGACCCCGAAGCCCATCAACGACAGCAGCAGGAACACCGCGCCGGCGACCATCGGTGCCCACAGGAATCCGCCCTTGTGCTCCCAGAATTCGCGGCGCAGCAGCAGCTTGAACTTGTGGGTGGAGTGCGGCATTGCTTTCACGGGAGCGTTCATGCGTAGGTTCCCTTCATCGTGGCGACGAACAAGTCGGCCAGGGCCGGAGTCCTGGTTTCGCCGAAAGTAGCGATTTGCGTGCGTGGCACGCCATCGAACAACATCACGGTCTTGCCAAACGGCAGGGCACGCTCATCGATCGGACCGAGCGCGCGTGCTGCATCCTGCTTGCCGGCGTCCACCATCACTTCGGTATAGCGTTCGCCGAGGGTTTCCATCGGCGCCGCCAGCACCATCTTGCCGTCGCGGATGAACAGCACGTCGGTGAGGATGTGCTCGACCTCCTCGACCTGGTGGGTGGTGATCAGGATGGTCTTGTCTTCGTCGAAGTAATCTTCCAGCAGGCGCTGGTAAAACTGCTTGCGGTAGAGGATGTCCAGTCCCAGGGTCGGTTCGTCGAGCACCAGCAGGCGCGCATCGATGGCCATGACCAAGGCGAGGTGCAACTGCACGATCATGCCCTTGGACAATTCGCGCACCCGCAATCCAGGCTTGAGCTGGGTGTTGGCGAGGAAGCGCTCGCAGCGCGCGCGGTAGAAACGCGGATGCACGCCGGCGACGAACTCAATCGCCTCGCCGACGCGGATCCAGCGGGGCAGCACGGCGACGTCGGCAATGAAGCACACATCGTTCATCAACTCGTCGCGCTGGGTCCGCGGGTCGCGGCCAAGGACGTCGAGGTGGCCTTCGAATGGAACCAGGCCAAGGATCGCCTTCAGTGCCGTGGTCTTGCCGGCACCATTGGGGCCAATGAGGCCGACGATCCGGCCGGCAGGGATGGAGAACGAGGCATTGTCGAGCGCGACCTTGTTCTTGTAGGTCTTGCGCAGTCCACGCGCGGTCACCACGTCGGTGCTAGGGGCATTCATCGTGCAACTCCATTGACGGGCTTGAGCAGGTCTTCGAGCCCGAGGCCCAGACGCTGGATGCGGGTCAGCACCAGCGGCCACTCCTCGGTGAGAAAATGTTCACGTTCGCTGTCGAGCAGCTTGCGCGAGGCTTCTTCGGTCACGTACATGCCAAGGCCCCTGCGCTTCTCGACCAGGGCTTCGTCTGCCAGTTCCTGGTAGGCGCGCGATACCGTGATCGGATTGAGTTGGTATTCGGCCGCCACCTGGCGGACCGAAGGAAGGGCGTCGCCAGGCTTCAACACGCCATCGAGCATCATCGCGATCACCCGCGCCTTGAGCTGGCGATAGATGGGGGATCCGTCGGTCCATTGGATTGCAGCCATGGTTCAGCTCCCGGTGACCCGGCGCAGTCCCTGCGCAAAGGAAAAATAAGGAAGGGCCAGCGCAGCGCGGGAGCGGCGTCGATGGTTGCCGGTCGTGGTGGCGGTGCTGGTGGTGCTGGTGGCAGCATCGAGGTCAGCGACCGCGTCTGCGGGCATCTCGATGTTGGAGGCGGAGGCGACTGTCGCCGGCACGGTCGCCTGCGGCGGCCCACCGGCAAACAGCAGGAGACCGAATACCGCGGCGGTTGCGGTCAGGGCGGTCGCGGAGCGCTGGAGCTTGCGATTCATGGGGGAGTCCTGCGTTGGGTCACTGGTGTTGTACGCAACTATAACACCTAGTTCCGGCAAGTCAATCCTCAAGACCCCAACTGATGGCAGGGGGGCCTAGAATCCACTCACCCCGATCCGGAGCCTGCCCATGACCGTTGAATCCTGCCCGAAAGCGGCTCCCAGGCGCTGGTTGCGTTCCACGGCCGCGCTCCTGCTGGTTGCCAGTACCGTCGCCATGGCCAGTGGTGGATTGCTGGACCACAGTTACCGGCCCCTGGCCGGAAAGCAGCCGGTCGATTTGGCGCGCACCTATGGCGGCGATGTGCTGTTGATCGTCAACACTGCCAGCAAGTGCGGCTTTACCCCGCAATTCGAAGCATTGGAGGCCCTGCATGCCAAGTACGCAAAGCAGGGGTTCGCGGTGCTGGGTTTCCCGTCTGGCGACTTCATGGCGCAGGAATTCACCGACGAGAAAAAGATCCAGGAGTTCTGCACGCTGACCTACGGGGTCAAGTTTCCGATGTTCGAAAAGGTGCACGTGGTTGGCGCCGATGCGACTCCGCTCTACCGGGACCTGTTGGCCGCCACCGGCAAGGCGCCGAAATGGAATTTCCACAAGTACCTGATCGGGCGCGATGGCAAGGTTCTGGCGAACTTCCCCAGCAAGGTCAAGCCAGACGACCCGACCGTGGTTGCAGCGATTGAGCGAGCCCTGGCGGCGCCACCCGCAGGGTCGTCGACAGCCCCGGTCCCGACCAAGCTCTGAACGGCCGCTACCGTGACGTCTCGCGCGGCGTTGCCGCCGCGTCCGGCTGCCGCGACAATAGCAACCAGGTCGGCCCCTCCCAGCGCCTGACAGGAGTTTTTCGCATGACATTCTTCGCGCGCGGCATTGCTGCGCTGGCCTTGGCCGCCACCGTTGCCGGCGGGGCGTTGGCACAGGACAAGACATCGCTCGACAACCAACGCGAGAAAGCCAGCTACATGATTGGCCTGGACGTCGGCCATTCGATCGAAGCGGCTGGTCCCGACATGGAGGTCGCCGCGTTCCAGCGCGCGTTGCGCAATGCGCTGGATGGCAAGCCCGCGTTGATTGCGGATGACAAGGTGCAGCCGCTGGCCCAAGCCTTGATGCAGCGGATCGCAGCACGCAGTGGCAAGGCCCCGGCGGGCGCTCCAGCGCCGCCCCCGGTGTCGCGCGAGCAGGTTGGCTTCCTGATTGGTGCCGACGTCGGCCGCCAACTGGCACCCATCCAGGACGAGATCGATCTGCCGTTGCTGGTGCAGGGCGTCCGTAGCGTGCTGTCCAACACCAAGCCACTGCTCTCGGCGTCGGAAGTCGATGCCGTGCGCAGCGGTTTCTCGCAGAAGATGCAGGCAAAGATGGAAGCCAAGACCGCCGCCGACGGCGTCAGGAACAAGGCCGAGGGTGAGGCGTTCCTGGCAAAAAACCGCTTGGAAAAAGGCGTGTTCACCACCGGCTCCGGCTTGCAGTACATGGTATTGCGCCAAGGCAATGGTCCGCGCCCCGGTGCGGAATCGAAGGTCCGGGTGAACTATCGTGGCAGCCTGCTCGATGGCACGGAGTTCGACAGTTCCTACGCACGCAATACGCCTGCGGAGTTTTCGCTGCAGCAGGTCATCCCGGGTTGGACCGAGGGCCTGGGCCTGATGCCGGTGGGTTCGAAATACCGCTTCTGGATACCGTCGGCCATCGGCTACGGCACAAAGGGCGCCCCAGGTGGCGGCATCGGGCCGAACGCGGTCCTGGTGTTTGACGTCGAGTTGCTTGCGATTCCAGATTGAGTTGCGTGTGCGGTCCGCACCACCTTCAACCCCCCATTTTTCCCGGAGCACACACTGATGCGCGTTTCCCCCCGTATTGCCATGACCGCGCTTGCGGTGTCCGTGGCCCTGTTTGCTGCCGGCTGCAACAAACCCGGTGACGAGGCCAAGGCCGGCAAGGACAGCAAGGCGCAAGCCGCCGCAACCCCCGACAAGGACGCGCTCCCGGGTTTGCCAACCGAAAAGGACCGTAACAGTTACATGGTCGGGATGGCGCTGGCACGCCAGTTCGAGCCGATGAAGGACGACATCGACATCGACGTGGTGGTGAAGGCACTCAAGACGTCCCTTTCCGGTGGCAAGAGCCTGATGACCGAGGCCCAGGCGCAGAAGATTGGCGAGGGCTTCCAGCAGCAGCTGCAGGCCAAGCAAGTCGAGAAGATGCTGGCCGATGCACGCAAGAACACCGAAGACGGCGCGAAATTCCTTGCCGGCAACGGTAGCAAGCCGGGCGTGGTCACCACTGCGTCGGGATTGCAGTACCAGGTGTTGCAGGCAGGGACCGGCGCCAAGCCGAAAAAGACTGACACCGTGCGCGTCAACTACAAGGGCACGTTGCTGGATGGCACCGTGTTCGAGGACTCCTCGCAGCGTCAGGAGCCGGCCGAGTTCCCGTTGCCGCGGATGATGCCGGGCTGGCAGGAAGGCGTTGCCTTGATGCCAGTGGGCAGCAAGTACAAGTTCTGGATCCCGGCCAGCCTCGCGTACGGTGAGCAGGGAACGCCTGGCGGTCCGATTCCGCCGAACGCGACCCTCGTGTTCGAAGTTGAATTGTTGGGTATTGCCAAGCAGGGGTCCTGATGCGGGTAGCGATCTTCGGCACGGGTTACGTTGGCCTGGTGACGGGCACCTGCCTGGCCGAGGTCGGGCATGACGTCGTCTGCGTCGATGTCGATGCCGGCAAGATCGCGGGCCTCAACCAGGGCCAGGTGCCAATCTACGAACCTGGCCTGCAATCCATGGTGCGTGCCAATCACGCTGCCGGCCGTTTGCAGTTCAGCACCGACGCGGCGGCGGCGATTGCCCATGGCGACATGTTGTTCATCGCGGTCGGTACCCCGCCCGACGAGGACGGCAGTGCCGACCTTCAATACGTGCTGGCAGTTGCGCGCACCATTGGCCAGCACCTGGCGCGCCCGGCTGTGATTGTCGGCAAATCGACCGTACCAGTCGGCACCGCGGACAAAGTGCAGCACGTGATTGCTGAAACGCTGGCCGCGCGTGGCGCCGACGTGGCTTTTGACGTGGTCGCCAACCCGGAGTTCCTGAAGGAAGGTGCTGCGGTCGACGATTGCATGCGACCGGACCGGATCGTGATTGGTGCCAGCAGCGCGGCAGCCGTGGAACAGCTGCGGCGCCTGTACGCGCCATTCAATCGAAGCCATGACCGGATCGTGGTGATGGACGTGCGCTCTGCAGAATTGACCAAGTACGCCGCGAACGCGATGCTGGCGACCAAGATCAGTTTCATGAACGAAATCGCGAACATCGCCGAGAAAGTGGGAGCCGACATTGAAATGGTTCGCCACGGTATCGGCTCCGACCCCCGGATCGGCTGGCACTTCATCTATCCCGGCGCCGGTTATGGGGGCTCCTGTTTTCCGAAGGACGTGCAGGCACTGGCGCACATCGCCCAACAACATGGCTACGACGCCCGCTTGCTGGGTGCGGTGGAAGCGGTCAATGACGCCCAGAAGGGGCATTTGTTCGCGTTGATTCAACGCCATTACGACGTCGGCGAGGACGAAGGCATTCGCGGCAAGACATTCGCGGTCTGGGGACTGGCATTCAAGCCCGATACCGACGATATGCGCGCAGCACCCAGCCGCCGCTTGCTGGCGCAGTTGTGGGAGGCCGGCGCAACGGTTCGTGCCTACGACCCCGAGGCCCGGCGCGAAGCTGCGCGCATCTTCGGCGAACGTGACGACCTGGTCCTGTGTGATTCGGCAGCCGCTGCGCTGGAAGGTGCCGATGCCTTGGTCGTGGTGACCGAGTGGAAGCAGTTTCGTAGTCCCGACTTCGCCGCACTGAAGCTCGCGCTTGCGGACGCGGTGGTATTCGATGGGCGCAACCTGTACGAACCGGCCGAAGTCGAAGACGCGGGACTGGCGTATTACGGCGTTGGTCGTGGACGTTCGCTCCAGGCGACCGCAGGTGGTTGAGATGGATCGGGCCGGGTTGGAACAACGATTGGTTGAGCTCGAAACGCGACTGGCATTCCAGGAACACGCCATGGCCGAACTCAGCGACGCATTGGCCGCGGCGCGGCTCGAGGTTGCGCGCAATGCTGCGTTGTTGGACCAGTCCTTGCAGGAGTTGAAACAATCACGCGAAGGTTTCTTCGCCGATCCGGCCAGCGAGCCGCCACCACCGCATTATTGACATGACAGATTCCCTCCGCGACCAACTCCTGGGCCTCGGTTTCAAGCCGCCAGCCAAGCCTGAGCGCAAGCCAGCGGCGCCCAGGCCACCGACGCCGAGGCCAGGTAATAAATCCAGACATGCGCAAGCGGTGACAAAGCCGGCAGTGGTCGCGCGCGGCAAGTCGCGCTTGCGCGAGGACATCGACCTGGCCAAGGCCTATGCGATCCGCGCGCAGCGGGAGAAGGACGAGCGGATCGAGGCCGAGCGACTGAAGCAGGAAGCGGCGCGTTTACGTCGCGAGGCGCGTGCGCAGTTGGCGCAGGTGTTGCAGGGGAAAGCCCTGAACGACCCGGAAGCCGAGATCGCCCGCCATTTCGAATATGGCGGCAAGATCAAGCGCATCCATGTCAATGCGGCGCAGCTGAAGGCCCTCAACGCCGGTGAACTCGGCGTGGTGCAGATGGACGGCCGCTACCTGCTGGTGGATGCGGCAATGTTGGCGCAGGCCGAGGTGATTTTCGCGCAGGCGGTGGCATTGAAGGTCAACCCGGATGCTGCCGCTGGCGACGACCCCTACGCTGACCCGCTGTACCAGGTGCCGGATGACCTGGTGTGGTGACGCGGCCTTGACCGGCAGCGCCTACTCGGGGTCGTAGTCGAGGTTCGAAGCCAACCAGCGTTCTGCTTGCTGCAACGACACTCCCTTGCGCTGGGCATAGTCGGCCGCCTGTTCCTTCGATACCCGCCCGACCACGAAATACTGGCTGCGCGGATGGCTGAAATACCAGCCTGAAACCGCAGCAGCCGGATACATTGCGTAGTGGTCGGTGAGGGTGATGCCGATCCGCTCGGTGACATCGAGCATCCGGAACAGGGTGGCCTTTTCGCTGTGCTCGGGACAGGCGGGATAGCCCGGTGCG
The DNA here is from genome assembly GCA_039914555.1 of Luteimonas sp. Classification (GTDB taxonomy): domain Bacteria; phylum Pseudomonadota; class Gammaproteobacteria; order Xanthomonadales; family Xanthomonadaceae; genus Cognatiluteimonas. Next base: position 11,919 of record JBDSOZ010000106.1, read on the forward strand.
GGACGAATGCCGCGGTATTGCTCGGCAATCAGTGCATCAGGATCCAGCGTCTCGTCGCCAGCGTAGCCCCACAATTCCTTGCGAACGCGCTGGTGGATGCGCTCGGCCAGGGTTTCGGCGAGGCGGTCGGCCAGGGCCTTGAGCAGGATTGCGTTGTAGTCATCGTGGTCGGCGAGGAAGCGCTCAATGTGCGGCTCGATCCCCAGGCCGGCGGTGACGGCAAAGGCACCGATCCAGTCCTGGCGACCGCTGTCCTTGGGCGCGACAAAGTCGGCAAGGCAGAAGTCCGGGCGCTCGGGCGGCTTGTCGGCTTGTTGGCGCAGGCAATGAAGGATTGTCGGAGCGGCGGAAGCCGCGATCCCGGAGCCTGTCGCTGCTGCATGGACCTCGATATCGTCGCCAACGCTGTTGGCGGGCCAGAGGCCGACCACCGCCCGTGCGGTCAGCCACTTTTCTGCAACAATCTGCTTCAACATCGCAGTGGCGTCGGCAAACAGCTCGCGTGCTTGCGCGCCGACCACCGCGTCGTCAAGGATCGCCGGATATCGGCCAGCGAGTTCCCACGCGTTGAAGAACGGGCCCCAGTCGATCAGGTCGACCAGGTCGTCGAGTGGATAGTCGTCGAACACGGTGATGCCGGGCTGGCGCGGTGTTGGCGGCAGGTATTCGTCCCAGCCACCGTCGAAACGCTGGCCGCGGGCATGCTCGAGGGAGACCAGGCGCTTGCCGCCATCTTTCTTGCGATGGCGCTCGCGGATCTCGGCGTATTCGGACTCGGTGGTGGCGACAAAAGCGCCACGGTTTTCCGGCGAAATCAGCGACTGCGCGACGTTGACCGCGCGCGAGGCATCCTTGACCCAGATGGTAGCCGACTTGTAGTGCGGGTCAATCTTGAGCGCGGTGTGGGCGCGTGACGTGGTGGCGCCACCGATCAGCAGCGGCATGGTGAAACCCTGGCGCTGCATCTCGCGGGCGCCGTGGCCCATTTCTTCCAGCGAAGGCGTGATCAGGCCCGAGACACCGATCATGTCGGCGTTTTCTGCCTTGGCCCGATCCAGGATCACCTGCGCGGGCACCATCACGCCGAGGTCGATCACTTCGAAATTGTTGCAGGCCAGGACCACGCCGACGATGTTCTTGCCGATGTCGTGGACGTCGCCCTTGAC
>JBDSOZ010000023.1:0-34876 GCA_039914555.1 Luteimonas sp.
GGCCGCGACCTCAGTCAGGATGACTGGAGGGAGCGGCGGGGCCATGGTCCCCGCTGCGCGGCGCCCCAGCCGAAGATAGGGCTGTTGGCTTTTGGACGCGCGGCTACGGGTGGTCGGTGGTGATGCCGGGGGTGTCGGTTTCGCCACGGGAAACCACCGCGGCGGCGACCAGGTCGCCGGTGACGTTGAGCGTCGTCCGGCACATGTCGAGCAAACGATCCACGCCAAGGATCAGGCCGATGCCTTCCGGCGGCACCCCCACCATCCCGCAGATCAACGCCACCACCGGCAGTGAACCGGCAGGAACGCCCGCCGTACCGATGCCACCGAGGATGCATACGAACATCACCGTCACTTGTTGCGTCAACGACAAGTCGACCCCGAAGAACTGAGCCAGGAACAGCACCGTCACCCCTTCGAACAAGGCCGTGCCGTTCTGGTTGGCGGTTGCGCCCACCGTGAGCACAAAGCGCGAAACCTTGCGCGGCAGGTGCAGCTCGACGTCTGCGACATGCAGCGCCGTCGGCAAGGTCGCGTTGGACGACGCCGTCGAAAATGCCATCAACATCGCTTCGCGCACGCCCTTGAAGAACTTCAACGGCGACCAGCCGGCGAAGAACTTCAATGCAATCGAATACACCACGAACATGTGGATCGACAACGCCAGCAGCACCACCCCGACATAGGCACCCAACCGCGCCATCAGGTCCCAACCGAACAACGCCGCGAGGTTGAACATGAAGCAGAACACGGCGTAAGGCGCCAGCCGGATCACCAACCCGATCAGGATCATCGTGACTTCGAACAGACCCTCGACCGCGCGCAACAACGCCCGCGACCCGGGGCTGTCGGTCAGCACCAAGCCGATGCCAAGCATCAGCGCGAAAAACATCACCCCGAGGATGCTGTTGTTGGCCGCCGCACCGACGATGTTGTCGGGCACGATCGACAGCAGCATGTCGAGTCCCTTGGGTTGCTCGACGCCACTGCTGACGATCGCCTGCGCGCGCTGCGCGCCTTCGCTGAGCAGGTGCTGCGCGACCGACGGATCCACGCCAGCGCCAGGCTTGAGCCAGTTGACCAACACCAGCCCGATGACCACCGCGATAGCGGACACGATCACCGTGTAGGCCAGGGTTTTCCAGCCAATTCGTCCGAGCGAGCGAATATCGCCCATTTCCGCCACGCCGACGACCAGCGCCGAGAACAGCAGCGGGATTACCAGCATGAAAATCAGGCGCAGGAACAAGGTGCCGATCGGCTGTGTGACCCAGGTCGTGACCCCGTCTACCCACGGCGCATCGGCACCGCTGATGTAGTGCGCGACCAATCCAAGGAACAGGCCGGCCACAAAGCCGATCGCCATTTTCCAGTGCAGCGGCATGCGCCCCCGCGGGGTAGCGGTCGTCCTGGTTTCTGGCATTGGGTGGCTCCCTGGAGTCGTCTCGATATTACACTGCGATTGTCGCGTGAACGCCGCGTGTAGGCGCCGGGAGTGGCGTCTCGCTACCTTATTGGGTCCGGCCATGCATCCAGCCGCCGGTGGTTTGGGGAGTTTGCGTGAACAAGGAAAGCACTTCCAGCACTCGCCGGCGCCCAGGCGCTACGGCACCCGCGACGCTTCCGGTCGCGCCCGCGGCGGCCGTCGATCCGCTGATGCAGCTGCTTTCGGCGATGAAGGACGTACATTCGGGCGATTTCTCGCTGCAATTGCCGCTGCACTGGGATGGTATCGAAGGCAAGCTTGCCGCGAGCTTCAACGAGATCGTCGCGTCCAACCGGCAATTGGCCATCGAACTCGCGCGCGTCGGCCAGAAAGTCGGCCGCGAGGGCCAGACCCGGCAACGGGTTGCACCCGCCAATCGGCGCGGTGCCTGGGCCGAGATGGAACAATCGGTCAATCATCTCATTGACGACCTGGTCCGTCCGGTTGAAACCATTACCGAGGCCATGGCCGGGGTGGCCAAGGGCGATCTCACTCGAAACGTCCCGCTGGAAGCCGATGGGCGCCCGCTGCAAGGCGAATTCCTGCGCTCGGCCAACATTGTCAACCGCATGATCGAGCAGATGGGCGAATTCTCGTCCGAGGTCACCCGCGTGGCACTCGAGGTGGGCACGGCCGGTCTGCTCGGCGGCCAGGCCAAGGTCAAGGGCGTCTCCGGTGTCTGGAAGGACCTGACCGACTCGGTCAACCAGATGGCCAACAACCTGACCGCCCAGGTGCGCAACATCGCCGACGTGACCATCGCCGTGGCCAACGGCGATTTGTCGCGAAAGATCACGGTCGACGTCCGCGGCGAAATCCTGCAGCTGAAGGAGGCCATCAACACCATGGTCGACCAGTTGCGCGGCTTTGCTTCGGAAGTGACGCGCGTTGCCCGCGAAGTCGGTACCGAAGGCAAGCTTGGCGGCCAGGCGATCGTGCCCGGCGTCGCGGGCACCTGGAAGGACCTCACCGACTCGGTCAACGCGATGGCTTCAAACCTTACCTCGCAGGTGCGAAACATCGCCGAGGTCACCACTGCGGTCGCCAAGGGCGACCTGTCGCGCAAGATCACCGTGGACGTACGCGGCGAAATCCTGGAGCTGAAGAACACCATCAACACGATGGTCGACCAGCTCAACGGCTTCGCCGCCGAGGTGACACGCGTGGCACGCGAGGTCGGTACTGAAGGCAAGCTTGGCGGCCAGGCCGAGGTGCCTGACGTCGCCGGCACCTGGAAGGATCTCACCGACCATGTCAATTCGATGGCGTCCAACCTGACCTTGCAGGTGCGCAACATCGCCGACGTGACCACGGCGGTGGCGCGCGGCGACCTGTCGCGCAAGATCACGGTGGACGTGCGCGGCGAGATCCTGCTGCTCAAGGAAACCATCAACACGATGGTCGACCAGCTCAACGGCTTCGTCGGCGAGGTGACCCGGGTGGCGCGCGAGGTCGGCACCGAGGGCAAGCTCGGCGGCCAGGCGCAGGTACCTGGCGTGGCCGGCACCTGGAAGGATCTCACCGACAACGTCAACTCGCTCGCATCCAACCTGACCGGGCAAGTTCGCAACATCGCCGAAGTCACCACCGCGGTGGCGCGCGGCGACTTGTCGCGCAAGATCACCGTCGACGCGCAAGGCGAAATCCTGCAGCTGAAGGAGACCGTCAACACGATGGTCGACCAGCTCAACGGCTTCGCCGCGGAAGTGACGCGCGTGGCCCGCGAAGTCGGCACCGAGGGCAAGCTCGGTGGCCAGGCCCAGGTGCCCGGCGTGGCCGGCACCTGGAAGGACCTCACCGACAACGTCAACTCGATGGCGTCGAACCTCACCGCCCAGGTACGCAACATCGCCGAGGTGACCACTGCGGTCGCCAAGGGCGACCTGTCGCGCAAGATTGGCGTGGACGTCAAGGGCGAGATCCTCGAGCTCAAGGACACCATCAACACGATGGTCGACCAGCTCAACGGCTTCGCCGCGGAAGTGACGCGCGTGGCCCGTGAAGTCGGCACCGAGGGCAAGCTCGGTGGCCAGGCCCAGGTGCCCGGTGTCGCCGGCACCTGGAAGGACCTCACCGACAACGTCAATTCAATGGCGACCAACCTCACGACCCAAGTGCGCAACATCGCCGAGGTGGCGACTTCAGTGGCCAAGGGCGACCTGTCGCGCAAGATCATGGTGGACGCGCAGGGCGAGATCGCGCAGCTCAAGGACACCCTCAACACGATGGTGGACCAGCTCAACGGATTCGCCGCCGAGGTAACCCGCGTGGCGCGAGACGTCGGTACCGAGGGCAAGCTGGGCGGGCAGGCGCAGGTACCGGGTGTCGCCGGCACCTGGAAGGACCTCACCGACAACGTCAACTCGATGGCGACCAACCTCACCGCGCAGGTGCGCGGCATCGCCAAGGTCGTCACCGCGGTCGCCAATGGCGACCTGCACAAGAAACTCACGGTGGAAGCCAAGGGCGAAATCGCCGAGCTCGCCGACACCATCAACGCGATGACCGGCACCCTGGCGATCTTCGCCGACCAGGTCACCACGGTCGCACGCGAAGTCGGCGTCGAAGGCCGCCTGGGTGGCCAGGCCAACGTGCCGGGCACCGCCGGCATCTGGAAAGACCTCACCGCCAACGTCAACCAGCTGGCCGCCAACCTCACTACCCAGGTGCGCGCGATTGCAGAGGTGGCAACCGCCGTGACCCAAGGCGATCTCACCCGCTCGATCACGGTCGACGTGCGTGGCGAGCTCGCCGACCTCAAGGACAACATGAACTCGATGATTGGCACCTTGCGTGCCACCACCGAGTCCAACCGCGAGCAGGACTGGCTGAAGTCAAACCTGGCCAAGTTCAGCGACATGATGCAAGGCCAGCGCGACCTGCTCACACTCGGGCGGATGCTGCTGTCGGAACTGGCGCCGTTGGTCGACGCCCAGCAGGGGCTGATCTACGTCGTTGAAGGACACAGCGCTGGTACCCGCAACAGCGACACGGACGGCAGGCGCTTGCGCCAGCTCACCGGCTACGCCAACTCCGACCGCTCCCCCACTGCGCGCACGCTGCGTTTCGGCGAGGGCCTGGTGGGACAGTGCGCTGACCAGGCGGAACTCATCCTGGTGGACAAGGTGCCACCAGGCACCGTGCAGATCGAGTCTGGCCTGCTCAACGCGGTCCCCCGCAGCGTGATCGTGTTGCCGGTGCTGTTCGAGGACCAGGTCAAGGCAGTGATCGAACTGGCGTCATTGTCGGAGTTCACCACCACCCAGCGCACGTTCCTGGAGCAGCTCTCAGGATCCATCGGCATCGTGCTCAACACAATTGAAGCGACGATGCGCACCGAGCACCTGCTGTCGCAGTCGCAACAACTCGCCGGCGAGTTGCAGACCCAGCAAAACGAGCTCAAGCAGACCAACGAGGACATCGCGTTGAAGGCCGCCCTGCTTGCCGAGCAGAAAGCCGAGGTGGAACAGAAGAACCAACAGATCGAACATGCCAGTCGCGCCCTCGAAGAAAAGGCGGCCGAGCTGGCCTTGACCTCGCGCTATAAATCCGAGTTCCTGGCCAATATGTCGCATGAACTGCGCACGCCCCTGAACTCGATCCTGATCCTGGGGCAGCAACTTGCGGAGAACCCGGACACCAACCTCAGCCCGCGCCAGGTTGAATTCGCCAAGACCATCCACGCCGCGGGCACCGACCTGTTGCACCTGATCAGCGACATCCTGGATTTGTCCAAGATCGAATCGGGTACGGTCACGGTCGACAGCGAGGACATCGCGTTCGCGCACTTGCGCCAGAACATGGAACGCAGCTTCCGCCACGAAGCCGAGCGCCAGCACCTCGAGTTCCTGGTGGATTTCGCCCCGGAACTCGGCAAGGTGTTGAGTTCCGATCCCAAGCGCCTGCAACAGATCCTGAAGAACCTGCTATCGAACGCGTTCAAGTTCACCGCGCACGGAAGCGTGCGCTTGTCGGCCAACGTCGCCACCGACGGATGGTCGCCAGACCATCCCTTGCTCGGGCAGGCGCCGACCGTCATCGCGTTCGAGGTCAGCGACACCGGCATCGGCATCTCGCCGGAAAAGCAGAGGATCGTGTTCGAAGCTTTCCAGCAGGCCGATGCAGGAACTTCGCGGAAGTACGGCGGCACTGGCCTGGGTTTGGCCATCAGCCGGGAAATCGCCGGCTTGCTTGGCGGTGAATTGAAGCTGCAGAGCGAGCCCGGGAAAGGCAGCACCTTCACCCTGTACCTGCCGTTGAACTACATGGGGGCGAGCCCGGACCCGACTGGGGAACGCCGGCGCCCGGCACTGCCACACGCCGCGGTCGAGCCGCTTGCCAACATGCTCGTGGAAATCGAGGATGACCGCGCCGACATCACTGCGGCCGACGCTTCGTTGCTGGTGGTCGAGGACGATCCCAGCTATGCCGCGATCTTGCGCGACCTGGCCCGCGGCCACGGCTTCAAGGTGCTGGTCGCAAGTCGCGGTGCAGATGCCCTGCGATTGGTGCGCGAATACAAGCCCAGCGCGATCACGCTCGATATCCAGCTGCCCGACATGCTCGGCTGGACGGTATTGGCCCGCCTCAAGCAGGACCCGACAACCCGCCATATCCCGGTGCAGGTGGTGACCATCGAGGAAGAGCGCCACCACAGCATCGAACGCGGCGCATTCTCTTACCTGGCCAAGCCTGCAAGCAACGAGTCCATCGGCGCGGCGATGCAGCGGATCCGCGAGTACACCTTGCCGCGGGTGAAGAAGTTGCTGGTGGTGGAAGACAATGCCGCCGAGCGCATGGGCATCGAAGAGCTGATCCGCCATGACGATATCAGCATCGACACCGTAGGCAGCGGTGCCGAAGCGTTACAGGCACTGGGCAGCAACGGCTACGATTGCGTGGTGCTCGATTTGCGCCTGCCTGACATGAGTGGATTCGACCTTCTCGACCGAATCAATGAACTTCCCGGAATGCAGGAACTTCCCATCGTTGTGTTCACGGGCAAGGATCTCGATTCGGACGAGGACCAGCGCCTGAAGAAGGTTGCCAAGTCGGTCGTGATCAAGGATGTCGAATCACCCGAGCGGCTATTCGACGAGACCGCCCTGTTCCTGCATCGGGTCATCGCCGACCTTCCACCGGCCAAGCGCAACATGGTCCAGCGCCTGCACGAATCCGACGAGGCATTGAAGGGCAAGCGTGTCCTGGTCGTCGACGATGACGTCCGCAACATCTTCGCCCTGTCCAGCGTGCTTGAACGCCACGGCATGGATGTGATCACCGCCGGCAATGGCCAGGAGGCCGTCGGGAAAGTCACGGACGGCGAGCCCATCGACCTGGTGTTGATGGACATCATGATGCCGGGAATGGACGGCTACGACACCATGCGCGCCATCCGCAGCGACCCCGACTCGCGCGCGCTCCCGATCGTGGCCCTCACCGCCAAGGCGATGAAGGGCGATCGCGAGAAATGTCTTGAAGCCGGTGCATCCGACTACCTCGCCAAGCCGGTCGTCACCGACCAGTTGTTGGGAGTGCTGCGGCAATGGCTGCACCGTTGACCCAGGAGCCCGTCAATATCCTGCTGGTGGACGACCAGCCGGGCCGGCTGATGACCTATCGCGCGATCCTCGAGCCGCTGGGCGAGCGGCTGGTCGAAGCCAGCTCGGGCGAACAGGCATTGCGGCTGCTGATGGACGACGAGTACGCGGTGATCCTGCTCGACGTCAACATGCCTGGCATGGATGGCTTCGAGACTGCCAGCATGATCCACCAGCATCCACGATTCGAGAAGACGCCGATCATTTTCGTTACCGCGGTCAATGTCACCGACATGGACCGGTTGCGTGGGTACAAGCTGGGCGCGGTTGACTACGTCATGGTGCCGGTAATTCCCGAGATCCTGCGCAGCAAGGTCGTGGTGTTGGCCGAGCTGTACCGCAAGCGCCGCGAGTTGCAGCAAGCCAATTCGGAGCTGGCGGCGCAGAAGGCGCGCGAGCTCGAACTGCTCAACGAATCCCTGCGGACTGCAAACGCCGCGCTTGAGGTCCGCAACAGCGAATTGCGCAGCGAAGTCGTTGAACGCGCACTGGCGGAACAACGGCTGCGATTCCTGGCCGACACCATCCCTTCGATCGTCTGGACCTGCGCCCCGGACGGCTCCATCACCTACGCCAACCGCCACTGGTACGAATATTACGGCCACCCCGCCGACGGTGCACCGGAAGACCTGACTCGGCTGGTGTTGCATCCCGACGACACCGAAATGGCGCGCGCACTCGTGTCCACCTCGCTCGCCGCGGGCAAGAAGTTCCAGTTCGAAGCCCGCCATCGCTCGCATGACGGCGACTATTGCTGGTACATGACCCGCGCGGTGCCGTGGCGCGACGAGTCCGGCGCGGTGACGTCCTGGTTCGGCATTTCCACCAGCGTCCACGAGATGAAGCAGTTGATGGAACAATTGCGCGAAGCGGATCGTCGCAAGGATGAATTCCTGGCCATGCTTGCGCACGAGCTGCGCAATCCGCTGGCGCCCTTGATCAACGCACTCAACATACGTCGGCTTTCAGGCCACGGCGACGAGCCACTGCATGGGTTGATGGAGCGCCAGCTGGCCCTGCTGGTCCGGCTGATCGACGACCTGCTGGACGTGGCCCGCATTACCCGGGGCCGGCTGGAGCTGCACCGCCAAGTGACGACGCTGCAGGATGTGCTGGCTGCGGCAATCGAGACGGTCGAGCCCGAGATCATCCGAGGCCGCCACGACCTGCGCCTGGATGTTCCGGCGACCCCATTGGAACTGCACGGTGACCCGGTGCGGCTTTCGCAAGTGTTTGCCAACCTGCTCAACAATGCCGCGAAGTATTCGGAGCCAGGAACCCTCATTGAGCTGAGCGCAGCTGCCGCGGACGACCAGGTTGAAGTGTGTATTCGCGACCAGGGAATCGGCCTGGATCCGTCCCAGGCCAACGACATTTTCGAGCTCTTCGTGCAAACCGATACCGCGATCGGGCGCGCCAACGGGGGCTTGGGCATCGGCCTGACCGTGGTCCGGCGCTTGGTGCAGATGCATGGCGGGACAGTGATGGCCCACAGCGAAGGCCTGGGCCGAGGCAGCGAGTTCCGGGTCCGGTTGCCGCGCGCCGTGGCGACCGGGCTGGATACGCCCGTGCACGTTTCCGCACCGATCCAGAGTGCATTGGGCATGGTATCGGGCTTGCGGGCGCTGGTGCTGGACGACAACCACGATGCTGCCGACACCCTGGCGATGATGTTGGAATTGTTGGGGTTCGAGGTGCGCACCTTGTATGACTCCGGCGATTTCGCGGCCGAATTTGCTGCTTTCCCGGCCGATGTCGTGTTCACTGATGTCGGCATGCCGGGACGCAGCGGCTACGACATTGCCGCAGAAGTACGCGGCTTGGCGCGGGGAGAACAGCCACTACTGGTCGCAGTCACCGGCTGGGCGCAGCCGGAGGACCGGCGGCGCACGCAGGCGGCCGGATTCGACCATCACCTGGTCAAACCCCCGGAACTTGCTGCAATCCAGGCCATCTGCGATCAACTCGGCAAGCCGACACGAGCCGACGGCACATGAGCGGCGACCTGGGGTCCACCTGGCTGGACCGACTGGTGCATGATCTTCGCGGCCCGCTGGGGCCACTGCAGACCGCGGTCTACCTGTTGCGTCGGGACGACCTGGATCCGCAGAAACGCGTCGAGCTGATGGAGATCCTGGATCGGCAGACGCGGCGACTGGGGCGCATGCTGGATGAACTTGACGAATGGACCCGCACCCCGCGCCAGCCATCGCCTGGACCAGGCGAACGCTGCGATCTCGCCTTGATTCTCGACTACGCCCTGGCCTCGGCCGGCATCGCCGGCACGCCGGTTGAAAGCGGGTCGGCACTCATTGAAGTCCAGGGCGACCAGCAACGCCTGACCCAACTGCTACGCAGCTTGCTCGGCTTCGCGACCGGCGACGGTGGGACGCCGCGAATCATCCTCTCCCGCGCTGCACGCGGCGCGCAGGTGGACGTGTGCCTGGCTGGCCCTGCGCCTGGTTCGGAAATCCTCTCGACCCTGTTCGAACATCCGCAGGCAGCGCCTTATGACGAGGGCCTCGGCTTGCGGATGATGTTGGCTCGGGTCATCGCACGCGCCCATGGCGGCGAACTCGCCGCCCTGGTCGAGGACGGGAGTCTGGTCTTGCGCCTGGAACTCCCGCTGGCATCCGCGGCCTAGCAACGCCTCCGGATCAGTTGCCGGCGCGTTGGGCGACGCGGATGACCCGCGGCGTCACCATGATCAGCAACTCGGCCTTGCTCTTGCTGCGGCCGCGCTTCTTGAACAAGTTGCCGATCACGGGCAGGTCCGCCAGGAACGGCACCTTGGACAGGTCCTGCTGGTCCTTGAACTCGTAGACACCACCGATGACGACCGTCTGGCCATCGTCCACCAGCACCGAGGTGGTGACCTGGCGGGTGGTGATTTGCGGCACCTGGCCAACACCGGTATTGATGAAGCCGGCGAGGTCGTCCTTCAGCACATCCATGTCGAGGAATACGCGGCCATCGGCAGTGATGGTCGGGGTCACCTTCATCTGCAGGATCGCATCCTTGAACTGGACGCTTGGCGCATTGGAGTTTGTGCCGCCGGTGACCGTCAGGTAACCGATCTGGTCGCCCTGCCTGATCAACGCTTCCTTCTGGTTGGTGGTGACGATGCGCGGATTGGAGATGATCTCGCCGCGACCTTCGGTCTGCATCGCCGAAAGCTCGACATCCAGCATGTGTCCGGCATTCAGGATCGAAAGCGCCAGGGAGCCAGAGCCGCCCACCAAGGTGCTGGGCATGTTGGTCATCAATCCACGGGTGACGTTGAACGGCGGCGACTTGTCGGTGCCGGTATTGTTGAAGATCGAATCGGCGCGCGACTGTGCGTTCGCCTGCGATGCTTCCAGGTTGCCGCCGAATCCGACCGAGCTGCGATCGCCCGGGTCTCCCGCAGCGCCACTGATGCCGAAGCGCGCACCCAGCTCGCGCGCGAACGATTCGTTCGCAATCACGATCCGCGCTTCGATCACGACCTGGTCGACAGGACGGTCGATGATCGCCAGGAATTTCTTGATGTCTTCGATCCGCTCCGGGGTGTCATGGATGATCAGCGTATTGGTCCGCGGGTCGGCTGAAATGCTGCCGCGCGCCGACAACAGGCCACGCTGGGCCATGATCCCCGTGTCGCTTCCGTTTGCCGATCCCGACCGGTTCTGGCCGGCGTCGCCAGTGAGTAGTTTCTTGACGTCGTCTGCATTGGCGTAGCTCACCGGCAAATACGCGGTGATCATTTCGGATGAGTTCTCGACCGCGATCCTGGCCTGGTTCACCGCCAGCTCGTATTCAGCCAGTTCTTTTTGCGGTGCGACCCACAACACGTTGCCATCGCGGCGCTTGTCCAGGCCGCGCGCGCGCAACACGATATCCAGTGCCTGGTCCCAGGGGACGTTGACCAGCCGCAGGGTTACGTTGCCCGAAACAGAATCGGAGGCAACGAGGTTGGCGCCCGTCTCCTCGGCAATCAGCTGCAGCACGGTCCGAACCGGAACGTCCTGGAAATTGAAGGTCACCGGCTTGCCGGTGTACTTCGGGGTATCGAGCGCATTGGCGACCGCGCGGCTGCGCGCCGTGCGTGCGGATCCCGATGCGCCGGCTGCCGAACTCGGCGCCACTTCCAGCACGTACTCGTTGCCGGATTGGAACGCCATCGGCTTGTAGGACCCGGACACGTCCAGCACCAGCCTCGAACCCCCGACGCCCACGGCGTACGGTGCCACTTTCTCGACCGGGGTCGCGAAATCGTTGACGCTGAGCGGGCGCTGCAGGTTCTTCGGCAATTCCACGTTGGGCATTTCGACGATGAGCGTGCCGCCGCGATCCTGCATGTCGACGATTGCACCTGCGCCACTGAAGCGGATCGTGAGCTTGCCTGCACCACCCTGGCCGCGATTGAAGTCGATGGAAGACACTGCGATCGTGCCCGGCAGCCGGCGGCTCGGATCCAGCGAGTTGGCGGGTGCGGCCTGGGCGATCGCCGCAACCACATGGGCCACGGCGGGGGTCGGTGCGGCTTGTACGCCGCTGAAGGCAGCCAGCAGGCCTGCCGCGAGGCCGACTAGGCTCGCCCTGGACGCCAGGGGACTGCCGCGCCACGGGCGTTTGGCATTGGTCAAGGTCATTGTGCTGTCCCTCAAGTTCATTGTTCGTCCATCACGATGGTGGCGGGCCGTTCCAGCCAACCGCCCGCACCGTCAGGCACGAGTTCAAGCAGGTCGATCCGGTGCTCGGACACGGCTGTGACGCGTCCATCGCTCTGGCCGAGGTACATGCCCGGACGCACGCGGTAGGTCACCTTGTCCGGGCCCATCACCAGCGCGACCTGGCGGGCTCCGCTACCCAGGGTGCCAACCATGTCGAAGCTGTCGAGCGGAAACTCTTCCAGCAGTTGCTTGCGACGACCCGGGTCCGGGCGCAGTCCGCTGCCATTGGAGTCGTTGCTGAAGGCATTGCTGAAAGGATCGCGCAGCGATTGCGCCGAGTATTCGAATGTCTCGAACTGCTGCATCACAGGCAGGGGATCGAGCGCCGGCGCCGGGCGCTTCTTGATCTCGGCCGTCCATTTCTGCAGGTTGGGCGCATCGCCCGGGGTGCTGGTCACGCTGCGACCGCAGCCCCCGAGCAGCATCGCCAACACCAGCGCCAACGCAATCCGGATGGCGTGCATGTCAGCGCTTCCCCTGTTTTTTCTTCTTGGCCGCGGATTGTGCGTTCGCAGCCACGTCTTCCTCGTCCAGGTAACGATAGGTCTTGACCGTACCGGCAAGTTCCAGTGGAACGTCGCGCCGGATCCCGCCACGCAAGTTCTTGTCCTTGGGCTGCAGTGAAATGTCGTGCATCGTCAGGATCACCACCCTCGGCAACGAGGCGACGCCGCTGACGAAGGCGCCGAACTGGTGGTAGGAACCGACCATCCGCAGGGCAATCGGCTTTTCCGCGTAGAACTCCTTGGGCGTCTCGTTGCCGGGACGGAACAGCTCGCTGGTCAATCCGGTGGCAAGCGCGGTCTGGGAAATGTCGACGATCAGGTCAGGCATCTCGGTTTTGCTGGGCAGCTGCCGCAGCATCTGCTGCAACTGCTGCTCCATCTGTGCCAACTGCATCTTGAGCGGCTCGAGGTTGGCGGCGCGCCCCTCCTTGGTCTCGAATTGCGCGCGCAGCTCGGTTTCCTGGCGCTCCAGCCGGGTCAGTTCTTCGGTCTTGCCGCGGACCAGCAACCACCACGCCAGGCCAACGATGACCACGATCACGATCGCGCAGAAGCCCAGCTTGTATTCGCGCGGCCACGACCCGGTGTTGGTGAAATCCAGGTCCTTCAATGCCAACTTGTTGCGGCTCACGAGGCGATTGCTCCCTGCGCAGGCACCGCTGGAACGGATTGGTCGGCGGCCGGCGGTGTGTCGACCGCTGGCGCTTCGACGGAAGGCGATTTTTCGACGGCCGGCGCTGCGACGGAAGGTACCGTCACCACGGGTGCGACGTCAGGTACGCCATCACCGTCTTCGTCTTTTGGTGCATTCGGATTGGCGAGGATCACCGTCAGGGTGAACACATAGGGCAGCCCGGTATCGCCGCCCTTGGCCTCGATCACCGACAACTCGGGCTTGGTCATCCAGCCCGAGCTCTCGAGGCTGCGCATGTAGGCGCCAACGCGGGTATTGGATTGGGTGCGCCCCTGCAAGGTCAGCTTGTCGCCTTCCTGCTTGACCGAACTCAGGACAACACCATCGGGGATGGTACGAACCAGCGAGTCGAACAGATGGACCATCCTCGAGCGGTTGGCCTGCAACTGCTCGATCACGTCCTTGCGCGCCAGCAGCTTGCCTTTTTTCTCGTCCAGCGACTTGATCTCGGCGATCTGCTTGTCGACCTGCGCAATCTGCTGCTTGAGGAAGGCGTTGCGCTCGTTCTGGCCGCTGATCTGGGCGTTGTAGTAGCTGATGATGATGAAGGAAATTGCCACCGCGAATACGGCAGCCAGGCCGATCATGGTGACGAATTCCTTTTGCCGCAGCTTGCGTCGCTCGGCGCGCCAAGGAAGCAGGTTGATCCGTGCCATCAGTCGAAATTCCTGAGCGCCAGCCCGGTGGCCACCATCAACGACGGCGCGTCCTGGGCCAGGGACGAAGCCTGGACCCGGGGACCCAGGGTCATTTGCGCGAGCGGGTTGGCAACCGCGGTCGGCACCCCCAACTGCTCTTCGATCATGGTGGCGATGCCGGGCGTGGCGGCGGTACCACCCGCGAGCACGATCCGGTCGACATGGTTGAATTCGCTGCCGGCATAAAAGAACTGCAACAAACGGCTGACTTGTTGCACCAGCGCTTCACGGAACGGCTGCAGCACATCCGCCTGGTAGCTGTCAGGCAGGCCGCCCTGGCGCTTGGCCAGGCGTGATTCCTCGAGGTTGAGCCCATAGCGGCGCATCACCTCGTCGTCGAGTTGCTTGCCGCCGAATACCTGCTCGCGACTGTACAGGCTGCGTCCGTTGCGCATCACGTACAACGTGGTCATGGTTGCACCAATGTCCACCAGCGCGACCAGGCCAGCAGCCGGCGCGTCGGCTTCATCCAGCAGGCCGAACGCATTCTCGATGGCAAAGACTTCGACGTCCATGACTCGTGCCGAGAGTCCACCCAACTCCAGCACCGAAGCGCGGATCTCGACGTTCTCCGAGCGCGAGGCCACGAGCAGCACCTGCACCATTTCGTTGTTGTCGGGCATCGGCCCGATGACATCGAAGTCAAGGTTCACTTCCTCGATCGGGTACGGGATGTAATTGCTGGCTTCCAGTTCGACCTGGGATTCGAGTTCATCCTCGGTCAACTCGACTGGCATCGGGATCAACTTGATGATGACCGCGGAGCCGGCCACAGCGCCAATCGCGTGCTTGGCCTTGCTGCCACAACGGGCCATGGCCCGGCGGATGGCATCACCAACCGCCTCGATCTCGACAATGTTCTTGTCGACAACCGCATTGGCCGGGAGTGGCTCGATCGCATAGTGCTCTACCCGATAGCGATCGCCCGCCCGGGACAACTGCAGGAGCTTGACCGCCGTCGAACTGATGTCGACTGCGATTTTTTGCGGCTGGCTTTTTGTGATCAGCCCCACAATTTTCCCCTATATTCACGGGCGCTTACGCGCACAACGTGTCCCAGTGCATTAAATAGCGGACTTTCCGCCCGATGGCAACCACCTGCTATCGCTCTCCGCGACGGCCGTCTCATGCCTTGCCCCAGGACCGCAGCGCGATCACACGGCCACCCCCCTGCCTCGCCACTATACTGGCGAGGCACAAACCGGCGCCGCAGGTGCCTCGCTGAGGATTCCCGCACGATGCCCCCCTCGTTCCGCCGTCTCCTGCGCTGGTCCCTGCTGGCCTTCGCCGTTGCCTCGCTGCTGGGCCTGCTGGCCTTGGGGACCATCTATTACGTGGTCTCTTCCCGCCTCCCCGATGTGCAGTCGCTGCGCAACGTCGAACTGCAGGAGCCCATGTACGTGCATGCCCGCGACGGCCGCCTGATGGCGTTGTTCGGTGAAGCAAGGCGCTACCCGGTGGACATCGCCCGGGTCCCCGAGCGGGTCAAGCAGGCGTTCGTCGCGATCGAAGACAACCGTTTCTACCAGCACCATGGGGTCGACTACAAAGGCGTTGCCCGGGCCATCTGGCTGCTGGCGACCACCAGCGACAAACGCGTACCAGGCGGCTCGACCATCACCCAGCAGGTGGCCAAACAGTTCTACCTGAGCTCCGAGTACAGCTTTACCCGCAAATTCGTCGAGATGCTGCTGGCGATGAAGATGGAGCGGGAGTTGTCGAAGGACGAGATTTTCGAGCTCTATCTCAACAAGAGTTTCTTTGGCAATCGCGCCTACGGAATTGGCGCGGCAGCCGAGTTCTATTACGGCAGGAAGGTCGACGAACTGGCCCTGGACGAGATGGCGACCCTGGCCGCGATCCCCAAGTTTCCGTCCAGTGGCAATCCGGTCACCAACCCGGAGCGAGCGCGGATCCGCCGCGACTACGTGCTGGAACGCATGCGCGAACTGGGTTTTATCAGCCGTGCCGAAGAGGCTTCGGCCCAGGCCGTGCCGATGCATGCTGCTCCCCACGACGTGGCGATCGAGGTGGAAGCGCCTTATGTGGCGGAAATGGTACGGCGGGAGATGATCGCGCGATTTGGCGGTGATGTCCTGAGCCGCGGCTACCATGTCACCACCACGATCGACCCTACCTTGCAAGGCGCGGCACAACGCGCGGTGCATGACGGCTTGATCGCTTACGACCATCGCCATGGCTGGCGCAAGACCCCCGAACGGCATTTTGACCTGGACACTGGAGAAACCGCCGCGACGGCGGCCAAGCACCTGCGCGGAATCCCGGCGCAAGGTGGGTTGAAGCCCGCGATCGTATTGCGCAGCGGCGACGGCAGCGCCGACGTCGCCTTGGCCGATGGCAGCCTCGTCATCCTCGACGCTGCGAGTAGTCGCTGGACCGGGCGCAATCCCGCTGCGCTGGTCGCGCGCGGAGACCTGGTGCGGGTGCGCCTGCTCGCAGTCGAAGACAAAAAAGATGCCGACACTGCGCCGCGCTGGCAACTCGATCAGATGCCGCAAGCGCAAGCCGCACTGGTCTCGCTGGATCCCGAGGACGGCGCCCTGCGCGCCCTGGTCGGCGGCTTCAGCTTCGCCGGCAACAAGTTCAATCGCGCGACCCAGGCCCGGCGCCAGCCTGGCTCCAGTTTCAAACCCTTCCTGTACGCGGCGGCGATGGAACGCGGCTTCAACCCGGCCTCGATCGTGCTGGACGCACCGGTGGTGTTCAAGGACCGGCGCGGCCACGAATGGCGACCACAAAACGACAGCGGCGACTTCGCCGGCCCGATGCGGCTGCGCGAGGCGCTGGTGCAGTCCAGGAACCTGGTCTCGGTGCGGCTGCTGGATGCGATCGGCATCGACTATGCGCGTCGCTACATTTCCAATTTCGGAATCGACGAGGCGCTGCTGCCTCCAAACCTGTCGATGTCACTGGGCACCGCATCGCTGCCGCCGCTGATGATCGCGCGCGGCTACGCCGCGTTTCCCAATGGCGGCTTCCGGATCACGCCCTGGTTCATCGACGAGGTGCGCGACCGCGACGGAAACGTTTTGTTCAAGGAAAAACCGGCCACTGCGTGTCCTGGTTGCGCTGGTGGCACCACCACGGCTGGCACTGGCACCACCACGGTGCGCGAAGCCCAGGTTGTCGCCGGTTTCGACCTGGGACCGGGCGGCAGTCCATCCGTCGCACGTGAAGCCCCGGTCGCCAGTGCCAAACCCGAGACCGCAGCGGCGCCCTTGCCAGCCGACACCGTGCTGGCGCCGCGCGCGATCGACGCCAGGGTCGCGTACCAGCTGGTGTCGATGATGCGAGACGTGGTCCAACGCGGCACCGGCTTTGCCGCAAAGGTGCTCGGCCGGCCCGACGTCGCCGGCAAGACCGGCTCGACCAACGACCACCGCGATGCCTGGTTCTCCGGGTTCGGTGGCGACATCGTCACCACGGTCTGGGTCGGGCGCGACGATTTCCGCTCGTTGGGTTACCGCGAATACGGTGGCAAGGCCGCGCTGCCGATCTGGATCGACTACATGCGAGTCGCGCTTGCCGATCAGCCCGTCGCAGCCAACGATCCGCCTCCTGGCATGGTGCAGGTCGCGGTCAACGCCCAGGGACGGATGCTTCCGGCAGGCAGCCCGGGCATCGTGGAATGGGTGAAGGTGGACGACGTGGACCGGATGCAGGCCGACGCCTATGTGGCACCGGAAGCAGCCTCCCAGGACGAGGCGGCGTTCGACATTTTCTAGGCACGCTGGGGTAAAGTCGGGTACGGGTCCGAAAGGAGAGTCACATGCCCCACGCCCGCCGCCATGCGCACGAACACGCGCTGACCCGCACCCGCGAACGCCGCCATCGATTGGCCCATGAGGCCGCACGACTGATGGCCGAAGACGGCATCCGCGACTATCACCAGGCCAAGCTCAAGGCGGCGTCCCGGCTGGGGTTCCAGGACGACGCTTCATTGCCGCGCAACCGCGAGATCGAGGACGCGCTGCGTGAATACCAGCGCTTGTTCGCGGGCGAAGCCCATGCGGCCGGACTGCAACTGCGGCGCGAAGCTGCGCTACACGCGCTGGAGTTCTTCAGTCGGTTTGAGCCGCGCCTGGTCGGCAGCGTGCTCGACGGCACCGCGGACGCAAACGCGGCGGTCGCCCTGCACTTGCATGCCGACGACGCCGATGCCATCGCCCATTTCCTCGACGATCACGCGATTCCTGCCGAACCGCGATCCCGGCACTTGCGGCTGGACCCGCATCGCGACACCGACGCGCCGGTGTGGCTGTTTTCTGCCGACGGACTGGCCTTTGACTTGACCGTGTTGCCTCTCGACATCCTGCGCCAGGCGCCACTCTCAGGCGTGGACGAGAAGCCGATGCGGCGCGCCGGGATTGCCCAGCTGCGCGAACTGCTGGCCGCCAACGAGATCGCTGCTTACGAATCCGGACGCTAGCGCCGGGCCGGGGCCGGCGCCAATCATCGATCAGGCCTTGCGGTAGTCGCGAGCGGCGTAGCCAGTGTAGATCTGGCGCGGTCGCCCAATCTTCAGTTCCGGGTCCTCCTGCTGCTCCAGCCAATGCGCCACCCAACCGGCGGTGCGGGCAATGGCAAACATCACGGTGAACATTTCGGCGGGGATCCCCAGCGCCTTGTAGATGATCCCGGAGTAAAAGTCGACATTGGGGTAGAGCTTGCGCTGCACGAAGTAGTCGTCCTTCAGCGCCGCTTCCTCCAGGCGCATCGCGACTTCCAGCATCGGGTCGTTGACACCGAGTTCCGCCAGTACTTCATGGCACATTTCGCGGATGATCCTGGCGCGCGGGTCGAAGTTCTTGTACACGCGGTGGCCAAAGCCCATCAGGCGGAAACCAGACTCCTTGTCCTTGGCCTTGTCGACCGCGGCCTGCACGTGCTTCGGGTCACCGATCTCGGCGAGCATCTTCAGCACGGCTTCGTTGGCACCGCCATGTGCCGGACCCCACAGCGCAGCGACGCCGGCGGCAACGCAGGCGTAAGGATTGGCACCAGTGGAACCGACCAGTCGCACCGTCGACGTCGAGGCATTCTGCTCGTGGTCGGCGTGCAGGATAAACAGCAGGTCGAGGGCTCGCGCGGCCACCGGCTTGAGTACCAGCGGCTCGCTCGGCACTTCGAACATCATGTGCAGGAAGCGATCGACGTATTCGAGGTTGTTGCGCGGATAGCGCAACGGCCAGCCGATCGAATGGCGATAGCAGGCTGCTGCGATCGTCGGTACCTTGGCGATCAGCCGGATCGCAGCGAGGCGGCGCTGGTCGGGATCTTCAAGGTCGAGGGTGTTGTGGTAGAAGCTCGCCATAGAGCCGAGCATGCCCACCGTCATCGCCATCGGATGCGCATCGTGGCGGAATCCACCGAGGAAGCTCTTGAAAGCCTCGTGCATCATCGTGTGGTGGGTGACCGTGTTCTCGAACTTCGAGAACTCCGCCTTCGTCGGCAGCTCGCCCTGCATCAGCAGGTAGGCAACCTCGAGGAAACTCGAGTGCTTGGCCAACTGCTCGATCGGATAGCCGCGATACAACAGCACGCCGGCGTCGCCGTCGATGTAGGTGATCGCCGACTTGCACGAGGCCGTGGCAGTGAACCCGGGATCGTAGGTAAAGCACCCGGTTTCCCGGGGCAGCTGGCCGATATCGATGCAGGGGTTGCCAAGGGTGCCTGACTGGACCGGCAAGATCACCGACTTGTCGGCGGCGACCAGGGTGACCTGGTCGAAAGATGGTTTCTGGGACACGTCGATCGCTCCTCGATGCGAGCGCACCGCGGCTTCATCGGCGGCGCTGAGTGGGGTCATCGGATCCGTCAATTATCGCATAGCCCGGGAACGCAAACGGCCGCCATGTGGCGGCCGTGGTGCACGATCGGCAACTGCCAGGCGGCAGGCTTATTTCGTGTAGCGCTTCTTGAACTTGTCGATGCGGCCGCTGGTATCCATGATCTTGTTCTGTCCGGTGTAAAACGGATGCGTCGCCGACGAAATGTCGATCTTGACGAGCGGATACTCGTTGCCGTCCTCCCACTTCACCGTCTCCTTGCTGGAGATGGTCGAACGGGTGAGGAACCTGAAGTCCGAAGTCACGTCCTGGAACACGACTTCGCGGTAATCGGGATGGATGTCGGCCTTCATGGCGGCTACCGGTAGTTTTTGCGGAGTTAAGCAGCGCATTTTAGCCTGCGCCGGCGGTTCCGTGCAAGCCGGCCAGACCGGCGCGGATCAGTGCCTCGAACCGGGTTTGGTCGTAGTCCATCAGGATCGCGGCGTTCAGCGGTGCCTGCAACTGGCGGTTCCAGTCCACGACGGTGGCGCCGCGCGCGCAGCCGTGGGCCAATTCCACGGCCAGCGACCGTTCGACCAGCGGCGCAGCCCCTTGCGGCGCCAATGCCAGGGCCATTGCCAGGGCGTCGGCGCAATGCCAGCTTTGCCCGCGCTGGCGCTTGGACCACTGTCGGGTGTGCGCCGAAATGGCGCCGTAGAAGGCAGCCTCCGGCGTGTCCACGGCCATCCAGGCCGCGGCTTCATCGTGATCCAGCCCGTGCCTGACCACCGCCTCCCAATCTGCCAGCTCGATCCGCGGAAACGCCGCGAATACGATGGCCGCGGCTTCGGGGTCGAAATAGATGTTGAATTCGGCGGCTGGGGTGATGTTGCCGTGGGCGGTGACGGCACCACCCATGACCACGCAACGCGCAATCCGCTGTGGCAGGGTCGGGTCGAGTTTCAGCGCCAGCGCCAGGTTGGTCAGTGGCCCGAGCGCAACCAACAACAACCGGCTGGCGTGGGCGTGCGAGAGTCGCAGGATTGCCAGTGCGGCGTGCTCCGCTTCCGCATTGCGCGATGCGGGCACATAGCCGGTATCGCCGAAGCCGTCGTTGCCGTGCACATACGCTGCATCGGGCGCGGGATGCAACAGCGGGCTGTCGCAACCGGCGAACACCGGGATGTCCTCGCGCCTGGCGACTTCGCACAACTTGAGCGCGTTGGCCACGGTGTGGGACAGGCCGACGTTGCCGGCGGCAATGGTCAGGCCCACGATCTCGTGGCAGGGGTTGGCAAATGCCATCAACAATGCGAGGGCATCGTCGACGCCCGGGTCGGTGTCAATCAGCAGCGGGATCTTATCCATGGGTCGATTCTACGTTGTGGGGCGGCGGAAGCCGCGAAAGGCCAGATAGCGGCGGCCTGGCTTTTCGCGGCTTCCGCCGCTCCCACAAGGATCACGCGGCGGCGTAGCGCGCGGCGCCGCCGATCCAACGCGCGACCAGGCGGTCGGCCACCGCGGGTGATTCCGCCAACAGGCGCTCGCCCAAGGCATGCACCTGCGGCAGCAGGTCCGCATCGCGCGCCAGGTCAGCCAGGCGGAAACCGGCAAGTCCGGTTTGGCGCGTGCCGAGCAATTCGCCCGGGCCGCGCAACTCGAGATCCTTTTCCGCGATTTCGAAACCGTCATTGGTGGCACGCATGGTCTCCAGTCGCTGCCGTGCCAACGCCGCCAGTGGCGGTTGGTATAGCAGCACGCAGCTGGATGCGGCGCTGCCCCGCCCCACCCGTCCGCGCAACTGGTGCAGCTGCGCCAGGCCCAGGCGCTCCGCGTTCTCGATGATCATCAGCGACGCGTTGGCCACATCCACGCCGACCTCGATCACGGTGGTCGCCACCAGCAGATCGAGGTCGCCTTGCTTGAACGCGCGCATTGCCGCCTGCTTCAAGCTGGCCTTCATGCGTCCGTGCACCAGGCCAATGCGCAGTCCTGGCAAGGCCGCGGACAGTGCATCGAACGTCGACTGCGCAGCCTGCGCGGACACTTCGTCGGATTCGTCTATCAAGGTACAGACCCAGTACGCCTGTCGTCCCTCGGCGCAAGCGGCGCGGATGCGTTCGACCAGTTCGGGGCGACGCTCCGCACTCAATGCCACCGTCTGCACCGGCGTGCGTCCCGGTGGCAGCTCGTCGATCGCCGAGACATCGAGGTCGGCGTAGGCAGCCATCGCCAAGGTGCGCGGGATCGGGGTCGCTGTCATCACCAATTGATGTGGTACGCCACCGCCCGAGGCTCCTTTGTCGCGAAGGGCAAGGCGCTGGTGCACGCCGAACCGATGCTGCTCGTCGACAATCGCCAGCGCGAGGTCATTGAACACCACGCCTTCCTGCATCAGTGCATGGGTCCCCACGACCAGCTGTGCAGCGCCCGAGGCGACTTCCGCAAGCACTGCTGCGCGGGCCTTGCCGGTGACCTTGCCGGCCAACCACGCGACGCGCACGCCCAAAGGCTCGAGCCAGGTGCGCAGGTTGCCCAGGTGTTGTTCGGCGAGCAACTCGGTTGGCGCCATCAACGCGGCCTGGCGGCCGCTGCCGATGGCAAGCATGGCCGCCATCGCAGCAACCACGGTCTTGCCACTCCCGACATCACCCTGCACCAGGCGCAGCATCGGGTGCGGTTGCGCGAGGTCGGCGCGCACCTGCGCGAAGACGCGCTGTTGCGCTCCAGTCAACTGGAATGGCAAGGCTTCGCGCAGGCGATCAACCAGGCCATCGTCACCGACCAGTGCCGGCGCGGCATGGCGTTGCAACGCGATGCGCTGGCGCCGCAGGCTGAGGTGGTGCGCGAGCAGCTCCTCCAGCACCAGTCGCCGTTGCGCCGGATGGGTGCCTGCAAGCAGCGCAGCCACGTCGGCATCCCGGGGTGGACGATGCACGGTCAGCAAGGCCTCGCGCAACGGCGGCAGGCCAAGCCCCGCCTGCACCTCCTCCGGCAATAGTTCCAGCGCTGCGGTGTCGGGCAGCCGATCCAGTGCAAGCGCGATGAGCTTGCGCAATGAAGCGGGACCCAGGCCCTCGATCGCCGGATAGACCGGCGCCAGGCGGTCATCGAGCGGGTCGTCGCCCTCACCCAGCACCCGATAACTTGGATGCACGATTTCCAGGCCTTGTTGGCCGCCACGCGGCGTTCCGTAGCAACGCACCCGCGCCCCCGGCACGAACTGCGCGACTTGCGCCGCCCGGAAATGGAAGAAACGCAACACCAGGGTTGCACGCGACGCGTCGACGATCGCGACACGCAGCAAAGGCCGGTAACGGAATCCGCGTTCGACCGCGGCGACCACACCCTCGACCTGGGCTTCGACGCCGGGTTGCAACGCGCGGATCGGCGTCAGCGCCGTGCGATCTTCGTATTGCCGCGGCAGTTGCAGCCAGAGGTCCTGCAGGCTCAGCAACCCGCGCGCCGCCAGCTTCTCCGCCACCCGCGGCCCGACCCCGGGCAACGTCGACAACGATGCTTCCCCAGCGGGAGCGAGGGACGGCGCAGCAGCCTTGTGCCCCGCGCGCGCCACCGCTAGCTCAAGCCAGCACCATCACCGCGTCGACTTCGAACGCCGCGTCCCTGGGCAGGGCCGCTACACCGATGGTCGACCGCGCTGGATAGGGCGTACTGAAGAATTCGGCCATCACCGCGTTGACCTGCGAGAACTGGCCAAGGTCGGTGAGGTAGAGGCCGACGCGGACAATGTCATCGAATGAACCCCCCGCGGCCTCGCACACCGCCTTGAGGTTGTTGAAGGCCTGGCGTGCCTGGACCGAAATGTCACCTTCGACCAGCGCGCCGGTTGCCGGATCCAGCGGGGTCTGGCCGGACAGGTAAACCGTATTGCCGGCACGCACTGCCTGTGAATACGGGCCGATGGCCGCGGGTGCGCGGTCGCTATGGATGGGTTGTCTGGACATGGGTCGATCTTACAGCCGCTGCACGCCATAGACCACGGTCAAGCGGCGCACGCGCCGGATCACGTCGGCGATGTGCTTGCGGTCGCGCACTTCAATCGCGAAGCGGATCGAGGCGACATTGCTGTCCCGTTCCAGGTATTCGACCCCGTCGATGTTGGAATCGGCCTGGGCAATGGCGGCGGCCAGCTGTGCCAGCACGCCAGGCCGGTTTTCAACCTCGACCATCAATGCACTGTGGAAATCCCCGGAGACGGCGCGGTCCCAACCGATCGTGATCCAGCGTTCCGGCGACTTGCGGTAATCGGCGACGTTGGGGCAATCGAGCCGGTGCACGACGATGCCCTTGCCGGTGGTGTGGTAGCCCATGATCTCATCGCCCGGAATCGGCATGCAGCAATTGGCGAAGGTAATGATCCCGCGCTCATGGCCGGTGATGAGGATGCGGTCGCCGGTCACGCGCGCGCCACCGGGCAGTCCTTCCTGCAACGGCCTTTGCAACCCGTCGAGCAGGTCGGGCGCCGCGGCCGGCTGCATCGCCAGCACCCGCGCTACCTGCGCCGGCATCCGGTTGCCCAGCGCAATGTCTGCCAGCAGCGCTTCCAGCCGCGGGTACCGGTTCTCGGCCAGGTAGGCCTCAAGGCGCGCCGGCGGCAGTCGATCCAGCGACGTCTGCAGCCGTTCCAACGCGCGGTCCAGCATCCGGTGCCCGAGTTGCACCGCATCCTCGTGTTCCAGCTGCTTGAGCTGGTGGCGGATGGACGTGCGCGCCTTGCCGGTCACCACGAACTCCAACCATTGCGGTTGTGGCGCCGCCGATCGGGCCGTGATCACCTCGATCTTCTGGCCGCTGACCAGCTTGGTCCGCAACGGCACCAGCTTCTTGTCGACGCGCGCAGCCACCGCATGGTTTCCCACGTCGGTGTGCACGGTGTAGGCGAAGTCGAGCGCGGTCGCATTGCGCGGCAAGGCGAGGATGTCGCCGTTGGGCGTAAACAGGTAGACCTCGTCCGGGAACAGGTCGACCTTGACGTTCTCCAGGAACTCCAGCGACGAACCGGTGCCACGCTGGCTTTCCAGCAGACCGGCGATCCAGGAGTGGGCGCGGCTGTGGGCGCTGTTAGCGCTGCCGCCGTGTTTGTAGATCCAGTGCGCGGCGATTCCGCGTTCCGCCACCAGGTCCATTTCCACGGTGCGGATCTGGACTTCGATCGGTGAACCATAAGGACCGAACAACACCGTATGCAACGATTGATAACCATTGGCCTTTGGAATCGCGATGAAGTCGCGGAATCGCCCGTCCAGTGGCTTGAACACCGAATGCACGACACCCAGCGCGTGATAGCAGTCCGGTACCGAGTCGACCACGATCCGGAACCCGAACACGTCCATCACCTGGACGAAGGTCTTGCCCTCCGCGCGCATCTTCGAATAGATGCTCCACGGCGACTTCACCCTGCCCACGAGCCTGAACTCCAGGCCCTCGATGGTGAGGCGTTGCGCCAACTGTGCCTCGATCTTGGCAAGCGCTTCGCGCCGCACCAGCGGCTGGGTACGGATGCGCTTCTCCAGCACCGCGTGGCGCCACGGGAAAAGTGCGCGAAACCCGAGATCCTGCAGCTCGGACTTGACCATGTTCATGCCCAGGCGCTGGGCGATGGGGGCGTAGATCTCCAGGGTTTCGCGGGCGATGCGCTCGCGTGCTTCGGGCGGTTGCGCACCCAGCGTACGCATGTTGTGCAGGCGGTCGGCCAACTTGATCATGATCACGCGCAGGTCGCGCGCCATCGCCAGCATCATCTTGCGGAAGCTTTCTGCAGCGGCCTCCTGGCGATCGGCGAACTGCAGTTTGTCGAGCTTGGTGACGCCGTCGACCAGTTCGGCCACGGTCTCACCGAACTCTCCGGCGATGCTCGCGCGCGTTAGCGGCGTGTCCTCGAGGGTGTCATGCAGGATCGCGGCGACCAGGGTCTCGACATCGACGTGCTGCTCTGCCAGTGCGGTGGCCACCGCCATCGGATGGGTGATGTAAGGCTCGCCGGAACGACGAGTCTGGCCGGCATGGGCGGCGGCGCCAATCGCCCAGGCCCGACGCAGCACTTTGTGCTGATCGGCAGGCAGGTAGCTGGCCGCCTGCTCAAGCGCCTTCACATAGTCGGGCACCACGTCTGGCGACGGGGGCACGCGGGTGGCATTGGCAAGGTCCGCCGGAGTCATGCTCCCAGACTACGGCGGGAAGGCGGAACAAGGAACAGGGGTCGGAAGGCCGCAACGGCCCGGCAACCCCAAAAACAGCAACGGCCCCGTTTCCGGAGCCGTTTCACCGCCAGGGACCTGGGTCCCCGCACCTTGCCTGCTTGCCTGGAACTCAGTCGTCGCCCTTTGACAGGTCATCGTCGGCAACCACTTCGGCAGCGGCCCACTCCATCGCCTCGCGCTCCTTGCGCTCGCGCTCGGACTTGTCGACCGCGTCAATGTAGGGCTGGTCAATGCTGCGGGCGGCGATTTCGCGCAACGCCAATACGGTGGGCTTGTCGTTGGACTCGCTGTTGTCCAGCAGCGGCTCGACGCCGTTGGCCAGTTGGCGCGCGCGCTTGGCGGCCATCATGACGAGTTCGAAACGGTTGCCGACCACTTGCAGGCAGTCTTCGACGGTAATGCGGGCCATGGGGCTCCCGGAGGCGCTGGGCCGTCCGTATCGATAAGGGGACCGGGAATGTTACGGGTGGGGCCACTGGATTGCAAGTAGTTCCTTGCAAATCAATCTGTTACAGGCAGTTCAGGGGTCCAGCAAGGCCGCGATCAGGGATTCGTGGCGTTGCTGCTGCTGGACCAGGCGCAAGCGACTGGCCTGGAACACCGCACACATCTCGTCCACCGCGGTATCGAAGACTTCGTTGACCACCACGTAATCAAATTCGGCGTAGTGCGACATCTCCTCGCGCGCGGCCGCCAAGCGCCGGGCGATGACCGCGTCGCTATCCTGGCCGCGGGCGCGCATCCGCTGCTCCAGCGCCTCGCGCGAGGGCGGCAGGATGAACACGCTCACCGCGCCCGGCATCCGCGCCCGCACCTGACGTGCACCCTGCCAGTCGATCTCCAGCAACACGTCGCGGCCGGCCGCCAACTGCGGCTCCACCGATTGCCGCGCCGTGCCCTTCCAATCGCCGTGCACCCGCGCGTATTCGAAGAAATCGCCGGCCGCGACCATGTCTTCGAATTCGGGGATGCTGACGAAGTTGTAATGCTCGTGGTGGCGTTCGCCCGGGCGTGGCGCGCGCGAGGTGAACGAGATCGACAGGCAGATGTTGCCGTCGCGCGCCAGGCAGGCGTTGACGATGCTGGATTTGCCGGCGCCCGAAGGCGCCGCAACGATGTAGAGGGTTCCTCGCATCACGTCACTCGATGTTCTGCACCTGTTCGCGGACCTGGTCAATCAACACTTTCAATTCAACTGCAGCTGCGGAACTGCGGGCGTCGACCGATTTCGAGCCCAGGGTATTGGCTTCGCGATTGAACTCCTGCAGCAGGAAATCAAGCCGACGCCCCACCGGCTCGCGTTGCCCCAATGCGCGACGGATTTCGGCGACATGGGAGTCGAGCCGGTCCAGTTCCTCGTCCACGTCAAGCTTCTGCAACCACATCACCAATTCCTGTTCCATCCGGCCCGGATCGACCGGATGCGGCAGGTCGGCAAGGCGGACTTCCAGCTTCTGGCGTTGGCCGGCGCCGATCAGTGGCATCAAGCTGCGCACTTCCGCGGCGATCCGCGCGATCGCGTCGACCCGTTCGCCGATGACCGCGGCGAGATTGGCGCCTTCGCGCTCACGCGCTGCCACGAATTGATCCAGCACCTCGTCGAGCAGGGCCAATGCCGAAGCCTGCAGCGCTTCCGGATCATGGTTGCTGCCACCCAGCAACCCGGGAAACTGCAACAGCTCGGTGAAGCTGGTGCGCAACTGCGGGAAGTGTCCAGCCAACTGCGACGCCAGCGCCGAGAGCTGGTCAAGCATTCGTGGGTCCAGTTGCAACGCGTCGCGACCCTCGGGGGCGCGCAGGCGCACGACGAGGTCGACCTTGCCGCGACTGGCACGCGCGGCAATGCGCTCGCGCAGCACTGGCTCCAGTGCCCGCAGCTCATCCGGCAGCCGCATCCCGACCTCCAGGAAGCGATGGTTGACCGCACGCAACTCGCACCCCAGCGCACCGTCAGGGCCATTGCGCTCGCCGGATGCGAATGCGGTCATGCTGCGGATCGGCATTGGATCTCCACGTCAACGGGGCTTTACCCGGATAAGCGTAGCGCACCCGGGCCGGCCACGCGCCCGCACCGGGCGGAACGGGGCATGCCCGGGATACACTTTGCGACCCCCGTTGCCAATCCAGCCATGACCGACCTTCAACGCCCCAGCGGCCGCACGCCCGCGCAAATGCGTGACGTCACCATCACCCGCGGCTACACCCGCCATGCCGAAGGCTCGGTGCTGGTGGCCTTTGGCGGCACCCGGGTGTTGTGCACGGCCAGCGTGGAGAACCGCGTGCCCGGCTTCCTTCGCGGCAAGGGCGAAGGCTGGGTCACCGCCGAGTACGGCATGTTGCCGCGGGCAACCCATACCCGCAGCGATCGCGAAGCCGCGCGTGGCAAGCAAGGCGGACGCACCCTGGAAATCCAGCGCCTCATCGGCCGCAGCCTGCGTGCCTGTGTTGATCGCGCCGCGCTGGGCGAACGCACGATCACCCTGGACTGCGATGTGCTGCAGGCCGATGGGGGCACCCGCACGGCGGCTATCACCGGTGCTTATGTCGCCCTGGTCGACGCCGTGCGCTGGCTGCAATCGCGACGCGAACTGTCGCCACCCAAGGGCGGTCGCGACCCGATCTTCGGCGCCGTGGCCGCGGTGTCAGTTGGCATTTTCCGTGGCACGCCGGTACTGGACCTCGATTACGACGAGGACAGTGACTGCGACACCGACATGAACGTGGTGATGAACGACGGCGGTGGCTTCATCGAATTGCAAGGCACCGCTGAAGGCCATGCTTTCCGCCGCGACGAACTCGACGCGATGCTGTTGCTGGCTGCACAAGGTTGCAGCGAACTATTCGCGGCGCAGCAGGCAGCCTTGGCAACACGCTGACGATGGACCTGGTGTTGGCCAGCGGCAATTCGGGCAAACTCGCCGAACTTCGTGGGCTGCTTGGCGATCGCCGCTTCAACCTGCGTGCGCAATCCGAACTGGGTGTGGCGGACGTCGAGGAAACCGGTCTCACCTTCATCGAAAACGCACTGTTGAAAGCGCGCCATGCCGCGTTGGCGACCGGCCTGCCCGCACTCGGCGATGACTCCGGCTTGTGCGTGGATGCACTGGGGGGCGCCCCAGGACTGTATTCGGCGCGTTACGGCGGCGTGCATGGCGATGCTGGTCGCAACATCGCGCGACTGCTGCAGGAATTGGACGACGTTGCCGATGCGGCACGCACCGCGCGATTCCATTGCGTGCTGGTCTTGCTGCGATCGGCCGACGACCCGCAGCCGATCATTGCCGAAGGCACCTGGGAGGGACGCATCCTGCGTTCGCCGCGTGGTGAGGGCGGCTTCGGCTACGACCCGGTGTTCTTCGATCCGGAAAACGCCTGCTCGGCTGCGGAGCTCGACCCCGCGATCAAGAACGCCGTCAGCCATCGCGGCCGCGCGCTGGCTGCACTGAAAGCCAGGCTAGCGTAGGAGCGCGCCTTGCGCGGGATAAACGATGCCGCTGCTTACCCCCCCATTGTCGCTCTACGTCCACCTGCCATGGTGTGTACGCAAGTGCCCGTACTGCGATTTCAACTCGCATGAACAGCGTGGCGCGCTGCCGTTCGCTGCCTATGTCGATGCGCTGGTCGCCGATCTCGAGCACGACCTGCCGCTGGCGTGGGGCCGGACCGTGCAGACGGTGTTCTTTGGCGGTGGCACGCCGTCGCTGTTTCCGGCCGACGCCATCGACGCATTCCTGCAACAGGCAAGCAGCCGCCTGCGCTTCGCGCCAAATGCGGAAATCACCCTGGAAACCAATCCGGGCACGGCCGAACATGGCCGCTTCGAGGGTTACCTTGCTGCAGGCGTGAACCGCCTGAGTTTCGGGGTCCAGAGCTTCGACGACGGGTGCCTGCAACGACTGGGGAGAATCCACGATAGCCACGAAGCCGTGGCTGCCGTGACCCTGGCGCGCGACGCCGGTTTCGACAACTTCAATCTTGATCTCATGTACGCGCTGCCAGGGCAATCGCTGGCAATGGCCGAGGATGACGTCGCCCGCGCGATTGCGCTGGAGCCGACCCACATTTCCCATTACCAGCTGACGCTGGAGCCGAACACGGTGTTTGCAGCCCGACCCCCGCGCGATATTCCAGACCACGATGCGGCCTGGGAGATCCAGGAACGGTGCCAGGATTTGCTGGCACAAGCTGGCTTTGCGCAATACGAGACCAGCGCCTACGCGCGACCTGGTCGCCAATGCGCACACAATCTCAATTACTGGCAATTTGGTGACTACCTGGGGGTTGGCGCCGGGGCCCATGGCAAGCTCACCCTGGGCGCGGAGCAGGCGATCCTGCGGCGCTGGAAGCTCAAGCATCCGGCGGCCTACCTCGCCAATGCCGGAACTGCGGCCGCGAGTGGCGGCGATGAACGGATCGAGCCGGCGCGTCGCCCATTCGACTTCATGCTGAATGCATTGCGCTTGAACGATGGGTTTGCGCTCACGGCGTTCGAGGCGCGCACTGGTTTGCCACGTTCGGCGATCGCAGCTGAACTCGACACGGCGATCGAACGTGGCTGGCTGGCATCGGACGGCGAACAGGTCGTTCCCACCGCATTCGGCCGGCGCTTCGCCAACGACGTGATCGAACTGTTCCTGTAGCGCCGGGCCCGGATGGCGACGGAACCTGCAAGCAGGCGCGGAATCGTTCAGAATCTACCGGTGTCCACCAGGGATTTCCGCATGATTCCCACCGAATGGCCGGCGCTCTACCGGCAACACCTCGCCACGATCCAGCAGCGCGCCGAAACCGCGCTGGCTCGCGCCAACCTCGACCACCTGGTCGTGCCCAGCGGCACCCTGCATTACCAGCTGTTCGACGACCGCGACTACCCGTATGCCGTCAATCCACAGTTCAAGGCGTGGCTGCCACTGACGCGCAATCCCGGCAGTTGGCTGGTGTTTACACCAGGCACAAAACCGAAGCTGGTGTACCTGCAGCCGTTCGACTATTGGCATGTCGTGCCCAAGGCCCCTTCCGGATACTGGACCGCCCATTTCGAGATCGTGGTGATCCGCCAAGCCGAGGAAGCATTGCAACACCTGCCGGCTGACCCGGCACGCTGCGCGATCCTTGGCGAGCCGCAATCCGCGCTTGCCGGTTTCACTCCGAACAATCCGCAGGCAGTGGTTGATTACCTCGAATACCACCGCGCATACAAGACGCCATACGAAATCGCGATGATGCGCGAAGCCACTGGCCACGGCGTTCGCGGCCATCGCGCGGCCGAGCGCGCGTTCCGCGCTGGCGCCAGTGAGTTCGGCATCCACCTGGCCTATTGCCAGGCCGCGGGCCAGGATTCCGAAACCCTGCCCTACGGCAATATCGTTGCGCTCAACGAACACGGCGCGGTATTGCATTACACCGACCGTGATCGCACGCCACCAAAGCCGCTGCGCAGTTTCCTGATCGACGCCGGTGCCAGCCATGGTGGCTATGCCTGCGATATCACCCGCACGTACTCGGCCAATCCCGCCGACGAGTTCCAGGCGATGATCGATGCGCTGGACACCGCGCAACGGGCGATGTGCGCGCAGGTTCGTGCCGGTTTCGACTACAAGCAGTTGCACCTGGACGCGCATCTGTCGCTGGCCGGGATCCTGCGTGACTTCGGCATCCTCAAGGTGTCGCCGGAATCTGCCGTGGCAACCGGTGTGAGTTCGACGTTCTTCCCGCACGGGATCGGCCATGGCATCGGCCTGCAGGTCCACGACGTCGCCGGTTTTGCGGCGTCGGATGGGGGCGGCACGATTCCAAAGCCGGACGGCCATCCCTACCTGCGGCTGACTCGCGTGCTGGAGCCGGGCATGGTGGTCACCATAGAACCTGGCCTCTACTTCATCGACATGCTGCTCGATCCGTTGCGCCAGGGTCCCCACACCGACGCAGTGGACTGGTCGCGGGTCGATGCGTTCCGGCCATTCGGCGGCATCCGCATCGAAGACGACGTCGCCTGCACCGACGACGCCCCCATCAACCTGACCCGCGAAGGCTTCGCCGCCCCGTAAGAGCGCGCCGTGCGCGCGATAAAAGCCAACGGCCGCGTCTTCGGCCGGGGCGCCGCGCATCGGGGACCATGGCCCCGCCGCTCCCTCCAGTCATCCTGACTGAGGTCGCGGCCGCGGCCATCCATGGCCGCTTCGGGATCCAGGATCCCCGCTGCACGCCGCCACGCAATTGTGCTGTTGCTGTCTTCTGCCACAAGAAGCCCAGGAACCCATAGGCGATAGCCGTCGCGAGCGCGGGGGTATCAGCCGGGGGTTCTGGCGACATGGATGTCGCCAAAAAGCCTACAGGGATGTATTCACGGCGTCCCCCGACTGATACCCACGTGCTCACGGCGGCCCATCACGAAGGAAGTGGCTGTTGGCTGTTGGCACGAAAAGCGAAGAGCCATCGCGCGCAAGGCGCGCTCCTACGGGGCGGGGGTTTTCTCGGTGCGCTGGTGGGCGGTGCCGCTTTGCAGGGTCCAGCCGGCGATGTCGTGGGTGATCATGCCGAGCGCTTGGCCAAATGCCTGCGCGACGCTGGCGATGTCGGTGCTGGCGGCCGGGACTGCCTGGGTGAAGGTCCGCGAAGCCGCGATTTCGCGATCACCGGAATGCAGCAACTTGGCGTTGACTTCAATGGTTGCCGCCGGAACTGCGTTGCCGGTGTAGTCGGCGTCGTAACGGCGCAGGTCCAGCTCCAACCGGAAATCGGCGGCCAGCCCGCTACCCTGGCGCGCAACCCCGGCGATCCGGCCCGAATCCTCCAAGGTGCGCAACAACGCATCCTGCAACTGCAGGTCCGGCGACTTGGCCCAGATTGCGCCCTTGTACACCTGCAGTTCGCCAGGTACCGGACGCACGGCGATGCGCACGCTGTCGACCATGCGCGCCGCGGTGGGCTGGCCGATCGTCATTTGCCAATCGACCTGTGGCCACGCCGGATCAGCCGCGACCTGCGAATCAGGCGCGAAAATCGTCACCGGCTCGCGGCTGCCGCCGACAATCGAACAGCCGGCCATCGCCAGCACCGCAAACAGCCCGAGTGCCGAACACGTCGCCGACACGCCGCGCTTCCAGGGTCCAGGTCCAGGCGTCTTGTTCATTTCGGTTCAAACTCCTTCGGTGCGTCGCGGCCCAGCAGGTAACGCGCCGGGCTGCCTTCAAGCCGGTCACTGATGCGGCGCAGGTCACGCACCAGGCCGCGCAGTTCGGACAGGGTCGGACCCAGTTGCGCGAGTCCGTCGTTGGCGAAACTGTGGATGGCTGCGCGGTTTTCGTTGATGACCGCGTTGGCGCCGCCAGCGGCCGAGTCCAGCCGGGTCAGGGTGCTGTCGAGTTTGGACACAAGCGCCGGCAGTTTGTCGACCAACTCACGATCGATGTCGTCGACCGCGCGGTTGGTGGTCTTGAGCGTGGCCGCAAGTTGCTCGCTGGACGCGCGCGCGTTGACGATCAGCGCACGCAGGTCTTCGCGTTGGGCGGCGACGGCGCCGGTCATCGACTCGACATTGGCCAGGGTGTTGGCGATGCGCTGGACATTCTCTTCGCTCAGCACCTGGTCCATGCGTGCGACCAGGCGGTTGGCGGTGTCGGCGATGTTCTGCAGCGCGGACGACTCGGTGATGATCACCGGGATCACGTCGCGGTCGTCGCTGACCAACTTGCGCGCATTGGGGCTGCCGCCGGTCAGCTGGATGAACGGAACGCCGGTGAGTCCGGTGATCGAGAGCTTGGCGCGGGTATCGGTCTTGACCGGAACCTCGGCCTTGACCTTGAGTTTCGCGATCACGCGGCGCGGATCCTTCGCATCCAGGGCCAGGGTCTCGACGGTGCCGATGGCAATTCCGTTGTACTGCACCGAACTGCCTTCGGTGAGGCCGGTGACCGGCTCGGTGAACACCACCAAGTATTCCTGCCAGTCGCGGTCCGACGAGTATTTCGCCGCCCATAAACCGAATGCGAGCAGCAATACCGCCATCGCCAGGGTGAAGGCACCGATGAGGACGTAATTGGCCTTGGTTTCCATCAGCGTGGTTCCTGCGCGGGGGCTTGTTCGTCGGCAATGATGCGGGCTGCTGCGGTTTGCTTGCTGCGCTGGGCAGCGCGACCGCGCGGACCGTTGAAGTACTCCTGCACCCAAGGGTGCTCGAGTTGCTCCAGTTCCGCGACCGGCGCCACGGCGAGGATCCGCCGATCAGCCAGTACCGCCACCCGATCGCAGATAGCGTACAGGGTGTCGAGGTCATGGGTGATGAGGAACACGGTGAGGCCAAGCGCCTGCTGCAAGGTCCGCAGCAAGTGGTCGAATGCGGCCGCGCCGATCGGGTCCAGCCCGGCGGTGGGCTCGTCCAGGAACAGCAGCGGCGGGTCCAGCGCCAGCGCGCGCGCCAGGCCTGCGCGCTTGCGCATGCCGCCGGACAATTGCGAGGGCAACTTGTCGATCGCGTCCGCGGGCAAACCGGCCAACTTCACCTTGAGCAAGGCGAGTTCGTAGCGCAGCGAGTCGGGCAGGCCGGGATGGTGTTCCTTCAAAGGCACCTGCACGTTCTCGCCGACGTTGAGCGACGAGAACAGCGCACCGTCCTGGAACAGAACGCCGGTGTTGCGCTCGATGTGCAACCGGTCGGCGGGATCGGTGGAGAGCGCGTCCGCGCCCAACACTTCGATTTCGCCGGCATCGGGCTGGCGCAGGCCGATGATCGAACGCATCAGCACCGACTTGCCGGTGCCCGAGCCGCCGACCACGCCGAGGATCTCGCCGCGGCGCACGTCCAGGTCGAGGTTTTCGTGCACGATCTGGGTGCCGAAGCGGTTTTCCAGCCCGCGCACGCGGATGACCGGTTCGTCCATGCGCCTACCAACCCATCTGCATGAACCAGATCGCCGCGATCGCGTCGAGGATGATCACCAGCGAAATGGTCTGGACCACGCTTGACGTGGTGCGCTCGCCGACCGATTGCGCCGTGCCCTGGACCTGCAGGCCCTCGAGGCAACCGATCAACGCGATCACCACCGCGAAAATTGGCGCCTTCGACATCCCGACCAGGAAGTGGCGCAATTCGATGGTGTCCTGCATCCGCGCGAAATAAGCCTGCGGTGGGATGTCGAGGCCATAGGCACCGACGGTCATGCCGC
>JBDSOZ010000040.1:0-4976 GCA_039914555.1 Luteimonas sp.
CCAACTTTCTTGTTCCAGTTGGCGATGGTGGCGTCGGAGACCGACTCGGGAAGAACCGGGACTTTGACTTCAATGGCCATGATGGACGTCCTGCGAAGCTGCGGGATGGAAACGTGGGGAGGGCATCTGGTTCATTCGGCGACGTGGTCGCCGTCGAGCGGATTGACGAGGGCGTCGGCGACCAGTTGCGCCTGTTCGAGCAGATGTTCGCTCATGTGGCCGGCGGCAGGCGAGGGCGATCGTGGGCGTCCGGCGTAGTCGAGGGCCTGGTTGGGCAACAGGCATGCGCGCAGATGATGCTGGATCTGGTACCAGGCACCCTGGTTCTGGGGCTCTTCCTGGCACCACATCACTTCCTTGGCAGATGCATGCCGCTTGAGCTCGGCCACCAGTTGTTCGCGCGGGAACGGATACAGCTGCTCCACGCGCACGATGGCGACGTCCTTGGTGCCCTGCTTCTGCGCCGCTTCCACCAGGTCGTAATAGACCTTGCCGGCGCACACGACGACGCGCTTCACCTTCTTGGCCGAGGCCGTGGTGTCGGGGATGAGTTCCTGGAAGGAACCCCCGGCCAGTTCATCGAGGCTCGACACCGCGAGCTTGTGGCGCAGCAGCGACTTGGGTGTCATCACTACCAGCGGCTTGCGCGTGGCCATGCGCATCTGCCGGCGGATCATGTGGAAATCCTGGGCTGGCGTGGTCGGTGCGCACACGATCATGTTGTCCATTGCGCACAATTGCAGGAAGCGTTCCAGTCGCGCGGAACTGTGCTCCGGGCCCTGGCCTTCGTAGCCATGCGGCAGGAACAGCGCCAGCCCGCACAAGCGATTCCACTTGGCTTCGCCCGAGGACAGGAACTGGTCGATCACGACTTGGGCGCCGTTGGCAAAATCGCCGAACTGGGCCTCCCAGATGTCCAGTGTCATCGGGTCGGCGGTCGCATAGCCGTACTCGAACGCCATTACCGCTTCCTCGCTCAGCAGCGAGTCGATGATGGTGACGTCATCTTCGTCCTTGCCCTTGATCAGCTCGCGCAATGGCACGTAGTACGCGTCCGTCGCCTGGTCGTGGAGGATGGCGTGGCGGTGGAAGAAGGTGCCGCGGCCAGAATCCTGGCCAACTAGGCGCAACTTGTAGCCTTCAGCCACCAGGGTCGCGTAGGCGAGGTTTTCGGCGAAGCCCCAATCGCCCGGGAGTTCGCCGGTGGCCATCTTGCCGCGGTCGGCGTAGATCTTGGCCACCCGCGGGTGCAGGGTGATGTTGCCGGGAATCGTGTTGATTGCCTTGGCGAGGCGGTCGAGTTCCTTGCGCGGGACCTTGGTGTCGACCCGGTCGGACAACTTGCCAGACAGGAACTTCGACCAGTCGATCAGCAGGCTGTCACCGCCGGCATCGACGACATCGGTGGTGACCTCGCCCGCATCGAGCTTGTCGCGGTAACCGTCGACCAGGGCCGTCGCGGCAGCGGCGTCGAGCACGCCTTCGGCCACCAGGCGCTCGGCGTAACCTTCGCGGGTGGTCTTGTGCGCACGGATCGCCTTGTACATCACCGGTTGCGTCGCCGCTGGCTCATCGGCCTCGTTGTGCCCATGGCGGCGGTAGCAAACCAGGTCGATGACCACGTCCTTGCCGAAGCGTTGGCGGAAATCAAACGCGAGTTCCGCGCAGAACGCCACCGCTTCGGGGTCATCGCCGTTCACGTGCAGCACCGGCGCCCCGACCATCTTCGCCACGTCGGTGCAATACAAGGTGGATCGGGCGTCTTCAGCCGCACTGGTGGTGAAGCCGATCTGGTTGTTGATGACGATGTGGACGGTGCCGCCGACGCAGAATCCACGTGCCTGCGACATCTGCAGCAACTCCATCACCACGCCTTGCCCGGCAAATGCCGCGTCGCCATGCAGGAGTACCGGCAGGACCTGCTTGCGCTGCGAATCGCCACGGCGGTGTTGGCGCGAACGCACCGAACCTGCAACCACCGGGTCGACGATTTCCAGGTGCGAGGGATTGAAGGCCAGCGCCAGGTGCAGTGGACCACCGGGGGTGGAAATATCTGCACTGAACCCCATGTGGTACTTCACGTCGCCGGTGTGCGCGCGATCGGTCGGTGGTAGCTCGAACTTGCCTTCGAACTCGTCAAACAGCTTGCGCGGCGGCTTGCCGAGCGTATTGACCAGCACGTTCAGGCGACCCCGGTGGGCCATCCCGATCACGACGTCCTTGACGCCGTCGCTGCCCGCGCGCCGCAACATGCCGTCGAGCAACGGAATCAGGCTATCGCCGCCCTCCAGCGAAAAGCGTTTCTGGCCGACATACTTGGTATGCAGGTAGCGTTCCAGGCCTTCGGCAGCGGTGAGCCGCTCGAGGATCCGGAGCTTGTCTTCCTTTGACTGGCCCGGGTTGCCGGCAGCGGATTCGAGCTTCTCGTACATCCAGCGTCGCTGCTCGGCGTCTGCGATGTGCATGAACTCGGCACCGATGCTGCCGGTGTAGGTGGCTTTCAGCAGCGCCAGCAGATCGGCAAGCCGCATGCGCTCGCGCCCGGCAACGCCGCCGGTGAAGAACTCGCTGCCCAGATCCGCGTCCGAGAGCCGGTGGAAGCCCAGGGTCAGGTCAGGGGCGTCGGGCTTGACGGCCATGCGCAGCGGATCGAGGTCCGCGCCCAGGTGTCCACGGGAACGGTAGGCCGTCACCAGCTTGCCGACCGCACGGTCGCGATCGTCACCGGTGCCTGGCGCGGAAACAGTGGTCCCAGCCGCCGCCCGGCGCGCGGCCAGGGCGATCTGGTGGATGACCGCCGAATGCGGGACGTCGCCGGCATCACGGCCGTGCATTCCGTCGAAATACGCCTTCCACTGCGGCCCGACGCTGTCCGGGGTGACCAGGTATTGCTCGTACAGCCCTTCGATAAAGTCGGCATTGGCGCCGAGCTGGGAGGACTGGGCAAACTGCTTCAGGAGACTGTCCACTTCGGGAGGGGGAAGCTCGTGGGAGGGGGCGGGCTTGCAAGCGCTGCAAGCGACTGACAATTATAGCCGGAGCGCCTGCGGCACTGCACCACCATCGATGAACCGCGGCGCGCTAGATGGCAAGGTCCCGGTATTCGGTGACCGGGCGCGCGCGCTCCCATTTCTGCTCGAAAGTGGCCCGTAGCTGGCGCGCCCGGCCGGGGGCGTTGAGGTCGGTTTCCCCGTCCAGGCGCGCGGCTTGCGCACGGAAATAGAACCCGCCGGCGTCGTTGGCCATGAATGCGGACGCAAACCCGCGGTCGACCGGATCGACAATTTCGCGGAACAAAAACGCACTGGGGAGGCGTTGTGCCAGCGCCAGCAATGGCGCTTGGGTTCGCTGCGGCGTCGCCGTGTCCTGCAGCAGCAGCTTGGCCTGGGCGCCGTTGCCACTGGTGGCAAAACTGCGAAATGCCTGCACCAGCTCCGGCGCATCGAACAGCCGGGCATCGAGGTCCCTGCCGAGGACATACACCGCGCGCCGCGCCGCCAGCACGATTGCCACCGCGGTCGAAACCGCTGCGTCACTCGTGGACACCGTCGATGGGCCGGCGAGGGTCCGATGCATCGCCTGGTGTTCGATCCCGGCTTCGATGAAGCGCGGACCTTGCGGGATGAAGTCATGCCGCAGGTAGAAATCGATCGCGCTGGCCTGGGCATTGAGGGCAATGTCATACCAGCCACGCTGCCGTGCAATCCGCAGTAGCGACAGCAGCATCGCGGCGCCGACCCCGTGGCCGCGCCAGTCTGCGAGCACCGCCATCCGCCCGATTTTCGCTGGCTGCCCCGGAGAGGTCGGCGGCAACAGGCGGCCGGTGCCTATAGCCTCGTCCGCCAACGTGCGCGCGACCACGTGCACGCAGGCGGCATCCAGATTGTCACGTTCAAGTCCGGTTGGGACGTGCTGTTCGCGCACGAAGATGGCATCGCGGATCGCATGCAGTTCGGTCATCGCTGCCTGCGAATCGGCCAAGCGCACCCGGAAAGGCGCAACCTCGGGAACGGTGGCGGCATCGACCCATGGGCCGCCGCCACGACTCATGCCCGATCGTCCTCGTCGTCGTCATCGAAACGCCGGTAATGGCCCGCTTCGTACAGCGCGAATGCGACGTCGCGCCCGGCTTCGGACAAGGCCGAATATGCCTCGGCATCCAGGGTGCCCAAGCCCGCGAGCCGTCGCGCATCGGCAAGCGGAAGTTCGAAGGTCTCGCCATTGGCGTACAAACGTGCCGCGCGACCTTGCCGGCGCCAGGCCATGCGGCTGTATGGATGCCGCAACAATGAGGCGCCCTGTTGCAACAACCATTCGGTTTCGATCCGCGCTGGAACCGGAACTCCGGAGATTTCACCAGGGCTGCGATAACGGGTGATGAAACCGCCGAACCAGTCGCCCAGGCGCGCAGGGTCGTTCATCCGCAGCAGGTTCAATGCCTCCACGACCCGACGCATGGCGTCGGCGTCGATCTCGTTGGGGTCGCGTGCAGGCGCAAGGTCGGGATCGCTGAAACGAAGGCTGTCATCGCCTTCGGCAGCCAGGGTGTCAACGAAATCGCCCAACAGGTCCGCGGCAGACGGCGCGCGCATGCCAATCGAGAAGGTCAGGCAGGCGTCCTCGGCGACCCCGTGGTGCGGCACGCCCGGCGGCAGGTACAGCATGTCGCCCGGAGCAAGCACCCATTCGTGGTCGGGCGTGAACTGCTGCAGCAATTTCAGGTCGATGTCGGGGCGGAATTGCAGCGGCGGATTGGCCGAGGCGTCGATCTGCCAGCGCCGATGCCCTTGCCCCTGCAGCAGGAATACGTCGTACTGGTCCACGTGCGCGCCGACGGAGCCGCCTTGCGCGGCAAACGACACCATGATGTCGTCGATGCGCCAGCGTGGCAGGAACGAGAACGTCGACAACAACGCCGCGACATCGGCGTCCCACTTGTCCACGTCCTGGACCAGCAAGGTCCAGTCCCGCGTCGG
>JBDSOZ010000095.1:0-3502 GCA_039914555.1 Luteimonas sp.
TTGTGCAGGTACTCGATCGGATCCTCGATGGTGAGGATGTGGCCGCTGCTGGTGCTGTTGCGGTAGTCGATCATCGACGCCAGGGTGGTCGACTTGCCCGAGCCGGTGGAGCCAACCAGCAACACCAGCCCGCGCGGCGCCATGATGATCTGCTTGAGCACCTGCGGCAGCTGCAGTTCCTCGATCGACGGAATGGTGTT
The DNA here is from genome assembly GCA_039914555.1 of Luteimonas sp. Lineage (GTDB taxonomy): Bacteria > Pseudomonadota > Gammaproteobacteria > Xanthomonadales > Xanthomonadaceae > Cognatiluteimonas. The sequence continues at coordinate 201 of JBDSOZ010000095.1, forward strand.
GCGGATGGCGCGGATCACCATCCCCACTTCGCCACGCTGCTTGAACACGTTGACCCGGAAGCGGCTCTTGTCTGGCAGCGCAATCGCCATGTTCGCCTCCAGGTCGCGCTCGAACGCCGGCACCTGGCCCTCGTCCATCAGCGAATAGGCGATTTTCTTGACCATGCCAGGCGGCAACCCGGCGTTGCCCAGTGGATGCAACTGGCCTTCCACCTTGATGTGAACCGGGGCTTCCGCGGTCAGGAACATGTCCGACGCGTTTTTTTCCACCATCAGCTTGAGGAAGTAGCTGATATCCATTGAAAGTTTCCTTGAATCAACGCGGACATTGCCAATGCACGGCCGGCTGGCCAGAATCGGACCGTTGCATCCCCATGCAAGGGCAGGTCCATGAACCCAAGCTTCGCACAAATCCTCCGCAGCCGGCAGTCGATCCTGCTGCGCTCCTGCACGCCGCTGGCGCTGCTATTTGCGCTCACGGCCTGCGCTACCTTGCCACCGCCGACCGCCGAGCTGGCCGCCGCGCAGCAGGCCATTGCCCACGCCAGTGATGCCGATGCCGACCAACACGCGCCGGACCTGATCGGCAGCGCGCGCCTGGAGTTGTCGCAGGCGCAGGTGGCGATGGCCGATGGCCACCAGCAACAAGCGCGCAGCGCGGCGCTGGTGGCCGCGGCCGGCGGCGACCTTGCCTATGCGCAAAGCCACGCCCGCAAACTCGAGCAACAACACGCGCAACGCAGCACCGAAATTGCGCACCTGCGGACGCAACTTGGCTTGCCTGGCGACAGCGTCGTCGAGATTCCCCCGACGCTGATGGGCGCCGAAGCCATGGCCCCGGCAATGCGCCTGGAGGCGCTCGACGCCGATCCCCGTTACGCCGGATTGGCGGCCTACGAGCGCTTGCGCGCACGCCAGCAAGTCGAGCTGCTGGCCGAAGCCAAGAGCAAGCAACGCCCGGCCGCAATGGTGGTCGCAGCCCGGCGGGTGGAAATTGCCGAACTGGCCGCGCGCAGCGAGTTGATCGAGCGCGACCTGCGAACACTCGAGCAGGCCCGCAGTGAATTGCTGGTCGAGGCCAGTCGACGCGAAGCCGAGCGTGCCCGCCAGGAAGCGGAACGGTTGCGGGTCCAGGCCCAGATCCAGGCCGAGGAAACCGCGCGCTTGCGGGCCGCCGCCGAGGCCGAGACCCAGGCCCGGGAACAGGCCGAGGCCGTGATCCTCGACGTGGGCGGGGAGCAGGCGGCCCAGCTCAAGGCGGCGCGCCAGCGCGAGGCCGAACTGGCCCGCCAGGAGGCCGAGCTGATGGCGGCCCAGGCGGCCGGGAAAGCGGCGCCGAGCCCACCCGCAGCGCCAAAACCGCCAAAGAAAAAGCGCAAATGATTCAATAAGTTATGCGTAGGCTTGCGCAATCAGCCGGGCCGGCACCGGCGCCATCCCATGCCGGATCAGGGACTTGCCGCACAAGCTTGCCCAGCCCCCGATCGGTGGAGTAGGGTCGGGTGAACCATGCAGTACTTTGATCCCATCCCGGATTTGTAACGAACGCCCCGAGCCGCAAGGCCGGGGCGTTCCTGTTTCCAGGTACGTGTTCCGAAAGGAGGATTCCATGTTCGAAGGGCAACCGCAGGCAGATGTCGACGCAATGATGGGCAATCCCGAGTTCAAGCAGCTGTACAGCCGGCACAAGCAACTGGACAAGCAGGTGCTGGATGCCGAGCTCGGGGTGCTGGCGGTCGACGACACCACCCTGGCGCAGATGAAGCGCGAGAAACTCCTGGCCAAGGACCGGCTCACCCGCCTCTACGACGTATTGCGCCACTGACCGCTTGAGGTGCGGACGGCGGCAGCCTCCTCGTCGGCTGCCGCCGTCCGCCATGGTTGGCCCATAATCAGGGTTTCCTGTGCAGGGGCCCGCATGACGATCCACCAATCCGTGCTCGAACTGGTCGGCGACACGCCGATCGTGCAGGCGCAACGCCTCGACACCGGGCTGTGCACCCTCTACTTCAAGCTTGAAAGCCAGAACCCCGGCGGCTCGATCAAGGACCGGATCGGCCTGTCGATGATCGATGCCGCCGAGCAGCGCGGCGACATCAAGCCCGGCGACACCCTGGTCGAAGGCACCGCCGGCAACACCGGCATCGGCCTGGCCCTGGTGGCGCAGCAGAAGGGCTACCAGCTGATCCTCGTGGTTCCGGACAAGATGAGCCGGGAAAAGATCTTCAACCTCAAGGCGATGGGCGCGCAGGTCGTGCTCACCCGCTCGGACGTGGCCAAGGGCCATCCGGACTACTACCAGGACATGGCCGCGCGGATCGCGCGCGAGACCCCGGGCGCCTATTTCATCAACCAGTTCGGCAACCCCGACAATCCGGCCGCACATGAATCCGGCACCGGCCCGGAAATCCTGCGGCAGATGGGCGGCAAGCTCGACGCCATCGTGTTTGGCTGCGGCAGTTCGGGAACCATGACCGGCCTGTCGCGTTGCTTCGCAACCCAGTCGCCCGACACCGAGCTGATCCTTGCCGATCCGGTCGGTTCGATCCTGGAGGACTACATCAACCGCGGCGATATCGTCGAAAAATCCGCGAGCTGGATGGTCGAAGGCATCGGCGAGGATTTCCTGCCGCCGATCTCCGACTTCAGCCGGGTGAAAAAGGCGTACGCGATCAGCGACAAGGAAAGCTTCCTGACTGCGCGCGAGTTGCTGGAGAAGGAGGGCATCCTCGGTGGCTCGTCGACCGGCACCTTGCTGGCCGCGGCGCTGCGCTATTGCAAGGAGCAGACCACGCCCAAGCGGGTGCTGACCTTCGTCTGTGACACCGGCAACAAGTACCTGTCGAAGATGTACAACGACTACTGGATGCTCGACAACGGCTTCATCGAGCGCGAAACCCACGGCGACCTGCGCGACCTGATCCTGCGTCCGTATTCGCAGCGCGACACCGTGGTGGTCGGGCCAAACGACCTGCTGGTGACCGCCTACCAGCGCATGAAGCTGTACGACGTGTCGCAGTTGCCGGTGATGGACGCTGACGCCCTGGTCGGCATGGTCGATGAATCCGACGTGCTGCTGCACGTATACGGCGACGAAGCACGCTTCCGTGATCCGGTGTCCACCGCAATGGTCAGCAAGCTCGACCGGCTCGATGTGAAGTCACCGATCGAAGCCCTGCTGACGGTGTTCGACCGTGGCCACGTCGCCATCATTACCGATGACAGCCGCACCGACAGCGGCCGTTTCCTCGGCCTGATCACCCGCATCGACCTGCTCAACTACTTGCGCCGGCGCGCGCAGT
>JBDSOZ010000098.1:0-17241 GCA_039914555.1 Luteimonas sp.
CCGATGTTGCCGTGCTCACCGAAGATGGTCAGTACCTTCTTCGGGTCGATGCCCATTGCCTTGGTGAAGGCGGCGGTGTGCACCTTGCTGACCTGGTGGATCACGAACTCGTCGATCCCGCCGGCCACCCAATCCAGCTTGTGCTTGGCGACGCCGAAGGTCTTCTGCGCAAGCTTGATGCCCTCGATCAACAAGGTCCGGGTGTCGGTGATCATGCCGTCGAGATTGCCACGGCACAGCTTGTTCCACTCGGTCGCCGCACGGGTTACGCCGCCGCGATATCGCGGTGCGCCCGGGACCAGTTCGGCCCGCGCCAACACCATCGCCGCAGCACCGGAGCCCAGGGTCAGGGTTGCCAGTTCGTTGCGGAAGTCGGCCTCGGTGGAGTCGGCGCGCATCATCCGCTCCAGGGTCTTTTCGTACGCCAGGTCGGCGGTTTCGCCGTCGACCACCAGCGCGTACTCGATTTCCCCGCGCTCGATCATGCGGCTGGCGATGTCCATGCCACTGAGGAAGGCCAGGCACGCATTGGCAACATCGAAATTCTGGCACTCGTCGCCGAGGCCGAGGTTGCCGCTGACGATCGAGGCCGTGGATGGTTCCAGGTAGTCGCGGCTGACCGAGGTATTGACCAGCAACCCGACCTTGTCCGGATCAATGGCGGCATCGGCCAGCGCCTTGACCGCCGCCAGGGTCGCCGCGTCGGATGCCTGCATGCCTTCGTTCCACAGGTGCCGGGCGTGGATTCCCGCCACGTCCTGGAGCACGTCGGTCTTGATCCCCAGGCGCTCAAGCGTTGGCTTGAGCCGGAGATTGATCTCGTCCGAACTCAGTCGACGCGGGGCGTCGATATGAGCCAGGCCGGCAATGGCAACGTGCTGGAACAACATGGATGCGCACCGGAAACAAGTGGAAAACAAGCCAGTTTAGCACTGGGCTCAGCCCGGGCAGCGCCAGACCGCAAAGCGTTGCCTGCCATCCTCGTAGCCGTCCAAAGGCTGCACTGCGTTGCCGGACAACCCCGGGGCCTCGTTACGGGCCAGGGTTTCCAGCTCTTCGCGGATCCGCACGGGGTTGCGGTCGTAGAAACCAATGCTTTCCTTCACCGAGACCTCGACCTCGCCGCGTTGCTCGCATCCCGTGGGCGCCGCAGTCAGCACCTGCACTGAGCTGGCGCCTGGCGCCATGTGCACCCAGGTGCAGCCGGGGACGGCGGTCAGCACGACAGCGGTCAGCAAGACCGCGGCGGAAACTAGAGGCAACAGGCGCATGGCAGGACCCCGCAATGAAAGACGCACCGGATTGTGGTCCGGTGCGTCTGAATGGTTTACATCGCGCGTAAATGGATCGCGCGCAAGGCGCGCTCCTACGGCTTCGAATTGCCGTTGGCGTCGATGATGGTCACCTGGCCAAGCTTGAGGTCGCGGATCGGCTGTTCGATCTTCGACAGGTCGCCCACCACCACCCAGGTCAACGCCGACGGATCAATGGTACTGGCAGCTGCCTGGACCTGCGCAGGAGTCAGCGCCTTGATCGTGGCGGCGTTGCGGGTGACGTAGTCGTCCGGGCGATCGTACTGGACGATGCTGGCAATTTCGCCAAGCACCGAACGTGCGGTTTCATACGAACCCGGCAAGCCGCGGATCGCCGATGCCTTTACCTTCTCCACCTCGGCAGCGGTCACCGGGACCTTGCCACTGGTGTAGTCAGTGATTTCGCGCACCATTTCCTGCAACGAGGGCGCGGTCTTGTCGATCTGCACCGGTGCAAACGCCATCCACGGGCGCTGGCCCTCTGCATTCTGGCTGAAGCTGTAGGCACCGTAGGCCCAGTGCTTGTCCTCGCGCAGGTTCATGTTGAGGCGCGAAGAGAACTGGCCACCGAGCACGGTGTTGGCGAAGTCCAGCACGGTCGCACCGGCATCCTTGGTCGACGGCATCAGCTCACCGGCAAAGATGTTGGCCTGGATCGCGCCGGGCTGGTCGATCAGGAACACCCGGGTTGCGGACGGACGCTGCACCATCGGCACCACCGCAGCCTTCGGGGCCTCGCCGTTGCCCTTCCAGTTGCCAAACGCGGCTTCGAGCTTGGGCTTGATCTGGGCCATGGTGGTGTCACCCACTACGATCAGGGTGGCGCCTTGCGGACGCACGTAGGCATCGTGGTAGGCGAGCAGGCCATCACGGCTCAACGCCGCGATCGAAGCCTCGCTGCCGGTACCGCTGAATGGAATCGCGTACGGATGGCCTTCGCCGTACAGCAACGGTGGCAGCACGCGCAGTGCGGCTCCGTTCGGTCGCGCCTTTTCCTGGGCGATGCCAGCCAGCCAGGTCGCCTTGACCCGGTCGATCTCCTTCTGCTCGAAGCGCGGCTTGCGCAACATGTCCGCGAACAACGCCAACGACGGCTCCAGCTTGTCCTTGAGCGCCGAGAGATAAGCGCTACCGCCATCCAGTGAAGCGCTGGCGCCGAGGCTGGCACCCAGCGATTCGGCGCGGTTGGCGAATGCCATGGCATCCATATCACCAGCGCCTTCGTCGAGCATGCCCATGGAGAAGCTCGCCACGCCCAGGTCGTCCTTGGCATCCGACGCGTAACCACCGCCGAACTGGTAGCTCATCTGCACCACCGGAACATCGTGGCGTTCGGCCAGGATCAACTTGGTCCCGTTGGACAGTTCCGCGCGTTGCAGCGCCGGGAACACCAGGTCGGGGAACTGCTCGACCGCCGGTACGCCCTTGCTGCGGTCGACGTCGCTGGCGACGGTCTTGTACTTCGGGTCAACCGGCGGCAGCTTGAGCGATGCCGGGGTCACGGCCGGATCTTCGGGCAATGGCGTGCGGGCGCCCGGGCTGACCACCAGGGTCAAGCTGCCCTTGTCGAGCCAGCGGTGCGCGGCGGCCAGGATGTCGGCCTTGCTCGCGGTTTCAATCGTGTGCAGGCTGTCGCGGAAGCAACCGGGGTTACCGGTGTACACCGCGCACTCGGCCAGGGCGTCGGCCTTGCCGCCAAAGCCACCGATGCGCTCGATGCCGCGGATGAAACCGGCCTTGAACACGGTGCGGGCCTGCTCGAGTTCGGTCGCGGTCGGGCCGTCCTTGAGCAACTTGGCCACTTCCTCGTTGATTGCTTTCTCGACCAGCGCCGGGTCAACGCCCTTGCGCACGTTCGCGGTGATCGACAGGCCACCATCGAGCTGCTGCGCGCTGGCGCTGGCGGAAATCGAGTCGACCAGTTTGTCTTCATGCAGCAGGCGCTTGTCCAGGCGCGAAGACTTGCTGCCACCCAGCACCTGCGCGAACAGCTGCATGCGCTCGACGTCCGGGTTGCCGTACGCGGCGATGTTCCAGCCCTGGTAGATGCGTACCTGGGGGACGGCGTCCTGCATCTCGATGCGCTTGGATTGCGCAAGGGTGACGACCGGCAACTTGGGCTGCTGCATGGTCGGGGTGGCGGGGATGTCGCCGAAATACTTCGCGACCTTGGCCTTGGCAGTGGCCAGGTCGATGTCACCAGCGAGCACCAGGATCGCGTTGTTGGGGCCGTACCAGGTACGGAACCAGGTTTTCACGTCTTCCAGCGAGGCTGCGTTGAGGTCGGCCATGGAGCCGATGACGGTGTGGTGGTAAGGATGGCCAACCGGATAGACCGCCTTGGTCATGACTTCATAGACTTGGCCGTAAGGCTGGTTCTCGCCCTGGCGCTTCTCGTTCTGGACCACGCCGCGCTGCTCGTCCAGGGTCTTCTGGTCGATCGCGCCGAGCAGGTGGCCCATGCGGTCGGACTCCATCCACAACGCCATGTCCAGCGCGGTGGTGGGTACGTTCTCGAAGTAGTTGGTGCGGTCGGAGTTGGTGGTGCCGTTCTGGTCGGTGGCACCGGCCATCTCGAAGGGCTCGAAGAACTCGCCCGGGCGGTTCTCGGAACCGTTGAACATCAGGTGCTCGAACAGGTGGGCGAAGCCGGTGCGGCCCTGCGGTTCATCCAGGCTGCCGACGTGGTACCAGATGTTGACCGCGACGATCGGCGCCTTGTGGTCCTCGTGCACGATCACGCGCAGGCCGTTGGCCAGGGTGAACTCCTGGTAAGGGATGTCGACGCTGGCTTTCGCCGCCTCGGCGTGCACCGGTGGGGCAAAGAAACCGCCGCCAAGTGCCGCGGTCAGCGCGAAGGCAAGCAGGCCCTGGCGCAACAATGCGGCCGGGCGGGAAGAATTCTGGGAACGGTGGGCGGACATCGGGCACTCCTGTGCGGTCAGGTCGGGTGGAAGCCGGACCATCCTACCCGCCCGCCGGCGCCTGCGTGTAGGCCATTGGTCCTGTCCACGCGCGGTAGCCATGCCCGAACCAATGGCGGCGCGGCATACTCGTGCCGATGCTGCACGTCATCCTGCACCAGCCCCGGATCGCGCCGAATACCGGCAACGCGATCCGGCTATGCGCCAACACCGGCGCGCACCTGCACCTGGTGCGCCCGCTCGGCTTCAGCCTGGACGACGCGCAACTGCGGCGCGCCGGGCTCGACTACCACGAGTACGCGACGCTGCAGGTGCACGACTCGCTCGAAGCGGCGCTGGCGACGATCGCTGCGCATGCGGGGACACCGCCGAGGGTGTTCGCACTGAGCACGCGCGGCGCCACCCGTTACGACACCCCGGCATTCCGCGATGGTGATGCGTTTGTGTTCGGCAGCGAAACCAGCGGCCTGCCGGACGCCGTCCTCGACTCGCTCCCGCCCGCGCACTGCCTGCGCCTACCCATGCGCCCGGACAATCGCAGCCTCAACCTGTCCAATGCGGTCGCCGTGGTGGTGTTCGAGGCCTGGCGCCAGCTTGGATTTGCCGGCGGCGGATAGCGCCGCTGACTGAACCCACACGTAAAAGTTCCAGCTTCGTCGGCCTGCCGCTTCAGCCGCGGTTGCCGACCGGTGCGCAGAATCGTTGCGCCGGTTCAGTTGCGATCCCTCCCCCACGTCGCTGCCGGTCCTCATGAAACCTACTCGAGAGAGGTCCCGATGAAACGTCCCTTGCTTGCGCTTGCCCTGGTTGCCGCCCTTCCGTTTGCGGCGTCCGCGGCTGACGATATTTCCTACACCTATGTGCAGGGTGGCTATGTCGCCACCAACACCAACAGCGGCGACGCCAACGGCTGGGGCGTTGCTGGCTCCGCCGCAGTGAGCCCGAACTTCCATGTCTTCGGCACCTTCGCCAACCAGGACATCAAGGGCACCAGTGTCGACTTCGACCAATGGCGCGTGGGTGTCGGCTACAACCACCCGCTGAGCCAGCACATGGACCTGGTCACCAATGTTGCATACGAAAAGTTCGACGCCGGCAGCGGCATCGATTCCAACGGCTACAGCGTCGAAGCGGGCATTCGCGGCTCGATGGCGCCTCGGGTCGAAGGTTATGCACTGGCCGGGTATGAAGATGGCAACAACTACGATGGCGACTTCTACGGCAAGCTTGGCGCGCAGCTGAAGTTCAACCAGAACTGGGGCCTGGCCGCGAACGTCAAGTTCGCCCAAGGCGACCAGCAATGGTTCGTGGGTCCGCGCCTGACCTGGTAACGCACGAAGCGGGTCATCCATGGAACCACGATGCCCGGCCAGGATGCCCGACTCGAAACCAGTCGGGCATTCTTTTGCGCCTCATTTCCTAGCGGGCGGGGAACAAGGTGTCCGGATATTCGGGCTTCTGCTCGCGCGCCAGTAAACGTTGCAGCGCTTCCGCCGGGGTGATGTCTCCATGCAGGACGTCGCGAACGTTTTCCGCAATCGGCAATTCCAGGCCATAACGCGCCGCCAGGCGCATGACTTCATCGGCGGTCTGCACCGACTCGACCACCTGGCCGATCTCGCGCACCGCATCGTCCAGCGACTGTCCACGTCCCAACGCAAGCCCGAGGCGCCGGTTGCGCGACAGGTCGCCGGTGCAGGTGAGCACCAGGTCGCCAAGGCCGGCCAGGCCCATCAGGGTTTCAGGGCGTCCACCGATCGCGGCATTGAGTCGCAGCATCTCGTTGAGGCCGCGGGTGATCAGGCCGGTGCGCGCGTTGAGTCCGAGCTCCATGCCGTCAGCGGCGCCAGTGGCAACCGCAAGCACGTTCTTCATTGCACCGCCAAGCTCGGCACCGCGCATGTCGTCGCCGGTGTAGACCCGGAACCCCGGGCCATGCAGCACATCGGCCACCTGCTGCACGAAGCCGGCGTCGTCGCCTTGCACCGTCAGTGCGGTCGGCAACCCTTGCGCCACTTCGCGTGCAAACGACGGCCCGGTGACCACGGCCAATGGCACCGACGGCCCCAGGGTCTCGGCGGCGACTTCATGCAGGAAGCGCCCGGACCCGGGTTCGAAACCCTTGGTCGCCCAAGCGACGCCCGCAGCGGCCGGACGCAAGGGTGCAAGCGCGTGCAATGTCCTGGTGAACGCATGCGACGGCACCACCACCAGCACCAGGTCCGCATCCTGCATCGCAAACGCAAGATCGGTGGTGGCACGCAGCGACTGCGGCAACACCAAGCCAGGCAGGTAACGCGGATTCTCGTGGAGTCCATCCACGGCCGCGATGGTGTCGGCATCGCGACCCCACAGCACCGTCGCATGCCCATGCCGCGCGATCAGCGCGGCGAGTGCGGTGCCCCAGGAGCCGGCGCCGAGGACGGCGACATGCGCTGGCTGCATGCCGGGGTCAGGCGTTGCCGGCAGTTTCCGCGTCGGCCAGGCCGGCGCCACCTTGGGCCTGCTCTGCGCGCTGGCGCAGGGTTTCGGCGTACAGGCTTTCGAAATTGAGCGGCTGCAACAGGAACGGCGGGAAACCACCCGACTGCACCAGGTCGCTGATCGCCTGGCGCGCGTACGGATACAACGCGTTCGGGCAATGGGTGCCGAGCATCACGTCCAGGCCGCGCTCGTCGAATCCGGTCAGGCCAAACACACCGGCCTGTTCCACTTCAGCCAGGTACGCGGTCTTCTCGCCCATGGTGCAGGTGAGGGTTACGCCCAGGACCACTTCAAAGGCACTGTCGGAAAGACGCTGGACCTTCTGCGACAGGTTCATCTGCAGCTGCGGCTGGCCTTGCTCGTTGAACACCTGGGGCGCGCCCGGCGCTTCGAACGAAACGTCCTTCAGGTACAACTTCTCGACAGTGAACGAGGCACCGGCCGGCGCAGCCTCGGTGGCGGGCACGGCGGCGCCGTTCTGGGTGTCTTGTTCAGCCATGGTGGAACTCCAGCGGATTTACGGAAAAGGAAGGGATTATCGCACGCGGGTCGAACCTGGCCATTGCCGGCCGATCCGGTTCATATGGGGATTTATCGGCCCTTGGCCAAGGGCAGCCCGGCCTGGAGCCAGGCGCCAATGCCGCCGTCGAGCACGAACACCCGCTCGAATCCGGCCTTGTGCAGGCGCTTGGCGGCGCCGCCGGCGGTCTGCCCCGACTTGCACACCAGCACCACCGGCAGCGAACGGGCGGCAGTCAACTGCTTGTTTTCAGGATCAAACTGGCTCATCTGGACGTTTCTGGCGCCGGGGATGTGGCCTTTCTCGAAATCGGCGATCGGCCGCAGGTCCACCACCAGGGCGTCGTCGCGGTTGACCAGCGCGGTCAGGCCGGCCGGCTGCAACCCCTTGTAGCCACGGAACAGGCCCGCAACTTCATTGCCGATCAAGGCGGCGGTCAGGCCAGCCAAGCCCAGCGACAGAAGCGGATGACGCGCGGCGAAGGCGCTGAGTTCGACGAAGTCCATGCTGCAATTGTCGCAGGTCGGCGCGCGGGCGTCAGTTCCGCCAGAGGTCAGGCAGCCCACTGGTGATCCACCAGGTCCGGCTGGCCGGATCGTAACGCCACTGCTCCACTTAACGGACATCGCGCGTCTGCAGGGTGTTGCGGTTGATCACGCCGATCTCGATGGCTCGCGTCGCCAACTCGTCGCCGCTGGTTTCGCCTGCTGCGTGATAGCCAGAAATCTGTATCTGCTTGTAGCGCTCGAAATCCATTCCAGTCATCGGGTGCTCCGCGCGATACGCTGGATCCACCATGTTCCAGGCGCCTTCGATGTCGCCCCAACGGATGGCGGCCGACCACGCGTACTGCGCCTGCTGCAAGGCACTGCCGCGATCCTGGGTGGTGGCGCAAGCGCCCAGTGCCAACAACGCGGGCAGCAGCATCAGCCATGAAAGTCGCAGCACCCGGGGTGCGGCCAGGGTCCAGTTCATCCGGTTCGTCCTCGCTTGCTGGCAGGGTCAGCCTGCATCCTAGTCCACCCGCTCACTTCGTCGCCGCGATGGCAACATAACGTGCCCGGCAGGAAGCCGCGACGGTGCCATCGCCACACGTCACCTGGGCGTGCAACACCACCCTGGCGCGGCCGCCGTCGCGCAAAGCCGCGAACGCTGCATTCCAATTGCCGCCTTCCAGCCAGGCTTCGGCTTGCAGGTCGTCGAACAGGGGCGCGCGATAACGGACGTGGCTGTCGGCGACATACACCGGGGTCGGACCCAACCCCGCCGCCTCGAGTCGAAGGGTGAACAGGCCCCAGCCCGCCAGCGTCATCAACGAGCCCAGGCTGCCGCCGAAGGCACAGCCCTTGTCGTTGACATGGGCCGACAGCGGCGCCTGCAGGCGCAAGCGCTCGCCGTCATAGCCGGCGATCCGCAATTGCAGCGCCGCAACTGGCGGCATGCCCTGGTAGTGGGCGTCGAGGGCGTGGAGGGCCGAAGCGTGGCGGGGGTCGGTGTACATCCGGGGACTATGCCAACATCGCGTGGCCTGCGCCCGTGGGGCGCGTCAACCAGGGTCTTTCGATGGGCCTGTCGCTTGCTGGATGCGTGGTGATTTCGCTGCGCCCTGCGGGGGCGCATGCGTCGATGCGTCGCGCCGCCGCAGCGTATGGCGCGCGCGTGCTCGCGCTATCGCCATGGCGGCTGCAGGTGCTGGACGATGCGCGTTCGCGCGCAGCACTGGCGGCGGCACTTGGCGCGCCACGGGTGCTGTTTACCAGCCCGGCCGCGGTCGACGCTGCACGGAGCATGGAGCAATTACGGCCTGCAGGCGCTGCCTGTTGGCTGGCCGTTGGTGCCGGAACGGCGGCGGCCTTGGCGCAGGACGGGATCGAAGCGCTCGCGCCCGAGCGCATGGACAGCGAAGGCTTGCTGGCATTGCCACCACTGCAGCACCTGGCGGGCATCGCGGTAGGCCTGGTCACCGCGCCTGGTGGCCGCGGCATGCTTGAGCCGGCGCTGCGCAGGCGCGGCGCACAAGTGCTGCGCGCCGATGTCTACGAGCGCATCGCGTTGGCGCCGTCAACGCGTGCGATCAGCGCATTGCGCGCGCTGCGCGGACCCACCTGGTTGGCGCTGGGAAGTGCCGGCGCGCTCGACGGGGTGCTGGCAGGATTGCCCGACGACGCGGCGCGGATCCTGCGGGGTGCCGCGGTGGTCGCGGCCAGCGCGCGCCTTGGTGAACTGGCGGCGGCGCGCGGATTTGCCCAGGTGGTGATCGCCGCCAGCGCGATGCCGTGCGACCTGATGGCGGCTGCCGCCGCGGCGCATCCGTTAGCATGACCGTGGACATGGACCCGCCTCCGACCACCATCCGCAAGCAAGCCTGGCTTCCCTGGCTGCTGGCGATCGCATTGCTGGCACTGCTGGGTTGGCGCGGTTGGAACTACTGGCAAACCTGGCAAATTCGCTCCGCTGCCATCGCCAGCGCGCAATCCGGGCAATGGGACGCCATGCAGGCACGCGTGGACGCCATCCGCCGCGACCAGCGCGCGCTGTCGCAGCGAATTGCTGGCGCCGATGCCACCAACCGGATCCTGCGCGACGAAGTGATTGGGATCGGCCAGCGCGCCGCGTTGCTCGAGGACAACGTCGCCAAGTTGGCAAAGTCCAGCCGCCCTGGCTCCCAGGCGCTGCGCCTGGAGGACGTTGAACTGCTGTTGTCGAGCGGCGCCCAACGACTGCTGGTTGCCGGCGACCTCGCTGGCGCGCGGCGCGCCTACGCGCTGGCCGCCGGCGTGCTCGATGGCATCGACGATCCCGGCTATCTCGACCTGCGACAAGCCTTGGCCGAGGAGCGCGGCGCGCTGGACCGCATGGGTCTCGATCCCAAGGTAGCGGCGCTCGAACGGTTGGATGCGCTCGACGCCATGTTGCAACTGCCTGGCGCATTGCCGGCGCGCGTCATCGATCTGCGGCGCCCCTGGTGGCAGCGTGCCTTCGCCAGATTGGTGCAGGTGCATCCGGCGGACCGTCGCGTCAGCGTGGCTCCCGGCGATCGGGAAGCCGGGTTCGCCGCCCTGCAACTTGAACTCACCTTGGCGCGTGCCGCTGCCGAACGCCGCGATGAAGCTGGCTGGAAGGCCGCATTGATCCGGGCCGACGCCTGGCTCGAACGACTGTCTCCAGCCTCGCCGGCGCTGCAGGCCACCCGCTCGCAGCTGTCCGCATTGCGTGCGCTGCCATTGGTGGTGCGGGTCCCTGCCTTCGGCAGCACCTTGCGCCAGCTGCAGGCTATTCGCTCTGGGCCGTGACCACGGCGGGGCGTGGTTCAGCGCCGCAACAGGGCGCAGACACCCCGCTGACAACGTCCATGCGACGCTGGACGATTATTGGAGGATCGCGCCATGAACCTGTTCCGCAACCTGCTGCTGTGGATCGTGCTTGCCTTGCTTGGCGCGCTTGCCGCGCAGGCCTTGCTTGCCGATCCGGGCTACGTGCTGGTTCGTTTCCGTGGCTACGACTATGAAACCACGGTGGCGTCCGCGGCATTGGTGTCCTTGCTGGTTTTGGCCGGCGCCTGGTTGCTATGGAAGCTGTTGACCCTGCCCTTCCGCAGCTGGCGTGCACACCGTGATCGCCGCAATCGCGCGCTGCTTGGCGAAGGCCTGGACGCATTGCATCGTGGCCATTATGACCGCGCCGGAAAGCTGCTGGTGCAGGCAGCGGTCGACGATGACGTCGAAGCTGGCGCGCGCGTCGCCGCCGTGCATGCCGCAAGCGCACGCGGTGACCACGCCGCGGCGCAGGTACAACTCGACGCGTTGGGTGAGCGCCATGCAGTCGCGCGTGCGATAGCCGCCGCTGATCTGGCGCTCGACGACCATCGTCCCACCGACGCCCTGGTCGCATTGGATGCTCCGGCTGCACAACCCTTGCCACCTCGCGGCCTCGCACTGCGCGCACAGGCGTTGGCTGCGAATGGCCAGGCGGCACAGGCGTATGGGCTGCTCGGGACCTTGCGTCAGCAGGAAGCACTGACTGCCGCGCGACTGGACGAATTGCAGGAGCAATGGGCCGAGGCGGCACTACGCGAAGCTGGCGACGCCAATGTGTTGGCGGAACGCTGGGAATCCCTGTCCAAGCCGCTGCGCAACGAACCCGGCGTGGTTGGTGCGTATGCGGAACGTGCTGCCGCCTTGCGCTGGGACGAAGCTGCGACCAAGGCGATCGAACAGGCACTGGATACGCGTTGGGACGAATCCCTGGCTTCGCTGTACGGGACCCTGCCTGTGGCGCGCATCGATGCGCGTCGCGCCAATGCCGAACGTTGGCTGCCCGCGCACCCCGCCAGTCCCTCGCTGTTATTGACTCTGGCACGACTGGCCCAGGGCGAAGGCCAATGGCCACACGCTGAAGCTTTGCTGCATCGCGCGATCGCGCAAGGCGCTGGCGGCGAGGCGTGGGAGGAACTCGGCCACGGGTTTGCAGCCCACGGCGAGGAATCACTTGCGCGCCAGTGTTACGCCAACGCCTTGGCTGCCCATCGCGGTGAACTGGTCGGGCCGTTACCGGGTCGTGGCCTGCGCCAGCAGATCGGCGACAGCGCGGCGATCGAAGAGCGCGACGAACATGGATTGCCGCGCCTGCGGCAATAAGCGCCTGAGTCAGCGTTCCAGGATCGCGGTCACGCCCATGCCGCCGGCGGTGCAGATCGAAACCAGGCAACGACCGCCACCGCGTTCCTTCAGCTCCTTGGCGGCCGTGGCAACAATCCGTGCGCCGGTGGCGGCAAACGGATGGCCGGTGGCCAGCGACGATCCGTTGGGATTGATTTTGGCCGGATCAATCCGACCCAGAGGCGCATCCAGGCCCAGCCGCTGCTTGCAGTATTCCTCGCTTTCCCAAGCCCGCAAGGTACACAGGACCTGGGCGGCGAACGCCTCGTGGATCTCGTAGAAATCGAAATCCTGCAAGGTGAGTCCGTTGCGCGCCAACATCTGCGGCACCGCAATGGTTGGCGCCATCAACAGGCCTTCGCCGTGCACGAAATCGACCGCGGCTACCTGCGAATCGCGGATGTGGCACAGCACTTCATGGCCATGCGCCGCGGCCCATTCGTCCGACGCCACCAGGCACGCGGCGGCACCGTCAGTGAGTGGAGTGGAGTTCGCGGCGGTCAGCGTGCCTTTGCCGGATACCTTGTCGAAGGCCGGCTTCAACGTCGCCAATTTTTCCAGGCTGGTGTCTGGTCGCAGGTTATTGTCGCGCGACACGCCGCGGAAGCTCACCACCAGGTCGTCGAAAAAGCCGCGCTCGTAGGCCGCCGCAAGCTTGCGATGCGACGACACGGCCCATTCGTCCTGCGATTCGCGCGAGATGTTCCACTCGCGCGCCATGTCTTCGCAGTGGTCACCCATCGACTTGCCGGTGCGCGGCTCGCTGACGCCGGGGAACTCGGGCTTGAGTTCGCGCAGGCGGAAGCCCTTGAACGCGGCAAGGCGCTCCTTGAAAGTCTTGCTGCGCGCGGCCAGCAACAAACGCCGGCGCAATGACTGGCCGTAGACGATCGGTACATCGGATGTCGTGTCACTGCCGCCGCCAATGCCGACCTCGATCTGGCCCGTGGCAATCTTGTTGCCGATGGTGACGATGCAGTCCAGCGAGGTACCGCAGGCGCGTTGCAGGGTAATGCCCGGGGTCAGCGGCGACAGGCCCGAAGACAGGGTTGCCTCGCGACCGAGGTTCCAGTCCGACGGGTGCTTGATCACCGCGCCCATCGCGACATCGCCCAGTATCTGTCCGTGCAGCGCGAACTTCTCCACCAACGCACCCAAGGTGCGTACCGACATGCCCAGGTTGCCGACGTCGGCATAGGCGGTGTTCTGGCGACAGAACGGAATGCGGACGCCGCCTAACACGGCAACGGGACGGCCTTGCAACATTGCTAACCTCGCAAGCGGCCCTCGCGACATCGCGGGGCATAATGCGGGCCAGTGTAAACCCGCACCCGTGTACGGCCAATCATCAATGAGCGACGCAAACCACAGTTCCGATAATCGCCTGGTACTCGGGGCGTTGGCGCTCGAACTCACGCCCGGCAGCGCAGCAGCAAATGATGGCCTCGCCCAGGCCGACGCGGCGCGCCTGGGCGAGCTGATCGCCGCGGACCTCGCCCGTTTCCAACCCGAGGCGGCACGACTGCAACTGGCGGTGGTCGGCGCGCACTACGATCCGGTGGAGTTGTTGCGGCCGGGCTGGCCCTTGCACCACGAACTCGAGCAACTGCTGGCGCGCGCCCCCGGCGAGCGCGATGCACCGGGCGGCCGCATCGTCACCTTCGGCGCGCATGCCGGACAGCTGCCCGGCATGCTCACGCCCGGACCCGACCAAGCCGGCGGCCCGCTGCGGCTGCTGCCCTTCTTGCTCGGCGGCGACGCCGAAATCACGGCAGCCGTCGGCGCTGCCTTCGAGCGCGATCTGGTGGAAACCGGGATGGCCGGTGCCGGCACTGCGCTGCTTGCGCAGGATCTGTTCGGCCTGCAAGTGGAGCATGCACGCTACCTGACCTTGCACGACCTGCTGGCAATGACGGGGATGCAGTACGAGCACGCCGGGTTGTCGCCGCTATGGCCGCTGCTGGAAGCGGCCCTGCTGGCCCCTGCAAGCGAGGAGTGGCTGGACTCACCCCCCGAGCCGTTGGCACACCACGTCAACGGTGAGGTCCGGATCGCATTGTTCTCGCCTGCGGCTTGGCATGCGCGCTATGCGCCCACCACCGACGCCGGTGATGCGACGTTGGCGCGCGGCTTCGGCCACTTCCAGCGACGCCAGCGCCAGTTCGCCGCGGTACTGGGCGCGCACGGCATCCCGGTCACCTTCGTCCATTGCGGCGCGAACGAAACGCCGGACCTGTAAACCCCCGACTTGTAGGAGCGGCGGAAGCCGCGACCTTCAATCAACCAAGGTAATCACGCCACAGGCAATGCGCTTGCCGGCATTCCCGGACGGCTGGCTGGCGTAATCGTCGGGGTCGGCATGGATGATGATCGCGCGGCCGGCGACGTCGTTCGCCGCGCCGGTCCCCAAGGTCAGCCCCGGGACGTGCACGTTGACCTTGGCCACGCCCTGCGCATTGGCGACGATGTTGTCGATGTCACCGGCATGGTGCGGGCCGTCGTCCATGCGCCCATGCTGGCTGCCGGACGGATTGAAGTGACCGCCGGCGCTGGTGCCGTCGGCGGCGCTGCAATCGCCATGTTCATGGATATGGAAGCCGTGGCTGCTGCCCGGCTGCAGGCCACCGATGTCACCGGCGATGTGGACTGCGTTGGCGCCCATCGTCATCACCTGCAGGCGGCCACTGACCAGGCTGCCGGATGCGGACGCCATGTTGGCAACCGCATCGCGATCCACCACCGGCGCCGCTGCCCGTGGCGGGTGCGACGACGACGACGGCGTGGTGCCGCAAGCGACGGTACCCAGTGCAGTTGCGAGGGCGAGGGTAATGGCGGCGATACGCATGACTGAACTCCTTGCGGGGGATGACGATCGATTGTAGGCCTACGGTTTGCTGCGCATGCGCCGGGTGAGGGTGTTGCGGCCCAGGCCGAGGCGACTCGCCGCTTCGCCCCGATGGCCACCCGTATGCTCGAGCGCAACGTCGAACAGCACCTGCTCCAGGCGTGCGCGCGCTAGCGCATGCAAATCGGGACTTTTGTCGGCGAGGCGGGCGCGGGCCCATTCGGCAAATCCCTCCTCCCACCCCTCGCCGGTGCCGACGCCGGTGACGACTGGGCCACCAGAAGCGGGCGCAAGCCCGGCCAGTGAATCGACATCGGCCACATCGATGCTGGCGTCAGGGGCCAGCGCCGCCAACCGCCAACAGACGTTTTCCAGTTCACGCACGTTGCCGGGCCAGTCGTGCATGCACAACCGGGCCACCGCGGTCGCATCCAGGCGCTTGGCTGGCGCGCCGAGGCGTTGCGCCGCGGACGCCAGGAAGCGCTGGGCCAGCAACGGCACATCGTCGCGACGGTCGCGCAAGGGCGGCAACTGCAACCGCACCACGTCCAGTCGATGCAACAAGTCGGCGCGGAAACGACCTGCTTCCACCAACTGTTCCAGCGGCTGGTGGGTCGCAGCGATCACCCGCACGTCAACCCGGATCAGCTCGCGTCCACCCACCCGGAAGAATTCGGCTTCAGCCAGCACCCGTAGCAGGCGCACCTGCAACGGCAACGGCATGTCACCAACTTCGTCCAGGAACAAGGTTCCGCCGTGGGCTTGTTCGAAACGACCGATGTGGCGCTTATTGGCGCCGGTGAAGGCACCGGCCTCATGCCCGAACAATTCAGACTCCAGCAACTCCGCCGGAATGGCCGCCGTGTTGAGCGCGATGAACGGATTGCCGGAGCGCGGCGATTCGCGATGCAGCGCGCGTGCGACCAGTTCCTTGCCGGTACCGGTCTCGCCGGTGACAAGCACCGACAAGGGCACCTGCGCCAGGCGCCCGATGCTGCGGAACAGGGTGCGCATCGCCGGTGTGTCGCCCACCAGCTCCGGCGCCACCGCGGAAGGGGTGGCCGCGGCTGCCGAAGCACCTGTACTTCCTTGTCCAGGTATCCCGAGCGAACGCAATGGCAGGGCACGAGCGGCCAATTCAACCGCATGGTCGAGATCAAAGGGTTTGGACAGGAAGTCCCAGGCGCCACCGCGAAACGCGCTGGCGGTGCTGGCGATGTCGGTGTAGGCCGACATCACGATCACCGGCAATTGCGGATGTGCGGCTTTGAGCTTGCGCAGCAACGCCAGGCCGTCGTCGTGGCCCGGCATCCGCACATCGGTGAAGATCAACCCAGGCACGCCATCGGCCAGCGCGGCCAATGCATCGCGCGCCGATTCGAAGCCCGCAACTTCGTAGCCGGCGTCACGCAGTGCCGTCGACAGCACGAAACGCACGCTGCGATCGTCATCCACGACCCAGGCAATGGCGGATGCTTCAACCATCGGCGGCCTCCACCAGCGGCAGCAACACGGTGAACACCGTGTGCCCCTGCCGCGAGCGGTAGGCAAGCGAACCGCGATGTTCGCGCGCCACCTGCTGCGCCAACGCCAGGCCCAGGCCGCTGCCTTCGGCGCGCCCGCTGACCAACGGCAGGAACACCTGTTCGGCAAGTTCTTCCGGCACGCCGCGACCGTCGTCGACGATCTCCAGGCGCAACACCAGGGCATGCGCGGCATCGCCGATGCGCACGCCATGTTCTGCGCGCGTACGCAGGGTGACATTGGCGGCACCCGCTTCGATCGCGTTGCGGACCAGGTTCCAGGTCGCCTGCACCAACCGGTCTTCGTCGCCCTCGAACTCCGGCAGGCTCGGGTCATAGTCCCGCACCAAATGCACCGCCCAGCCGGCGTCGCTTTCGGCCAGTCGCAGCACCCGTTCGAGCACCGCGTGGATGTTGAGCGCGGCATGCGGGTTTGGCGGTGCCGGCGACAACAGGCGGTCGAGCAGGTTGGCCAGGCGATCGACTTCCGACTGGATCAGCGTGGTGAGTTCGCGTGAGTCCTCGTCGCCGTGGGCGTCGGCGCGGCGCGCGAGCAGTTGCGCGGCGCCTTTCAGGCCGGCCAGCGGATTGCGCAGTTCGTGCGCCAAGCCCTTGAACGCCGCGGCGAGCGCGCCTGGCAAGGCCAGCGCCGGATCTTCGCCGGGAAACTCCGCGACTGGATGCGCCTCCAGCCACCAGCCGCCGCCTTCGCGCGGGGACAGTGCAATGTCGGCAAAGCGCTGCGGCTGTCCAGGAAAGGCAAATGCCAGGCGGCGCAGCCGGACCGGATCCGCGCCCGGCGCCTGCAGCCAGTCGGCGAGGCGACTGCCGTCTGCTTCCAGAGCGGCAAGCGGCAGGCCTGGCAGGCGACGCGCGCCTACCCCGAGCCAGCGCCCGAAGGCAGGATTGGCCCCCGCGACACGGCCGTCCGACCCGGTCCAGGCGACCGGTGTGGTGAGTGCGTCGAGGGCGGC
>JBDSOZ010000132.1:0-3891 GCA_039914555.1 Luteimonas sp.
CGCCAGAACCCCCGGCTGATACCCCCGTGCTCGCGACGGCTATCGCTTACGGATTCATGGGCTTCTTGTGGCAGGAGACAGCCGCTTCAATCTCGCGTGGCGGCGTGCAGCGGGGATCCTGGATCCCGAAGCGGCCATGGATGGCCGCGGCCGCGACCTCAGTCAGGATGACTGGAGGGAGCGGCGGGGCCATGGTCCCCGATGCGCGGTGCCCCGGCCGAAGATGCGGCTGTTGGCGCTTATCGCGCGCACGGCGCGCTCCTACGCGTTGGGGTGGGGTTGGAGCATCGCGCGCAAGGCGCGCTCCTACACAAGAAGCCCAAGAACCCATCTGCGATAGCCGTCGTGAGCGCGTGGGTATCAGCCGGGGGTTCTGGCGACATGGATGTCGCCAAAAAGCCTACAAGGATGTATTCACGGCGTCCCCCGACTGATACCCCCGTGCTCCCGGCGGCCCATCACGAAGGAAGTGGCTGTTGGCTGTTGGCTGTTGGCTGTTGGCTGTTAGTGCGAACAGCCATCGCGCGCAAGCCGCGCTCCTACGGTGCGTCAGCCGGAGCGGCGGCGGAACAACACCACGGATGTCACGAGCATCAGCAATGGAGGCCCCAGGTAGGCCAAGCGGAAGTCGAACTTGAACACACTGGCCAAGCGCACGAACTGGGTCTGCAACAACCAGAACCCGAGTGCGAACACGATACCGATGAACAGCCTTCGCCCCAGGCCACCGCCACGCAAGGTCCCGAACGCAAATGGCACCGCCGCCAGGCACAAGGCCAGCACATTGAATGCATAGAACCACCGACCCCAGTACGGCTCCTCGTAATCGCTGGCATCCAACCCATTGCGATGCCGGTAATCAATGCCGGCGCGCAATGCCGCCGAGGTCAACCCCGATGGCCGGATCACGCTTGCCGCCAGCACGGTGTCGTCCAGGCGCGACTCCCAATGCTCCTGCATCGATTCGGTCTGGGTGACCGACTTCTGCTCGAACCACGTGCGCTTGACGTTGTGCAGCAGCCAGCCACCTGCTCGATGCTCGGCAGTCTCGGCGCGCGCAATGGATTCCAGTCGGCCCTCGTCATCGAACTCGTACAGATGCACGTCGTTCAACTGCAGCCAGCGCTGACCGTCCTTGATGCGCTCGTCGCCACCGCCGGCGTTGAGGAACGTATTGCCTTCGCGCGCCCACAGGCCGGAGTAACGCGCCACGATCAGATCGGGCGAACGCGCCGAGGCCTTGAGCGCGTCGGCGGTGCGTTGCCCCAGCGGCGCGAGGGTCTCGCCATTGACCACCATCAACGCCGTCAGCAGGGTCAAAGCCATCGCCACCGCCAGGCCCAGTCGACGCCGGGACAAGCCCAGCGCACGCAGTGCCGTGAGTTCGGAACTGGTCGCCAGCTGTCCCAGCCCCATCAGGGTGCCGATCACCGCCGCGGTCGGGAACAGGAAGTAAGCGCGACGTGGAATCGTGTAACCCACATACATCAACGCCGAGGTCATCCCGTAGTCGCCCTGGCCGATGTCGCCGATTTCGGACATCAACCCGCCGATCACCAGGTCCAGCCCAAGCAGCACGACCCAGGTCAGCAGCACCATTCCGAGCAGGATCTTGCCGACATAGAGGTCATGCAGTTTTGGAAACGGCATCATCGCGCGGACACCCGCTTCAGACGCAGCCACCCCATTCGTCCATCGGTGAAGTACATCCAGGCCGACAACGCCAGCAGCGGCAATACCAGCCACCATAGCCCCGCTGACAACGGCAATTTGCCCTGGGACAACCATTCAGTGCCCAGGATCGTCAGGTTCATTCCCACCAGGTAGGCGAGGAAGCCAATCAGTACCCGACCATAGCGGGCTTGCCGCGGAGAACTGCGCGCCAAAGGCACCGCCAGCAGCGCAAAAGCCAAGGCCAGCAACGGCGGCGCAATCCGGTAGTGGAGTTGGGCAATGGCGGCAGGACGCGCATCGCCCAGCAGCGCCGCCGTGGTCATCGCCTGTGGATCCCTGGCCGCCGCCTCGTCGGGCGCCTGGTCGGCCATCAGCAGATCGTTGCGGGCATAGCGCATCAGCCGGAAGTCGCGCCCGACCTCGCGCGGCCCCTCGACCCGGAAGCCTTCATTCAGGCGCAAGTAGCGGCGTCCGTTCTGGCGAGTGATGCCACCGGTCCGCGCGGTAGTCACGTCGAGGCGGTCACCATCCTGGCGATACACGAAGATTCGACTCAGCGCGGTCCCGTCAGTGGACATCGCACCAACATAAACCACGCCACCGCCGCCGGGCAGCTCGGTGAACCGCCCGGGTTCCAGCCCGGCGACCAGCAGGTTGCGGGTACTTTCCGCGATCATGTTGACCGAGGTGGCCTTGGCCCAGGGGCCGAGCCACAACGAACACAGGGCGATCACCGCCACCACCGGCAATGCCGCCATCAGCAGCGGCCGCAACAACCGCACCGGCCCGACCCCGATTGAAGCCAGTACCGGCATTTCAGCATCGCGATACAGGCGACCAACCGCCAGCAGCAAACCCAGCATCAACCCAAGCGGCAGGATCAACGGCAGGTAACGAAGGGTCTGCAAGCCCAATTGCGACAACATCAGGGTCGCCGGCACCCGGCCACTGGCGACCTGTGACAGTACGTTGGCGAACAACCCGCCCAGGCTGACCATCATCAGCACCACCAGCGACGCCACGGTCGCTTGGGCAAATTCACGCAGCAGGTATCGGTCCAGCTGGGGCATCGGCGCTCGGTGCTTTAAACTTCAGGGTTATGTCGCGCGAAATCACGCGACCCGCGATTGTACGCAGACCTGCTGGAAACCTACGCCATGGCCCTCGACTTCAGCCTGAACCACGACACTCCCGCCTCCGTCAGTACCGACTGCGTGGTGGTGGGTGCCTATGCTGACGCCAGCCTCACCCCCGCGGCCCAGGCCATCGACGCTGCCAGCGGTGGCCGGCTGAAGGTCCTGCTGGATCGCGGGGATGTCAGCGGCAAGACCGGGCGCACTGCGATGCTGCACGACCTGGCGGGCGTTACGGCACCACGGGTACTGGTCGTCGGCCTCGGCGATCCGGACAAGTTCGGGATCGCGCCCTACCTGAAGGCGGTGGGTGATGCTGCCCGCGCGCTGAAAACCGGTCCCGTTGCATCGGCCTTGCTCACGTTGCCGGAAGTGACCGTGGCCGCGCACGACGTGGCCTGGAGCGTCCGCCAGGCGGTGATCGCGGCCGACCACGCCTGTTATCGCTACACCGCGACCCTGGGCGCGAAGAACAAGAAGCGCGATGAAACCGGGCTGGCGTCGCTCGCCATCCACGCCGGCAGCCATGGCAGCAGCCGCGCTCTGGTGCTGGCGATGGCACTGGCCCAAGGCAAGGCGATCGCCGCTGGCGTGGCCTTCGCCCGCGAGCTGGGCAACCTGCCGCCGAATGTCTGCAACCCGGCTTACCTTGCGCAGCAGGGCCGCGAGTTTGCCGCGCGCATCGGCGGCAAGGTGTCGTGCGAAGTACTGGACCGCGCGCAGATGGAGACACTGGGCATGGGTTCGCTGCTCGCGGTGTCGCAAGGCTCGGCCAACGAACCGCAGCTGGTGGTGATGAAGTACGACGGCGCCGGCGACGACAGCAAACCCTACGTGTTGGTCGGCAAGGGCATCACCTTTGATTCCGGTGGCATCAACCTCAAGACCCTGGGCGGAATCGAGGAGATGAAATACGACATGTGCGGCGCGGCCACCGTGCTCGGCACCTTCGTCGCAGCCGTGGGCATGCAACTGACGGTCAATCTGGTGTGCATTGCGGTTGCCGTCGAGAACATGCCCGATGGCAACAGTTACCGCCCCTCCGACGTGCTCACCAGCCTGTCGGGCAAGACCATTGAAGTCG
>JBDSOZ010000191.1:0-3284 GCA_039914555.1 Luteimonas sp.
AGATCGCCAACGCGCAACGCAAGGTCGAGGCGCACAACTTCGACATCCGCAAGAACCTGCTCGACTTCGACGACGTCAACAACGACCAGCGCAAGGTGATCTACCAGCAGCGCGACGAACTGCTCGAGGCCGAGTCGGTGCAGGAGAACGTCGTGGGCATCCGCGGCGACGTGGTCGCCGACACGGTGGAGCGTTTCGTGCCGGTGAATTCGATCGACGAGCAATGGGACCTGCCCGGGCTGGAAGCGGACCTCGAGGCCGAGTTCGGCGTGCGCCCGGCGCTGGCCGAATCGGTGGCCGGCAAGACCGAAGTGGATGCCGAGCAGATCGCCGCCGAAGTGCAGGCGGAAGTGGAGCGGCTGTTCACCGACAAGGAAGCGCAGGTCGGCGGCGAGACCATGCGCATGCTCGAGAAGCACGTCATGCTCAACGTGCTCGACCAGAACTGGAAGGAGCACCTGGCGCGCATGGACTACCTGCGCCAGGGCATCCACCTGCGCGGCTATGCGCAGAAGCAGCCGAAGCAGGAATACAAGCAGGAAGCCTTCATCCTGTTTGGCGAGATGCTGGACAAGGTCAAGCGCGAAGTCATCGCCATGATCGCGCGCGTCCGTATCCGCAGCGAGGAAGAAGTCGCTGCGCTGGAAGCCGCCGATCGTGCGCAGGCACAACAGCAGGCGCAGCAGATGCAGTTCCAGCACGCCGACACCGGCGGCCTGGGCGCCGACGAGGAGGCCGCGCAGGCCATGGCCAGTGATTTGCAGGCTGGCAACATGCCCAAGGTCGGGCGCAACGATCCGTGCCCCTGTGGCAGCGGCAAGAAGTTCAAGCACTGCCATGGCCAACTGCTCTGAGGAATCCCCCGTAGGAGCGCGTCTTGCGCGCGACCCGTGAATAACGTCGTCGAGGTCGTCGCGGCGGTGATCGCTGACGCCCGCGGAAGGGTGCTATTGGCGCGTCGCACCGAAGGCCGTGACCTGGCCGGCCTCTGGGAATTTCCCGGTGGCAAGCGCGAACCTGGCGAAACCCCGGAGGCCGCGCTTGCGCGCGAGCTGCACGAAGAACTCGGGATCGTTGCCGACGTGGGCGCGGCCGTAATCCTGGTTCCGCATCGCTATCCGCACAAACGCCTGCGCCTGGACGTACGTCGGGTCGACAGTTGGGACGGCACGCCCAAAGGCCTGGACGGCCAGGCCCTGGCCTGGGTACCGCCGCACAAGCTCGCAAGCTACGCGATGCCGGGAGCGGACCGACCCGTGGTCGCGGCATTGTTGCAACCCGATCGCTACCTGGTGACGCCGACGGCGACAGAAGCGGGTGGCGACAACTGGCTGGCCGCACTTCAACGCAGCATTTCCGGCACCAACATCCGCCGGGTGCAGCTGCGCGGGGTGCCGGCTGCATTCGCGCGCGACGCCGTGGCCTTGTGCCGCACAGCCGGGGTTGAAGTGCTGGTCAATGCCGACATCGCGATGGCGCGCGAGTTTGACGTGGGGGTGCACCTCAAGGCGGCGCAACTGGCCGGAATGTTGGAGCGTCCGTTGAAGGCGTCTTTGCCAGTCGCTGCTTCCTGCCACGATGCCGATGACCTCGCCCATGCCGAGCGCTTGCGCTGCGATTTCGCGGTACTCGGACCGTTGCAGTCGACCCCGACCCATCCGGGTACCGCCACCCTCGGTTGGGCTGCATTCGCCGCCCTGCGTGAACACAGCACCATTCCGCTCTATGCGATCGGGGGCCTCACCATGGCCGATTTGTCCGCGGCCCGCGCCCACGGCGCCCAAGGCATCGCCGCCATTCGCGCCCTCTGGTCCACTGCCCCGTAGGAGCGCGCCTTGGGCGCGATCTTCTGATTTTCGACCCGCCTCCCCGTAGGAGCGCCCCTTGGGCGCGATCTTCTGATTTTCGACACCTGCGTATCGCACCCCAAGGGCGCTCCTACAGATCTCGGCGGGGTTTTCCGACTTGCCCAGGGCCGCGTGCGCGCGAAACTGTGCGGATGCCAAGCTCCTTCGGACACAACGGCCACCTTCTCCGTCGTGGCCGTGCTTCGCTGCCGTGTCACGCGTATCACATCTCCACAACGACCCGCGTGCGCCAGCCCTTGTTTGCCGATTTCCAGGCGGCATGTGCCGCTTGCAGGTGCTTCGAAACGCTTGCGTTACTGGGTGATGCACAAATGCTTGCGTGGGTGCTGATGCCGGACCACGTGCACTGGCTGCTGCAACTTGGTGAGCGCGACTCGCTCGCTTGTGTCGTCAACCGGCTCAAGTCAGCGAGTGCCAGGTCGACCAATGCCAGCAAGGGTCGCAAGGGCCCGGTCTGGGCACGCTCCTACTTCGACCATGCGGTCCGCACCGATGAGGATCTGGCGACCATTGCCCGCTATATCGTCGCGAACCCGCTCAGGGCTGGGCTGGTGCCGCGAGTCGCTCAATATCCTTTTTGGAACGCCATCTGGCTCCCCTCCCGGTAGAACCACCCCGTAGGAGCGTCCCTTGGGCGCGATTCGCCAGGGTCCAGATCAAACCCAATCGCGCGCAAGGCGCGCTCCTACGGAGCGGGGGAGCGCGAGGGTGATGTTGGGCAGCGCGAGGGCGACATTGGGGCGGCGAGGGCGCGGTATTGGGCGTCCAGCGTGGCGACGTGGGCGGGCAGCGCATCCAGCGCGCCGGTGTTGACCAGGATGTCGTCGGCGATCGCCAGGCGCTGCTCGCGCGTGGCTTGCGCCGCCACCATGCGCGCAGCCAGGGTGCGGTCGATGCCATCACGAAGCAACAAGCGCTCCAACTGCACGGCGACCGGCACGTCCACCAACAGGATCCGGTCAAGCCAAGGATAGGCTGCGCGACCGCCACCTTCGGCCAACAGCGGAATCGCAGCAATGGCGTAGGCGCCCGATGCTGATTCGCATTCGGCATGCAGGGCCGAGCGCACGCGCGGATGCACGATGCCCTCCAATGCACGTCGTGCGGCATCATCGTTGAAGATGCGACGACGCATGGCGGCGCGGTCAAGTAAGCCGGATGGATCCAGGACCATCGCCCCGAACGCAGCCACCACAGCAGCCAGGCCCTCGGAACCCGGAGCCACCGCATCGCGCGCCGCAACGTCGGCATCCGCGACGTGCACGCCAAGCGCAGTGAACTGGCGCGCCACGGCTGACTTGCCCGAGGCAACCCCGCCGGTGAGGCCGATGATGTATCCGCTCATGTGCCAATTATGTCGGTAGGAGCCCGCCTTGCGCGCGATCCCCTATCGCCAATCGCGCGCAAGGCGCGCTC
>JBDSOZ010000192.1:0-2647 GCA_039914555.1 Luteimonas sp.
GCACTGCAGTGTCTGTCATGGGCAGTAGAATATCCCCCAACATGTATTCCCGCAGCAGTGAACCCGTGCGCTTCGAGCGCGACTGTCCCGCCGTACTGGTCCCCCAGGGCGATGCCGTGACCCTACCGGCAGGCACGGCTGGCTATATCACCCAGGCCCTGGGCGGCAGTTACACCGTGTTCGTTGAAGGCAACCTGTTCCGGATCGCCGGGCCGGATGCCGACGCCATCGGCAAGGAAGCCAGCGAACCGCTCGCGCTGCCCGACGACGCGTCCGACGCGGCGGTCGAGGAGCTGGTGTGGTCGCAACTGCGCACCTGTTTCGATCCGGAAATCCCGATCAACGTGGTCGACCTGGGGCTCGTGTACGAAGCCACGGTCAGCCACGCCGATGATGGCCGGCGCATGGTAGCGGTGAAAATGACCCTGACGGCGCCCGGTTGTGGCATGGGCGAGATCCTGGTCGACGATGTGCGCAGCAAGTTGGAAATGATTCCGACGGTTGCCGAAGCTGACGTGGAACTGGTGTTCGACCCGCCGTGGACCCGGCACATGATGTCCGAGGCCGCGCAGCTGGAAACCGGAATGCTCTGACCCCGGCGGCTACGCCAGTGGTTCGAAGCGGTTGGCGTCGACGTTCTTGCGCACCTTTGCCGGATCCCAGATGCGTCCGTTCATGGCGATGTAGACGCCTTCGGGCAGGGATTGCACCGCGCCCACCGCGGTCCCGATATTGAACTCGGCGTCCGAGCCGCGGAAGCGCGCGGGATTGAGCGCCCCGGTCAGCACGATCACCTTGCCCTGGATGCTCGCCAGCACCTTGGCCGTTGCGACCATGCTGTCGGTGCCATGCGTCACCAACACGTGGCGCGTCTCCTGGGCGGCGATGGTGGCCCGCAACAGTTCGCGATCTGCCGCATCGATGTGCAGCGAATCCTTGCGCAGGATCGGGATCACGTTGAAGCGAAAGGCAACCCCGAGTTCCTCGAGGATGCGGCCGATCTGCGGATCCCCGACCTGGAAATCCGACTTGTCGTCGAAATACACCTTGTCGATGGTGCCGCCGGTGGTGACGATAAGCAGCTGGTCCATGCGCTCAGTTTAAACCTTGGGTTGGGAATGCTTGCGCGAAAAGCGGGCGCGCAGCCCGGGGAGGCTGGCGGCCAACACCACCATCACCGCCAATGCGAGTTCAGCCAATGCCAACACCCGTTCCGGCGGCCGGGTCCAGGCCACCATCACCCCGTGCGAGAACCACAGCAATGCGACCATCCCCGCCAACAGCGCGACCGGTGCGGGTGCGCGCGGCAATGCCGCCGCCAGCAACAGCGGCGGCAATCCAAATACGCCGAACGCCACCCACTGGGCATCGCGCGCGAACCAGGCACCATACAAAGCCACCAGTGCCAGCAGCGCAAGCAGCAGCAGTCGTCTTGCCAGGGTCATGGCGACAGCCTCGACGCGAGTTGCGCGATCCGGCGTCCGAGCGCGCGTGCCAGTAACGCTTCCTCATCGGTGGGCTGTGGGTCGTCCTGCAATCCGGCGACATGGCTGGCGCCGTAAGGCGTGCCGCCGCTGCGGGTGGTGCTGAGCCCGGGCTCGGTGAACGGGATGCCCGCGATCACGCAACCGTGGTGCAGCAGCGGCAACATCATCGACAACAAGGTCGATTCCTGGCCGCCATGCAGGGTGCTGGTCGAGGTGAACACGCCGGCGGGCTTGCCCACCAGGGTGCCGCTGGCCCAGTCGGCGCCAAGGCCGTCGATGAAGTGCTTCAGGGGCGCGGCCATGTTGCCGAAGCGGGTGGGGCTGCCGAGCACCAGGCCGGCGCATTCGGCAAGGTCGACCACTTCGACGTAAGGCGCGCCTTCGTCGGGAACGGGTGGTGACGCCGCCTGGGTGACGGCGGCGACGGGCGGCACCGTGCGCAGGCGTGCCGACATGCCTTCGACCTCGCCGATGCCTCGCGCCACCTGGCGGGCGAGCCTGGCCACGGAGCCACCACGACTGTAATAAAGGACAAGGATCTCGACCATGGCGCGAGTGTACCTTTGCTACCCTGCGTCGATGGAGCCACTGGACTCGATCAATCGTTGGAGTGACCGCCTGCGCGACCGCGCCCGGGCGCGCACGTTCTTCGCGTTCCTGTGGCGCCGATTCCTCGATGACCGGCTGTTCGAAGCCGCCGGCGCGCTGTCCTACACCACGGTGTTTGCGCTGGTGCCGTTGTCGATGGTGGTGGTTGGGGTGCTGTCCGCGTTCCCGGTCTTTCACGTTTGGAGCGAAAGCCTGTCGAATTACGTGTTCGCGAATTTCGTCCCCAGCGCCGCGGGCGAGATCCAGAAAAAACTGATCTTGGCGACGCAGAACATCGGGAAACTCACCACTGCCGGCGTGATCGCGCTGGTGATCTCGCTGCTGATCACGCTGACCAGCGTCGAGGCGACCTTCAACCGGATCTGGCGGGTGCCGGTGGCTCGCCCGAAGTTCAGCCGCTTCCTGGTGTATTGGACGGTGCTGACCCTGGGCGCGCTGGTTGCAACCGCGAGCCTGGCCTTGTCGACCCAGTTCTTTGCCCTGGGGGTGTTCAAGACCTGCTTTGGACACATGGTCGAGATATCGATGTTGCGATTGGCGCCGATGGCGAT
>JBDSOZ010000195.1:0-3611 GCA_039914555.1 Luteimonas sp.
GCCGGCGCCGGATCGGCCGCGCGGACCGCGGCCAGGCAAGCACGCAACGGATCGATCAGCATCAGCATCCCCGGGCCGCCACCAAACGGGCGGTCATCGACCCGGCGGTAGCTGCCTTCGGCATGATCACGCTGATTCCAGCCATGCAGCGAGAGCAGTCCGCGCTCGATCGCACGCCCGACCACGCCATGCCCGGCCAACTGGGCGACAAACTCGGGAAACAGGCTGACGATGTCAACGCGCATCGGTCAGAACTCCGCATCCCAATCGACGGTGACCACGCCGGCGTCGAAATCAACCGAGCGGATGTAATCAGGTTCCAGGAACGGAATCATCCGCTCGCGGCCTTCGCCAGGCGCGCCGCCATGGGCCACCAGTACATCGTTGGCGCCGGTGGAAAACAGGTGCGACACGGTGCCGAAGTCCACCCCTTCCAGGTTCACCACGCGCAGGCCTTCGAGGTCGACCCAGTAATATTCGCCCGGATTTGGCGGCGGCAGCACTGATCGCGGCACCCAGACTTCCGTGCCTTTCAGTGCATCCGCGGCATCGCGATCCTCGACCCCAGGGAAAGTCGCGACGATGCCTTTGGCGGTCTCGCGACCGGTGGCGGCGGACATCTCGCGTTCTTGCCCCGACGCGGCGCGCAGGATCCACGGCTGGTAGCGCAGGATCGTGCGGGTCGGGGCGGTGAATGATTCGAGTTTCAGTTCGCCGCGCACGCCAAAGGCGCCATGGATCCGGCCCAGAAGGACGCGCCTTTCGGCAAGTGGCTTCTGCGCGGATGGCGCCCCGGGTTGCATCGTGTGGATCGGGTCGCCTGGCGGCGACCCGCGCGATCAGGCCGCGACGGCCTTGCTCGACTGCTTGTACAGGTCAGCGACCTTGTCGGTCATCTGTGCGCCCTGGCCAAGCCAATACTGGATGCGCTCGGCATTGAGCTCGACGCGCTTTTCAGCGCCGGCCGCGACCGGGTTGTAAAAACCCACGCGCTCGATGTTGCGACCGTCACGCGCACTGCGGCTGTCGGTGACGATGACGTGGTAGAAGGGGCGCTTCTTGGCGCCGCCACGGGTAAGGCGGATCTTGACCATGGATTGACTCGGTGTTGCCCAGCTGCCGGGATGGCAGGGTAAGCCTGCAATTATAAAGGATTAGCGGCCAAACGGCGAACCACCGCCGCCCATCATCCCCTGCATGCCCCGCATCATGCCCTTCATGCCGCCCCGGCCCATCTTGGCCATCATTTTTTCCATCTGCTGGTACTGCTTCATCAGCTTGTTGACGTCGGACGGTGCCAAGCCGGAGCCCTTGGCGATCCGCGACCGCCGCGAACCGTTCAGCAAACCGGGGTTGCGGCGCTCTTTCTTGGTCATCGAATTGATGATCGCGACCATCCGCGGCACTTCCTTGCCGGTGACCTGTGCCTTGACGTGGTCCGGAACCTGGCCCATGCCCGGCAGCTTGTCCATCAGCCCGGCCAGGCCGCCCATGTTCTGCATCTGCTCGAGCTGGTCACGCATGTCGTTGAGGTCGAATTTCTTGCCCTTGGCGACTTTCTCCGCGAGCTTCCTGGCCTTGTCCTGGTCAACCTGCTGCTCGACCTGCTCGACCAGCGACAACACATCGCCCATGTCGAGGATCCGACTGGCGACGCGATCCGGGTGGAAGACGTCGAGGCCATCGGTCTTCTCGCCGGTACCAATGAACTTGATCGGCTTGCCGGTGATGTAGCGCACGCTCAAGGCCGCGCCGCCGCGGGCGTCGCCGTCGGTCTTGGTCAGGACCACGCCGGTCAACGGCAATGCCTCGCCGAAATGCTTGGCAGTGACGGCGGCGTCCTGCCCAGTCATCGAGTCGACCACGAACAGGGTTTCGACCGGCTTGACTGCGGCGTGCAGCGCCTTGATCTCGGCCATCATCGCGTCGTCGATGCTGGTACGGCCGGCGGTATCGACGATCAGCACGTCGACGAACGACTTGCGCGCGTCGTTGATCGCGGCGCGGACGATCGCTTCCGGCTGCTGCGACGCGTCCGACGCGAAGAACAGCACCTCAACCTGTTGCGCAAGCACCTTCAACTGCTCGATTGCGGCCGGACGATACACGTCGGCGCTGACCACCATCACTTTCTTCTTGCGCCGTTGCTTGAGGTGCCGCGCGAGCTTGGCCACCGTGGTGGTCTTGCCGGCGCCTTGCAGGCCAGCCACCAGGATCACTGCCGGTGCCGGCACGTTGAGGTTGAGGTCGGTCGCTGCCGAACCCATCACTGCGGTCAGTTCGTCGCGCACGACTTTGATCAGGGCCTGGCCGGGGGTCAGCGACTTCAGGACTTCCTGGCCAACGGCACGCACCTTGATCCGCTGGATCAGGGCCTGCACCACCGGCAGCGCCACGTCGGCTTCGAGCAGTGCGATGCGCACTTCGCGCAGGGCTTCGCTGACATTGGATTCGGTCAGGCGGCCGCGACCGCGCAGGCGCTCGATGGTGCCCGACAGGCGCTGGGTGAGGGATTCGAACACGCGGGCTTGACCTTGCAACGGGAAACCGGGCTGCCGATTATAGCGGCCGGGCCTGGTTCCCGCTGCTTTTGACCCCGCGATTGCGGACACTGTCGCGCACGTCCACTTCGAAGCCAAACTCGATGTCGTCGCCGCCCGGGAGCGGCAAATGCAAGCGCAAGCCTTCGCGGCAAGGGAGTCGCGCGACATAGGCCTGCAACAGGTCCCGCGGTAGACCGAACTGCCAGCCAGCGGCCACCGCGACCAGCAACGCATCGGGCCCCTCGGTCACGCACAGCTGTTGCCGGCAATCAATTCCACCTGGCAGTCGCGTCAGGTTTTCCACGACCTCGCCGGCTTGCAGCCGTGCCAGTTCGGCTTCGTCCACCCGCAATCGAATCCGCTGGCCTTGCATCTGGATTTTCATGGGCTGTCGCACAAGGAACAGCCTTCGCTCCAGACGCTGTCACCGTCCGCGTAGTGCTCCTGCTTCCAGATCGGGCTTGTGTGCTTGACCGCTTCGATCGCCTGCCTGCAGGCACGGAAGGCTTCGTCCCGATGCGGGCTGCCGGCTGCAATCACCACGGCCAGGTCACCGATGCCGAGCCGGCCGCTGGCATGGGCGATGTAAAGCTTCAGGTCCGGACCAAAGTCTTGTCGGGCCTGGTTGGCAATCGCTGCAAACCCACTGCGTGCCAGCGGTTCATGCAGGTCATAGCTCACGCCCGTGACCACCCGACCATGGTTCAAGTCGCGCACCCGGCCCACGAACATCGCGATGCCACCGAAACCCGGGTCGGAAACGAACGCCAATGCCGCCGCGGGATCCAGCTTGCCTGCGGTGATATCGAGCACGATGCAACCCTGTCGATCCACTGCTCAGCCTCCGCTCACTGGCGGCAGGATCGCCATCCGGCCATCGGCCGGAAGCGCTTCGGCATCGCGCAACACCGTGGTGTCACTGGCAAACGCCGAGTGCTGCAACAGGCCCGGACTGAAGCCAGGCCAGTGCGCCTGTGCATAGACCCGCAATGCCGCGCGCAAGTCCGCCACGGATGCGCCGTCGGCAAGTTCCAGGGTGACCTGCGCGCCGGGATCAAACTCGCGAAA
>JBDSOZ010000014.1:0-3079 GCA_039914555.1 Luteimonas sp.
CGACGACCTGCGGCCCCCGACATTCGACGGCGAGCGCGGGATCGAAGCACTGCTCAACGGACTGACCCGCTACGGCTGGGCGCCAGTGCAGGAGCATGGCCACACCATCGCGTTGCTGAAAGGTGACGCATCCGTGACCTTGGAACCGGCGGGGCAGCTGGAACTGTCCGGCGGACAACTCGAAACCGTGCACGAGACCTGCTGCGAAGTTGACTCGCACTTGCAGGAAGTGCGTGGCGTGGCAGATGCGCTTGGCCTGGGCTTCCTCGGCATGGGCTTCCAGCCCAAGTGGCGGCGCGACGAAATGCCGTGGATGCCGAAAGGCCGCTACAAGATCATGCGCGACTACATGCCAAAGGTCGGCTCGCTCGGCCTGGACATGATGACCCGCACCTGCACGGTGCAGGTCAACCTGGATGTCGGCAGCGAAGCCGACATGGTGAAGAAGTTCCGGGTGTCGCTGGCGCTGCAGCCAATCGCGACCGCGCTGTTCGCCGATTCGCCCTTCACCGAAGGCAAGCCAAATGGCTTCCTGAGTTATCGCTCGCACATCTGGACCGACACTGACGCGGGCCGCACCGGCATGCTCGACTTCGTGTTCAAGGATGGATTCGGTTACGAGCGCTACGTCGACTACCTGCTCGACGTGCCGATGTATTTCTCGTATCGCGATGGCGAGTACATCGACCTCAGCGGACGCTCGTTCCGCAAGTTCATGGACGCCAAGCTTGACGAACTGCCGGGCGTGCGCCCGACCCTGCGCGACTGGTCCGACCACATGACCACTGCGTTCCCGGAAGTGCGGCTGAAGAAGTACCTGGAAATGCGCGGCGCCGACGGCGGCCCCTGGAACCGGTTGTGTGCGTTGCCGGCGTTCTGGGTTGGCCTGCTGTACGACGATGCGGCGCTGGACGCGGCCTGGGACCTGGTCAAGGATTTCTCGATGGCCGAACGCCACGCCTTGCGCGACGGGGTGCCAAAACATGCGCTCAAGCTGCCGTTCCGCGGCGGCACGGTCCGCGATCTCACCCGGCGTGCGCTGGAAATTTCCGCCGCCGGCCTGCAGCGGCGTGCGCGACTGAACCGCAACCACGTCGACGAACGGATTTTCCTGGCACCGTTGATTGAATTCGTGGAAGCCAACCAGACCCCGGCCGAACGCAAGCTGGAACTGTTCCATGGCGAATGGAACGGCAGCGTGGACCCGGCATTCCGCGAATTCGCCTACTGACAGTGGCGGTATGATCGGGGCCTCCCCCGAGGAATGCCGCCATGAAATCCCGCGCTGCCGTTGCATTTGCACCAGGTCAACCGCTGCAGGTCGTCGAAATCGACGTCGCGCCCCCGCGCGCCGGCGAAGTGCTGGTGAAGATCAGCCACACCGCGCTGTGCCACACCGATGCGTTCACGCTGTCCGGCGACGATCCGGAAGGCGTGTTTCCGGCCGTGCTGGGGCATGAAGGGGCCGGCGTGGTGGTGGAAGTTGGCGAGGGCGTGACCAGCGTAAAACCCGGCGACCATGTGATCCCGCTGTACACCGCCGAGTGTGGCGTGTGCCTGTTCTGCAAGTCGGGCAAGACCAACCTGTGCGTGTCGGTGCGCGCAACCCAGGGCAAGGGATTGATGCCGGACGGGACCACGCGTTTTTCGTACCACGGCGAGCCGGTGTTTCACTACATGGGATGCTCGACGTTCAGTGAGTACACCGTGGTTGCCGAAGTGTCGCTGGCCAAGGTCAACCCCGAGGCCAACCCGGAACATGCCTGCCTGCTCGGTTGTGGTGTGACCACAGGGCTTGGCGCCGTGCACAACACGGCAAAGGTGCAGGAAGGCGATAGCGTTGCGGTCTTCGGGCTCGGTGCAATTGGGCTGGCGGTAATCCAGGGCGCGCGCCAGGCCAAGGCTGGCCGCATCATCGCGATCGACGCCAACCCCGGAAAATTCGAACTGGCGCGCTCGATGGGTGCCACCGATTGCGTCAATCCAAAAGACCACGAGCAGCCGATCCAGCAGGTCATCGTCGAAATGACCGGATGGGGCGTGGACCATTCGTTTGAATGCATCGGCAACGTCAACGTGATGCGCGCGGCGCTGGAATGCGCGCACCGCGGCTGGGGCCAAAGCGTGATCATCGGGGTGGCTGGGGCCGGGCAGGAAATCAGCACGCGTCCTTTCCAGCTGGTGACCGGACGCAAGTGGATGGGCACGGCGTTCGGAGGCGTGAAAGGTCGCACCCAGCTACCGGGCATGGTCGAGGACGCGATGCGTGGCGACATCGACCTGGCGCCGTTCGTCACCCACACCTTGCCGTTTGAACGCATCAACGAGGCGTTCGACTTGATGCACGCGGGAAAGTCGATCCGCACCGTCATCCACTACTGAGGCCACTGCCATGACCGAACGCATCGAACATCGCGCCTGCTTCGGTGGTTGGCAGGACGTATACCGGCATCGTTCCGAGGTGCTTGGCTGCGACATGACGGTGGGCGTGTTCTATCCGCCGCAAGCAGCCAAGGGCCCGTGTCCGGTTTTGTACTGGCTGTCGGGCTTGACCTGCAACGAACAGAATTTCATCAGCAAGGCCGGCGCCCAGCGTTACGCGGCCGAGCACGGGATCATCCTGGTCGCGCCCGACACCAGTCCGCGCGGTGCCGATGTCGCTGACGCCGATCGCTACGACCTGGGCCAGGGCGCGGGCTTTTACCTCAACGCAACCCAATCACCGTGGGCGACGCATTACCGGATGTACGACTACATCGCCGAAGAGCTGCCGGCCTGGGTCGAGGCCGATCCGGCGGCGAGCAAGCTGCGTGCGATCTCGGGCCATTCAATGGGCGGGCATGGTGCGCTGGTGGTGGCGCTGCGCAATCCGGGGCGTTATCGCAGCGTGTCGGCATTCGCGCCCATCGTGGCGCCGTCGCGGGTGCCGTGGGGCGAGTTGGCACTCTCGACCTACCTGGGCGATGACCGGGCAACGTGGAAGCCGTGGGATGCGTGCGAGTTGGTTTCCAGGCAAGGCAAGTCCTCGGGCGGTGAACGCTTGCCGTTGTTGGTCGACCAGGGTGATGCCGACGAGTTC
>JBDSOZ010000026.1:0-10594 GCA_039914555.1 Luteimonas sp.
TTCTTCATTGGCAATTTGAGGTTGAAGATGGCGCGTTCGCACCAACCCTCGGCAAACCACTGCGCCATGCGCGCGGTGACGCGTCGTGGTTGCTCGACCATGTCGCAGACCATCCAGTCCAGCGCACGTGGCGGGTGCCAGGCAAAACCATCGGCGCGCAGGTGTTCGACCAGGCCGCTGTCGAGCACGTGTTGGCGCAGCGGGCCGTTGTCGACCGCGGTGACCCGCAGCCCATGGCGTAGCAGCACCCAGGTCCAGCCGCCCGGCGCGGCGCCGAGGTCGGCCGCGCGCATGCCCGGTTGCAGCAGGGTTGCGCGTTCGCGCTCGTCGAGCAGGATCAGCAGCGCTTCCTCGAGCTTGAGCGCCGAGCGCGATGGCGCATCGGCGTGCAACTTCAGGCGCGGAATCCCCGATGGCCAGGGCGCGCTGTCACGCGGATTGCCCTGGGCCAGCAACAGGTGGTCGCCATCCAGGAAGCACAGGTGCAACCGGGGCTTGGCTGGATCGACCACGGGATCGAGCAGCCCGGCTTTGCGCAATGCCGGACGCAAGGCGTTGGCAAAGCTGCGGGCAAGGCCGGCCAGCGGCTTGGCCAGGTCCGAATCAGGATGCTCGACGACGAGGTCGCCAAACGCTGGCAAGCCCGCCAGTGCCGCCAGCACCGGGGTAATCCGGTCCTGCGGGTCGATCCCGCGCAGCTCGTCCAGCAATCGCAGTTTCTGCCGCGCAAAGATCAGCTCGCGCCAGGGCAGTGCGCGGTCGATCGCTTGCGCATCGACGCCCGCATAGATCACATAGCCATCGCCGCGACCGGCACGCGCATGTCCGTGCATGCCGGCGCTGGCGGCACGCTCCCCCAGCTCCGCCGCCAGTTCCGGTTCGAAACCAGCACGGCAGTAGCAAAGCAATCCGTTCATTGCTGGAACGCGTCCTGCACGCGGACGCTCAATAGGAAGTCCCGCCCAGGTCCGCGTAAGCCTGCAGCACCGCGCACGCGTCCTCGCGGTGCAGGTCGCGCACCACCTCGATTCCGCGTTGTTGCAGTTCGCCGATCCAGTCCGCAGGCAACGGACCTTCGTCGAATTCGGTCAGGCGCATCACGTCTTCACTGCGGGCGCCGATCAGCAGGCGGTCGAGCCCGGCCCAGAACGTGGCGCCGTAACACTGGCAACACGGTTGCGCCGAGGTCGCGAGCACGAAACTGCCATCGGGGTCGTTGAGCCGCGAACGCTGCAGGCGTTGTTGCGCAAGCATGCAGGCCATGGTCTCGGCGTGCGCCAGCGAACAACTCTGCGGCAACACCCGGTTGACGCCAATGCTGATGATGCGGTCGTTGCCGTCGAATACCGCAGCACCAAACGGGCCACCGCTGCGCGCTTCGACGTTGCGGCGCGACAGTTCGATCGCGAAGGCGACCTTGGCTTCGTCGCCGGCAAAGCTGCCCGACAGGTCAAGGTCGTGGATCCAGACGGGCAGGGTGAGGTGGAGTTGCGCAGGCAGCATCGTGGTTGTTTCCGTCAGTCCGTCAGGCTTTCTGCGCCCAGGTGTCACGCAAGCTCACGCTGCGGTTGAACACGGGCGCGTCCGCGCGATGGTCGCGGCGATCGGCGACGAAGTAGCCAAGGCGTTCGAACTGGAAGGATTGTTCCGGGGCCGCATCGGCCGCCGATGGTTCGACATAGCCGCGCACGGTGCGCCGGGATTCCGGGTTGAGATGGTCGCGATAGGTCTTGCCGTCAGCGTCGTCGTCGGGATCGGGCACGCTGAAGAGGCGATCGTACAGGCGGATTTCAGCCGCAACCGCGTGCATGGCGCTGACCCAATGGATGGTGCCCTTGACCTTGCGGTTGGCGCCATCCATGCCAGGGCGTGATTCCGGATCCAGGGTGCAATGCAGCTCGACCACTTCACCGGAGGCGTCCTTGACGATTGTGTCGCAACGCATGATCCCGGCGCCGCGCAAACGCACATCGCCACCGAGGGTGAGGCGCTTGAAGCCCTTTGGCGGCACTTCGGCGAAGTCTTCGCGTTCGATCCAGAGTTCGCGCGAGAACGGGATGCTGCGCTCGCCGAACGTCGGGTCCTTGGGGTGGTTGGCAAAGGCCAGGGTTTCCTCGTGGCCATCGGCAAGGTTGCTCAACACGACTTTCAGCGGGTCGATCACCGCCATCCGGCGTGGCGCCGCGGCATCGAGGTCGTCGCGCAGCGCGCCTTCCAGGATCGAGATGTCGAGCAGTGAGTTCTGCTTGCTGATACCGACACGGTCGACCATGAGTCGCAATGCCGAAGGCGTGTAGCCGCGGCGGCGGATGCCCTGCAGGGTCGGCATGCGCGGATCGTCCCAGCCGTCGACCAGCTGCTCTTCCACCAACGCAAGCAGCTTGCGTTTGCTCATCACCAGGTAGTTGAAATTCAGCCGCGAGAATTCAATCTGGCGCGGCTTGGCCGCTTCCAGGGGCAGCCCGCGATCGAGCAGGGGTTGCAGCAGGTGTGGGTTGCCGGCAAGGTCGACCTGGTCCACGCACCAGTCGTACAACGGGCGATGATCCTCGAACTCGAGCGTGCACAGCGAGTGGGTGATGCCTTCGATGGCGTCGCCCAAGGCATGCGCAAAGTCATACATCGGGTAGATCGGCCAGGCATTGCCGGTGTTCTGGTGTTCGACGTGCTTGATCCGGTAGATCGCCGGATCGCGCAGGTTGATGTTGCCCGCTGCCATGTCGATTTTAACGCGCAGGGTGCGGGCACCATCCGCGAACTCGCCCGCGCGCATGCGCTGGAACAGATCGAGGTTCTCGGCCACGCTGCGGTCGCGGTACGGCGAGTTGCGTCCGGGCTCGGTCAGGGTGCCGCGGTATTCGCGTACCTGTTCGGCGCTGAGGTCGCAGACGAAGGCATCGCCCTGTTCAACCAGCTTGCAGGCCGCGAGGTACAACACGTCGAAGTAGTCGGACGCATGGCGCAGGCTGGCCCAGTCGAAACCCAGCCAACGGACGTCTTCCTGGATCGCGGCAACGTATTCGGGATCTTCCCGGGACGGGTTGGTGTCGTCGAAGCGCAGGTTGCAGCGGCCGCCGAATTCGGCGGCGATGCCAAAGTCCAGGCAGATCGCCTTGGCATGGCCGATGTGCAGGTAGCCGTTTGGCTCGGGCGGGAACCGGGTGCGGATCGCGGTGTGCTTGCCGTTGGCGAGGTCGTCGCGAACGATCTGGCGGATGAAGTCTTGCCGGACGCTGGCGTCGGCGGATTCGTTGGTCGCTGGCACGGAGTCAGCCTAGCTGCGGAAGTCGCCCGAGGCCTCGGGCTGGTAGCGGACTTCCAGCACCCGCAGGCGCGTGCGCTGGCCGCCGGGAACCGGCCATTCAATCGATTGTCCGGTGCGCAGGCCCAGCAATGCACTGCCCACCGGCGCCAGTACCGACACCCGCTCGGGGCTGCCGTCGGCATCGCGCGGGTACACCAGGGTGATCTCGCGTTCGGCGCCGCTGCCCTCGTCCAGGAACCGCGTCGTCGAGTTCATGGTGATGGCGTCGGCGGGCATGTCCTGTGGTTCTCGCACTTCGGCGCGCGCGAGCTCGTCGCGCAGCGCATCGAATGCCTTGCCGGACTGGGCAGGCTGCTCAAGCAGCGCCTCGAGTCGGTCACAGTCGAGCCGCGACACGATCAGTGGCGGGGTCGTCGGTGGGTTGGGGGTGGCCATCTGGTCTCTCCAAAGCAATACGGGCGGGGCGTTCCTGCGCCCCGCCCGCATGGTTGCGAATGTGCCCACGTTATCGTGCGGGCGGCACTTGGGCAACTGCCGCAGCCGCCGGTTTGCGGCGCGAAGACCGGTTTTCGCGCCGTGTCCCGGGGGCTACAAGCAACTCCCGCGGCAATTCCCGGACGACCTGGGCCAGTTGGCCCAGGAAGGCCCCCATCGCCGACGTCTTGCGCCAAGCCATGGCAATGCGGCGGCTGGGGCTCGAGTCACGGAAGCCGAGCAGGCGTATGTCCTCCGAGCGCGCGACCGGCGGCTGCACCGCCAGCGCCGGCAACAGGGTGACGCCGACGTTGGCGGCCACCATCTGCCGCAGGGTTTCCAGGCTGGTGGCCTGGAATTCCGACTTCTCGCTGGCGCCGGCAAGCTGGCAGACGTCGAGGGCCTGGTCGCGCAGGCAATGGCCGTCTTCGAGCAGCAACAAGCGCTCGCGCGAAAGGTCCGACATCGACAACGCGGCCTGCGCGGCCAGGCGATGTTGCGCCGGGACCGCCAACACGAACGCTTCCTCGAACAGGAACTCGACGTGCAATTGCTCGTCGTGCAACGGCATCGCCAGCAGCGCTGCGTCCAATTGTCCCTGGTGCAGGCGGCGCAGCAGTTCGGGGCTCTTCTCCTCGACCAGCAGCAGCTCAAGCCGCGGAAAGCGCGCGCGGATCTGTGGCATCACGTGTGGCAGCAGGTACGGCCCCAAGGTCGGGAACATGCCGAGCCGCACGCTGCCGGCTTCCGGGTCGATGGTGCGCCGCGCCGCCTCCTTCAACTGCTCGGCTTCGGCCAGGATCCGGCGTGCGCGCTCGGCCACGTCACGTCCGGCCGCAGTCAACATCACCTTGCGCGGTGCACGTTCGACCAGGGTGACCCCCAGTTCCTCTTCCAGTTTGCGAACCTGGGTGGACAGGGTCGGCTGGCTCACGAAACAGGCCGCGGCCGCGCGGCCAAAGTGCCTGTGCTCGGCCAGCGCCACCAGGTACTGGAGGTCGCGAAGGTTCAATGGTGTGTCGCCGCGCCGTCAGGCAGCCTTGGACAGTTCGGCGGGCGCCGACGTGCGGATCAGGTGGTCGAATGCACTCAGCGCCGCGGTGCTGCCCGCGCCCATCGCAATCACGATCTGCTTGTAGGGCACCGTGGTCGCATCGCCGGCGGCAAACACGCCCGGTACCGAGGTTGCGCCGCGCTCGTCGATCACGATCTCGCCGCGTGGACTCAGCGCCAACGTGCCCCGCAACCATTCGGTATTGGGCAACAGGCCGATCTGGACGAAGATGCCGGCCAGTTCGATGCTGTGGACCGCGTCCGTGTTGCGGTCCTTGTAGACCAGGGCAACCACTTTCTGGCCATCGCCCAGCACCTCGGTGCTTTGCGCGCTGACCAACACGTCGACGTTTGGCAGGCTGCGCAGCTTGCGTTGCAGGACCTCGTCGGCACGCAAGCTGGAATCAAATTCCAGCAGGGTGACGTGCTCGACGATCCCGGCCAGGTCGATGGCCGCTTCGACCCCGGAGTTGCCACCGCCGATCACGGCCACCCGCTTGCCCTTGAACAGCGGACCGTCGCAATGCGGGCAATAGGCCACGCCCTTGTTGCGGTATTGATCCTCGCCGGGTACACCCATCTGCCGCCAGCGCGCGCCAGTGGACAGGACCACGCTGCGTGACTTCAACGATGCGCCGTTGTCGAGCTTGATCTCAATCAGCCCACCGGGTTCGGTGGCGGGAATCAGCTGGTTGGCGCGCTGCAGGTTCATCACGTCGACGTCGTACTCGCGCACGTGTTGCTCCAACGCGACCGCGAACTTCGGGCCTTCGGTGTATTGCACCGAAATGAAGTTCTCGATCGACATCGTGTCCAGCACCTGGCCGCCGAAACGTTCGGCCGCCACGCCGGTGCGGATGCCCTTGCGCGCGGCGTACACCGCTGCCGCGGCGCCGGCCGGGCCGCCACCGATCACCAGCACGTCAAACGGATCCTTGTTGCGGATTTTCCCGGCTTCGCGCGCCGCACTTCCGCTGTCGAGCCTGGCCACGACCTGCTCGATCGTCATCCGGCCTTGGTCGAATGGCTGGCCGTTGAGGAAAACGCTGGGCACCGACATGATTTCACGCGCCTGGACTTCGTCCTGGAACAGCGCGCCGTCGATGGCAACGTGGGAAATACTGGAATTGAGCACGCTCATCAGGTTCAGGGCCTGGACCGTGTCCGGGCAGCTCTGGCAGGAGAGCGACATGTAGGTTTCGAAATGGAACTCGCCCTCCAGGTCGCGGACCTGGTTGGCAAGTTCTTCTTCGATCTTCGGCGGATAGCCGCCAACCTGCAGCAAGGCCAGCACCAAAGAGGTGAATTCGTGCCCCATCGGGATGCCGGCGAAGCGCACGCCCACGTCAGTGCCGGTGCGCACGATAGCAAACGACGGCTTGCGCGCATCGTTACCCTCGCGCAGGCTGATCCGGTCGGAGGTGGAAGCAATCTCGCGCAGCAAGGTGTCGAGCTCGCGCGCGGTGTCGCTGTCGTCGAGCGACGCGACCAGTTCAATGGGCTGCACCAGCTTTTCCATGTACGCGGCAAGCTGGGTCTTGAGGTCTGCATCGAGCATGGGGGACTCCTTGGGCGATACCGCTGCAACGCCGGGCGGCGTGGGCCGCCCGGATTGCGGACACACTTCAGATCTTGCCGACCAGGTCGAGCGACGGCTTCAGGGTCTTGTCGCCTTCCTGCCACTTGGCCGGGCACACTTCGCCCGGATGGTTGGCGACGTACTGCGCGGCCTTGACCTTGCGCAGCAGTTCCGAGGCATCCCGGCCGATCCCGTTGTCATGGATCTCGCACAGCTTGATCTGGCCCTCGGGATTGATCACGAAGGTGCCACGCAGGGCCAGGCCTTCTTCCTCGATCATCACGTCGAAGTTGCGGGTCATGGCACCGGTCGGGTCGCCGATCATCGTGTACTGCACTTTCTTGATCGCGTCCGAGGTGTCGTGCCAGGCCTTGTGGGCGAAATGGGTGTCGGTCGACACGCTGTAGATCTCGACCCCGAGC
Organism: Luteimonas sp.; assembly: GCA_039914555.1. Lineage (GTDB taxonomy): Bacteria > Pseudomonadota > Gammaproteobacteria > Xanthomonadales > Xanthomonadaceae > Cognatiluteimonas. The sequence continues at coordinate 6,794 of JBDSOZ010000026.1, forward strand.
TTCTTGAACGCCTCGTACTTGTCGGCCAGGTCCTCGAGCTCGGTCGGGCAGACGAAGGTGAAGTCGGCGGGGTAGAACACCACCACCGACCACTTGCCTTTGAGGCTGGCCTCGGTGATCTCGACGAACTTGCCGTCCTTGAGGGCCTGGGCCTTGAACGGCTTGATCTGGGTATTGATGAGGGACATCGGTTGGATCCTCGTGGGTGGGTGCCAAGCCAATATAGGGCGCCTCCATCGAATCATCAAATCGATTGATAGTATCAATCTAATAGATATTAACTATCGAAGTGAGGTGGCGCCAAGCGCTGGTGCGTCGTTGCCGCCCCGGGCAGCGTGGGGATGGCCGCCACTCACGCCGGGTTGGCGCAGCAGGGCCTTGCGCACGTCGTGCTCGTCGCCAGCGGACAACGTCACCAGCAGCTGCACCTCGCCGGCAACCAGTGCGGCCAGGGCGACGCCGTCGCGGTAAAGCACGCGCGCGCCCGGCAGTCGCGGCACCTTGCTGCCAGGCAACACGGTGCCAACGAGGTTGAGTGGATCGGACGCACACACCACCAGCAACTCGCTGTCGGGTGCCTGCTTGCGGACTTGGCGCAAGGCAGACACGGCTTCCGGCAGCGCGAACTGTTCGCCCGACAAGCCGGCCACGAAGCGACCGCCACGGATCTCGCCGCGTGCCTCGAGCCGGTGGAAGACGCGCAACAACTCGCGCCAGGAGGGCAGCCATCCCGCTTCCCGTTCGAGCAAGCGCCAGCACACCACGCCGTAGCGACGCAGCAGGGTGCGTGCGATGTGTTCGATGGCGGCGGGCTCCAGCTTGGCTGGCGTCTCTGCGGCCGGATCGCGCCGCACCAGGGTCCAGCGCCCTGCGTCCTCGATCCCGGTCAGCGCCGGTCGCCGCGCGCGCCGGTTGAATGCGGAGGGCCGCTTCGAAGCCGGCACCAGCAATGCCCGCAAACCGGCAAAGCTGTCGCAGTGGACGCGGCCGCGCGCCACCAGCTCGGCCAGGGCGTCTTCAACTTCGGCATGCAATAGCGAGGCGCCTGGCACCAGTTCGTCGAAGAAGGACGCGCCGTGCTCGTGCAGGTAGTCGGCGAGCTTGCGCGCGCGCGAAGACAGCGGCGGCTCGTCCTGGCGTTGGCCGGCGGTGACCTGGGTCCACAAGCCCAACTGGCGTCGTGGCAACAGTGCGATCGGCGTGCTGCGGATGCAGGCGTTGCGTGGGGCGGTGCCATCCGTCGTGGCAGTAACGCCGCGCAAGCGTGTCCATGCAATGCGTCCTGCCGCGCACAGGTCGTCCAGCCACGACAGGGAGTAGTCGCTGAGGCGTACCGGCAGCAGCTCCGTCTCCCAGGTGCCGGCAGGCGCCTCGAACCCTTCCAGTTGCGCCAGCACGCCGGCGAGCGCTTCGGGGCCGCTGGCGCGGGTAGCGGCCGACACCCGCTGCCAGGCGACCAGGAAACGCATGAAATCGTGCGCCGGAACCGGCTCGATTTCCTTGCGCAGGCGTCCGAGCGTGTAGCGATGGATCCGCGCGAGCAACTGGCGTTCGCACCATTCCAGTGCGGGGGTGCCACTGAAGTGGCCACGCATGGCGAAGCCTTCGCCTTCCAGCGTCACCAATGCCAGGTCGACGTCCAATTGCGGCAACGCGAGTTGTTCGGCCAGCGTGCCGGCGCCGACCGGACCCAGGCCCAACAGCCGCCCGCGCAACAGTTCCACCAGGGCCCGTTCGCGGTTCCATGGTTCATGCGCGTATTCGGCAGGCGCTGCGATCGCGGGTTGGCAGGTCGCGCCTGGATGCACTACCTGCAATTGCGGCAGCCGCTCTGCGGCCACCCACAGGCTGGCACCGGCATCGATCCGCGCGGCACGTTGCGATCGGGCGAGTTGCTGCAACAGGTCCGGCCAGCCGGGACTGGCGAGTGCTTCGCGGGCGGTCACGCAACCCAATCCCATCAATGCCTCGTGCATTTCGTCGGCATTGCGTGCACGCGGCCAGGCCTGTTCGCGTACCTGCACGATCGCGCCGGCGTCGAGGCGGGCGAGGTCGCCGGCATCGCCGCGATCCGAATAGCCCCGACTCATCACCGCCTGGGTGCGGCGTTCTTCCAGTGGCGCGTCGTCAAGGAACGCGTAAGGCTTGGCGCACAGCGCTTCGACCGCGAACGGCGAGGGCGCGGTCAGGTCGCGTGCCACCACCTCGACGTCGCCGGCTTCGATCCCGCGCAGCAAGGCCAGCCAACCTTCGGTATCCATCGCCTCGTGCAGGCAGTCATCCATGGTCTGGGCAACAAGGGGATGGTCGGGCACCTCGCGCTCGCCGACGATGTTTTCCAGGCACGCCACCTGGTCGGGGAACACGCTCGCCAACAGGTCTTCGGATTTCATCCGCTGCAATTGCGGTGCCACCTTGCGACCACCGACAAAACGCGGCAGTGCCAGCGAGGTGGTTGCATTCCAGCGCCAGCGCACGCCGAACAAGGGTGCATCCAGCAGCGCCTGCACCAGCACCTGTTCCGCAGACGCGGAATGCAGGTAACCGGCCACCTCGATCAAGGGGAAGGAATGGCTGGTGGACAACGACAGAACGATCGAGTTTTCAGTGGCGGCCGCCTGCAGTTCGAAATTGAACTTGCGGCAAAAGCGCTTGCGCAGGGCCAGGCCCCAGGCGCGATTGATGCGACTGCCGTAGGGCGTGTGGATGACCAGCTGGGTGCCGCCGGATTCGTCGAAGAAGCGCTCGATCGCGATCGTTTCCCGGGTTGGCATGACGCCAAGTGCCGCTTGCTGGCTGCTGCAGTACTGCGCCAGCTGGATGGCGGCTTCCAGCGGCAGTTCCACTTCACCGGTAAGCCAGGCCACCAGCGCATCCTCGCCCAAGCCGACGCGTTCGGCGATTTCCGCGCGCAGCCGCGAAACCCCCACCGACAACTCGTCGCTACGGCCCGGCGCTTCGCCCAGCCAGAACGGGATCGTTGGTGGCTGGCCTTGCGCATCCTCGACCCGCACCCGCCCGGTCTCGACCCGCTGGATCCGGTAGCTGGCATTGCCAAGCTGGAAGATGTCACCGGCACTGGATTCGATCGCGAAGTCTTCGTTGACCGTGCCGATCATGATTGACTGGGGTTCCAGCACGACGGTGTAATCGCCGGTGTCCGGAATCGTGCCGCCGGACATCAACGCCGTCATCCGACCACCGGCGCGACCGCGCAGGCGGCCGTGCACGGCGTCGCGGTGCAGGTAACTGCCGCGATTGCCGCGACGCGTTGCATAACCGTCGGCCAGCATGCGCACGATCGCGTCATAGTCTTCACGCTTGAGGTCGCGGTAGGGCCATGCGCGACGCATCCAGTCGAAAAGCGCGTCCTCACTCCATTCCACCGCGGCCACTTCGGCCACGATCTGCTGCGCGAGCACGTCCAGTGGTGCTTGCGGGATCACCAGGGCGTCGAGTTCGCCGCGGCGCACGCAATCAAGCAGCGCAGCGCATTCCACCAGGTCTTCGCGCGAAGTCGGGAACAGCCGCCCTTTGGGGATGCCGCCGACGAAGTGGCCGGAACGACCGACGCGCTGCAGGAACGCGGCAATCGATCGTGGCGAACCCAATTGGCAGGCCAGGTCGACGTCGCCGATATCAATGCCCAACTCCAGCGACGCGGTGGCGACCAGCACCTTGAGCGTGCCGGCCTTGAGTCGCTGCTCCGCGTCCAGCCGCAATTCCTTTGACAAGCTGCCGTGGTGGGCGGCCACGTGTTGGTTGCCCAGTTTCTCGCCCAGGTGGCGCGCGGTGCGCTCG
>JBDSOZ010000097.1:0-5095 GCA_039914555.1 Luteimonas sp.
ACATGGGCATCAAGATCGCGCACGCGATGGGTGCGCACGTGGTGGCGTTCACCACCAGCGAAGCCAAGCGCCAGGATGCGCGCGACCTGGGTGCGGATGAGGTGGTGGTGTCGCGCAATGCCGCGGAGATGAAGGCGCACACGGGCAGCTTCGATCTGATCCTGGACACGGTTGCCGCCAGCCATGACCTGGATGCGTATTCGTCGCTGCTCAAGCGCGACGGCACCCTGGTGTTGATCGGGGTGCCGGCGGAGCCGCATCCCAGCCCCAGCATTGCCAACCTGGTGTTCAAGCGCCGGGCGATTGCCGGCTCGCTGATCGGTGGCCTCGCCGAGACCCAGGAGATGCTGGATTTCTGCGCCAAGCACGACATCGTTGCCGACATCGAGATGATTGCTGGCAACGAGATTGACCAAGCCTACGAACGCATGCTGCGCAGCGACGTCAAGTATCGGTTCGTGATCGACAGCGCGACCTTGTAGGTATCGGTGTAAGACAGCCGGTTATGCGATTTGCTGTGAATAAACGGTGGATTATCGCCTATTGTGATCCTCTGACAGATAGGCGTAAAATCACCGCTTAATCGCAAAATCAAGCATAACAGGCGGAAATGTGCCGATTGTGAATACACAGGAAGATGTCGAGAAGACCCCTGACGAGATCGCCATCGGCTTGGGCGAGCGCATCCGCGCGTTGCGCCTGGCGGCGGACTGCACCCAGGCGATGGTTGCCGACAAGGCCGGCGTGTCCGAGCGCAGCCTGCGAGACCTGGAAAGTGGGCAGGGTTCGACCGTGCAGACCCTGGTCCGGGTGCTCAAGGCACTCGGCGCGCAGGACGTGGTCGATGCGATCGCGCCGCGGCCCAGCGTCAGCCCGATGCAGTTGCTGAAGAACAAGTCGCGGCAACGGGCGACGGGCAACCGCTGATGGCGATGCATTGATGGCAACGTTCCGCCACGTGGACGTGATCGAGGTGCTGGCCTGGGGCCAGCGCGTCGGCGCGGTCGCGGCGGACCCGCATCGCCGCGCTTACCTGTTCGAGTACGACCCGGCCTGGTGGGACTCGGGCGTGCAGCTTGCGCCACTGATGATGCCGACGCGACCGCAGGCACGCGCGTCGTCCGCCGACCGCATCTTCTCGTTCCTGGCGCTGGCCGGCGACACGTTCCGCGGACTGCCGGGGCTGCTGTCCGATTCGTTGCCGGACAAGTTCGGCAACCAGTTGATCGATGCGTGGATGGCGGGGCACGGCTATCGGCCGGAGCAGGTCACGGTGCTCGACCGCCTTGCCTACATGAACAAGCGCGCGATGGGTGCGCTGGAATTCCGGCCCGCGCGCGGTGGGCTCGCGGCGTCGGCGGCACCGATCCAACTGGCACGACTGGTCGAACAGGCGCGACTGGCCTTCCACGGCCAGCTCGACGAAGGCGATGCGACCGCCGCCGCGCTCAACCAGCTGATCTCGGTCGGCACTTCGGCCGGTGGCGCGCGGCCGAAGGCGGTGCTCGGCTGGAATCCACGCAGCGGCGAACTGGTGTCCGGCCAGTTCGATCTGGCCGACGGATTCGAGCACTGGCTGCTCAAGTTCGATGGCGTGGGCAAGGACGAGACCTTGGGGCCGAGCCAGCAGTACGGCCGCATCGAATATGCGTACTCGCGCATGGCCGGCCTGGCGGGGGTGCGCATGAACCCATGCCGATTGCAGGAGGAAGGCGGGCGCGCGCACTTCATGACCCGGCGCTTCGACCGCGACGGCAACGACAAGATCCACGTGCAGTCGTTGTGCGCGCTGCGGCACATGGATTACGACCTGAGCCAGGTCCACGCCTACGAAAGCCTGTTCCTCGCCGCGCGCGACCTCGGCCTGGGCGATGCCGACCTGACCCAGCTGTTCGCGCGAATGGCTTTCAACGTCGCCGCGCGCAACCAGGACGACCATAGCAAGAACTTCGCCTTCCTGCTGCCGCGCGACGGCGCGTGGATGCTGGCGCCGGCTTACGACGTGACCTTCGCGATGGATCCGGACAACCAGTGGATGAAGGTGCAACAGCTGGGCGTGGCCGGGAAGTTCGAAGGCATCACCCGCGCCGACCTGCTCGAAGTGGCCAGCCGGTTCTCGATCGCGGGCACGGCCGCCGCGCTGGATGCGGTCAACGCGGCGCTGGAGGCGTGGCCGATGCTGGCGGGCGAGGCGGGCGTCGGCGATTCCGAGATTGCGCGGATCGGAGCGTTGCACGCCCGCTTGTGAGGTGCGGCCCCGCGCGGATCGGGGTGCCGGCTTCAGCGCGAAGTGTCGTCCAGCAACGCGCGCACCGCGGTTGCGAAGCCGGCGCCGGCGTTTGGATCCTGCCCCAGGTAGAAATCCGGCTCGATCAGCTCGGCTTCCATCAGCAGCCAGTGGCCTTCGCTGTCCTGGACCATGTCGATGCGCGCGTACAGCAGCGGCGTTGCGATTGCATCCAACACCTGCTTCGCCAGTGCAAGGGCTGCGGGCGCGGGCGTCGGCACCGCGGTATAGACGCCGCCGAACTCCACCTGGATCCGGAATTCACCGGCGACCGGGCGCTTGTTCACGGCATGGCTGAACTGGTCAGCGAAAAACAGCAGCGAGGTTTCGCCCGAGGTCTCGATCGTCGCCAGGTAGGGTTGCAACATCGCGCCGCCATCGGGCGCGCCGTGCAGGGTGTCACCGCGACCCAGGCGCTGGGTCTTCCACGCGCCGCCGGAGACGGTGGGCTTGACGATCAGTTGCGCGGCGCCGGTGGCGTCAAACATCGCCTCGACCTGGGCCTGGGTGGCGCGCTCGCTCCAGGTAGTGGGCGGGATTGCCACCCCAAGCGCCTGCAGTGCTGCGAGATAGCGCTTGTCGGAATTGCTGGCCAGCACTGCGGGCGGATTCGCCATCCGCACTCCGGCGTCCGCCCACGCCGCGCACGCACGCAACCAGCGCACGTGATCCAGGTGGTAGCCCCAGGTGAGCAGTGGCAGGACCAAGGGGTAGTCGAGCAACGGCGAGGCGTCGTCGATATGTGCGGTCCACGGCGTGGGCACGACGGTCACATCGGCACTGGTGAGCGCAACCGCGAGGCGCTCGAGCACCCCCGGCCAGGCGTCGGCATAGGTGGCATCGGTGGGGTCGGGAGTGAGGACGGCGACGCGATGCTTCGTGGGGGTCTGCATGGCGGCAAGTTTAACCAGCGCAGGCGTTGCTGGCATTGCTCAGCAATTGCTCAGGAATCGCTCATGCGGATCAGGGTGGTCGGGGACAGGCTGGCGACTCACTTGCATTGAAGGGAGTTCGACGATGGCAGGCAATCGTTTGCGGGGCGTGATCTGGGGTGGCGCGGCAGCGCTGTTCCTGGTGCCATTGGTGGCCATGCAGTTCACCGACGAAGTGGCGTGGACCGTCGCCGACTTCGTGTTCTGCGCGGTGATGTTGGGCTTGGCTTGCGGGGCCTATGAGCTGGGGACGCGGTTGTCGCCCAACCGTTGGTATCGGGCCGGCGTCGCCGTGGCGATCGTGGGTGGCTTCATGGTGGTGTGGGTCAATGCTGCGGTCGGCATGATCGGGAACGAAGGCAACGAGTACAACCTGCTGTTCCTTGGCGCGATCCTGGTCGGTGCGGCCGGTGCGCTGATCGCGTGGTTCCGGGCGGCGGGGATGGCGCGGGCGCTGTACGCAACGGCCATCGCCCACGGCCTGGTCAGCGGGTATGCGCTGGTCGCCGGCTGGGATCCGCGTGGGGCACTGCTCTCGCTGGTGTTCGTGTTGCCCTGGCTGCTCTCGGCCGGCTTGTTCCAGAAGGCCGCACGCGACCCGGCCATCGCGGTCAATCGTTAGCCCTGCCGATCCGCAATCTCGGGGCCTGCAAAGAACGGTGCGAACCCAACCATCGCGCCGACGATGCAGGCGCCGAACAACCCACCCTCGAGCAGGCCGGTCGCGATCTGGCTGAGCAGGCCGAAGCCAGGTTCGCCGAACGCCGTGCCGATCTGGTCCAGGTGCAGTCGCGAGCCAGGGAAGCTGCGAGCCAGCAGGTCGAGGCTGCCGCCCATCAGCCGACCGCCCATCAGCGGAATGAGGATACCGACCAACGCACCGGCGATGGCCGCGGCGATGATGCTGCGACGGGTCCACGGCGAATGCCCGTTGCGGCTGCCGAACCACAGGCCAAAGCCGACGGAAGCACCCAACAGCACGCCTTCCGAGGCACCGGTGATGTCACCAGGCGTGTGCCCAAGCAGCAGGTTGAAGGCATCCAGTCCCAGCAGTTTCACCAACGCGCCGACCAGCATTCCACCAAATGCACCGCCGACGATGGCCCATCGCCCGCGCCGACCCGGCAACCACGTTGACGCTGCAATGCCAACGCTGACGCCGGCGCCGCCGAGCAATGCGGCCACGATCGTCAGGGACACCATCACCAACAGCAGCGAAACCGCGCCCATGCCCGGCGCAAGCGGCTGGGTTGCGCCGGCAAACCCGTAGAACAGTCCGCCGATGACGCCGGCGACACCGGCACCGGTGGTGCCGGCGGCTGCGAGCAGCGCCGATTGCCGCCACGACCACAACCATGCGCCATCGCCGCTGCCCGCAAGCGCGATCGGAGCGACAAACCGGTATCCATGTTTGGGCACCGTCTCGATGAAACGCGGATTGCTCGCACTGTCACCGAGTTGTTTGCGCAAACTGCTGATGCATTGGCTCAAGGCTTCTTCGGTGACCGGGATGCCGCGCCAGACCTCGTCGAGGAAGCGATCCTTCGACACCAGTTTTCCCTGCTCGCGCACCAGCAGGATCAGGGCATCGAGATAGCGCGCGTTGAGCTCGACCACGGCATCGCCGCGCCGCAACTGGCGCTCGCTGGCGTCGAGGGTGAATCCCTGGAATTGGTAGCGGTCGTTTACCACCCTGTGTTGGCCTTAGCGCTTGCCGCCGCCGCTCGAAGCCACCGGCAACCGCACCACGAACTCGCTGCCCTTGCCCGGTACGCCGGTGCTGAACACGCTGATTTCGCCATGGTGCAGCGTCACCAGCTGGTGCACCAGGCTCAATCCCAGCCCCAGCCCACCCACATCGGTGCGGTTCTCGACC
>JBDSOZ010000165.1:0-8041 GCA_039914555.1 Luteimonas sp.
GGCGGATTCTGCGGATCGACCGGGATGAAGTCGTAGGTGACGCCCTTCGCGGCCAACACCAGGCGCACGCGGTGGCATAAAACATCGTCGACGGAGGAAAACAAGGTGAGTGCGTTTCGCATGCGCAGGCTCGTCGCCATCATGGGCAATCTCCGACGACCGGAACCGCCGGTCGCACCGACGCCGCCCACCCCGTGCGGGCGGTCGCCACGGTTTTCCTTCAGTGCACGTCGCGCCAGTATTCCTTCTTCAACAACCAGGCGAGCAAGGTAAAGAACGCCAGGAACAGGATCACCCAGACGCCGATCGACTGGCGCTTGAGCGCGGCAGGTTCGCCGGCGTACTCGAGGAAAGCTGAGATGTCGCGTACGGTCTGGTCGAACTGCGCCGGGGTCTGGGTCCCGGGTTCGGCCAGTACCAGCTTCTCGACGGGATGCTCACCGTTGACCGCTTCCGCCGCGAATTCCGCATGTTGCAGGCCTTGCATCTGCCATAGCGGATTGGGCATGGACGCGTTCGGGAACACGGTGTTGTTCCAGCCAACCGGCCGGGTTTCGTCGAGATAGAACGATTTCAGGTAGGCGGCGATCCAGTCGCTGCCGCGCACGCGCGCGATCACGCTGAGATCGGGCGGCATCTTGCCGAAGAACTGGATGCCGTGGGCCTCGGACATCGCCACCTGCACCTGTTCGCCGGCCTTGGCGCCGGTGAAATTCAGGTTTGCCTGCACCTGGTCCTCGCTCAGGCCGAGGTCCTCGGCAATACGCGAATACCGCACGTATTTGAGCGAATGGCAACCCGAGCAATAGTTCATGTACAACTTGGCGCCACGTTGCAGCGACGCCTGGTCGCCCAGGTCGGTACCGGCGTGCGGATACGCGGCGCCCTCGCTGGCATGCACAGGCGTGGCGGCCAGCCCGGCGGCAAGCAGCAACCCGGAAACGAACCCGATCAACTTAGTCATGCGTCGTCACCCGTTCCGGCACCGGCTTGGTCCTGTCGAGCTTGGTCCACACCGGCATGGTGATGAAGAAGGCGTAGTACAGGAAAGTCAGCACCCGGCCGATGATGGCCTCGACCGGGTCGGTGCCCGGACCTGCGCCGATCTTCATCAGCCACAGGAAGGACACCACGAACATGCCGAGCATCGTCCACGACAGCCAGCCGCGATAGCGGTAGGACTTGACCGGGCTCTTGTCCAGCCACGGCACCAGGAACAGCAGCACGATCGCGCCGAACATCACCAGCACGCCCCACAGCTTGATCCCGAGGAATGAAGGGATTACCCGCAACATGGCGTAGTACGGGGTGAAGTACCACACCGGCTTGATGTGGGTCGGTGTCACCAGCTGGTTGGCCTCGACGAAGTTGTCGTGCTCAAGGAACCAGCCACCGAAGGTCGGGGCGAAGAAGATGATGAACGCTGCCAGGATCAGGAAGAAGCCAACCCCGACCATGTCCTTCATCGTGTAATACGGGTGGAACGGAATGCCATCGGCCGGCGCAGTTGCGGACCAGCGGTTGCCCTTCGGCCCCTTCTTGATTTCGATGCCGTCGGGATTGTTGGACCCGACCTCGTGCAGCGCACCCAGGTGCAACACAACCAGCAACAAAAGCACCAGCGGCAGCGCAACCACGTGCAGGGCGAAGAACCGGTTGAGGGTGGCGTCACCGGGATTGAAGTCGCCCATGATCCACTCGGTCAGGCCGTTGCCGACCACCGGGATGGCGCCGAACAGCGAGATGATCACCTTGGCGCCCCAATAGGACATCTGGCCCCACGGCAACACGTAGCCCATGAAGGCTTCGGCCATCAGCACCAGGTAGATCACCATGCCCAGCAGCCACACCAGCTCACGCGGCTTGCGATAGGAGCCGTACATCAACCCACGGAACATGTGCAGGTATATGACGATGAAGAACAGCGAGGCGCCGGTGCTGTGCATGTAGCGGATCAGCCAGCCCCACTCCACGTCGCGCATGATGTATTCAATCGAACCGAAGGCCTCGGCGGCGCTCGGCTTGTAGTGCATCGTCAGGAAGATGCCAGTCACGATCTGGTTGATCAGGACCACGATCGCGAGCGAACCGAAGAAGTACCAGAAGTTGAAGTTCTTCGGCGCGTAGTACTCGGTCATGTGCTTGCGGTACGCCGGCATCATCCCGGGCGCGCGCTCGTTGACCCAGTCGGCAAGGCCATTGGCGGCCGAACTGAAAGTACGGGTAATGACGTTGGCCATGGCTTATGCGGCTCCCGCGGCGGACGCCGGATCGACGCCGATCACGACCGTGGTGTCGTTCTCGAAGTGGTAAGGCGGGATCGGCAGGTTGGCTGGCGCGGGCATTCCGGAATACACACGGCCCGACAGGTCATATTTCGACTTGTGGCAGGGGCAGAAATAACCGCCCTTCCAGTCGGCATCGAACGGCTGCGGCTTGAGCTCCGGCACGAATTCGGGGGCGCAGCCCAAATGCGTGCAGACCGCCACAAGCACCAGGTACTCGGGCTTGATCGAGCGCCATTCGTTTTTCGCGTAAGCCGGCTGCTGGTCGGTGTTGTCCGACTTGGGATCGAGCAGCAGGCTGGTCATCGTCGGCAGGATGTCGAGCATCGCCTTGGAACGATGGGCGATGTAGACCGGTTGGCCACGCCATTTCAGGACCAGCTGCTGGCCCTCGACCAAGGCGCCAATGTCCTGGGACACCGGGGCGCCGGCCAGCTTGGCGCGCTCGCTCGGGTTCCAGGATTTGATGAATGGGACCGCCGCAAACCCGGCTCCAACCGCACCCACGACAGCCGTGGTCGCAGTCAGGAACCGGCGTCGGCCCAAGCTTTCAGGATGCTCGCCTTCATTGCCCATCAGGCACTCCGCAAAGACTCAATGACAGATCCGGCTGTCCCGCCCGCCGCCGAGGCAGGGTGCGGTCAACCGCAAAGACGGGGAAGTGTAACGGAACGTGAATTGACCCGACAATCGCTTCGCGGCATTGCCCGCACGAAACAATGACTTGCGACGCTCAGCGCATCGCCAGGGTGCCGCGATATCGCTCCGCGAGCTTGGAGACCCGCTCCACGTAGCGACGGGTCTCGGCGTAGGGCGGGACGCCCTTGTACTTGTCGACCGCGCCTTCGCCCGCGTTATAGCCAGCGGCCGCCCGGGTGAGGTCACCATCAAACCGCTTCAGCAGCCACGCCAGGTATTGGACTCCACCGCGGATGTTCTGGCTGGCATCAAACGAGTCGCCCACCCCAAACCGGCGCGCGGTAGCCGGCATCAGCTGCATCAGGCCCTGGGCCCCGACCCGGGACACGGCGTTGGGATTGAAAGCGGATTCGGCGTGGATGATCGCCCGCACCACGGCTTCGTCGACCCCGTATTTGCGCGAAGCCGCGGCGATTTCATCGCCATAGGCATTGGTGTTGAGGCGAACCTTGCCAAAATCGACGCTCGGTCGCGTGCTGCAGGCAAAGCAGGTCTCGATGTAGCTGTAATGGACCGTGCGCAAGGCATCGACGCGGCCGGCCGGGCGGCGACTGGTGTAGTGGCGCACGCCATCTTTCATGTAGGCATACACCTCGCCCGACATCCGCCGCGGTGTCGTGCTGGCCACGACGCGGGGGGCGGACGCGGCCGCCCGATGGCGTGGCGCCTTGTAGCTGCCCGCGAGGTTACAACTGCTGCCAGGGATGCTTTCGTTCGAATAGCTGCTGGTGCCGTCGGCCGATTGACAGCGATAGACGTTGCCCGCGACGGCCGGGGCCGTCAGCAGCAAGCAGGCGATGATCACGATTCCGCGCAGCCCCTTCCTCATGGCGGCAGTGTCCTACCATCACGCCCTCGTGACAAGTATTTGATTTTGCTGAACAAGGGTCTGAGGGCCGCAATTCCGTGACCCAGCGCCCACTCCGGACAATCCGGTCCGGCAATGGACCGATCCTTTAGACTTCGCCCCCCGGCGCGGATTCACCGCCGCCTCCCCGGACCCAAGCCCATGACCGGCAAGCTTTTCATCGAAACCCACGGCTGCCAGATGAACGAGTACGACTCGGCCAGGATGGCGGACGTGCTTGCCGCCTCGGACGGCCTTGAACTCACCGACAAGATCGAAGAAGCCGACGTCATCCTGGTCAACACCTGCTCGATCCGCGAGCGGGCGCAGGACAAGGTCTTCAGCAAGCTCGGCCGCTGGCGCATGCTCAAGCAGGAGGGTCGGCCGGTCCTGATCGGCGTCGGCGGCTGCGTCGCCAGCCAGGAGGGCGCCGCGATCATCAAGCGCGCGCCCTACGTCGACCTGGTGTTCGGTCCGCAAACCCTGCATCGCCTGCCCGAGTTGATCCGGGCGCGGCGCGAGTCGGGCCAGCCGCAGGTGGACATCAGTTTCCCCGAGATCGAAAAGTTCGATCGCTTGCCCGAGCCACGTGCGGACGGGCCATCGGCTTTCGTCTCGATCATGGAAGGCTGCTCCAAGTACTGCTCGTTCTGCGTGGTGCCCTACACCCGCGGCGAAGAAGTCAGCCGGCCGTTCGAGGACGTACTGGTGGAAGTCGCGCAGCTCGCGGCCCAGGGCGTGCGTGAAGTCAACCTGCTCGGGCAGAACGTCAACGCCTATCGCGGGCCGATTGCCGCGCTCGATGGCGGTGAAGCGGAGATGGCGGACCTTGCCTTGCTGATCCGGGCGGTGGCACAGATCGACGGCATCGACCGCATCCACTTCACCACTTCGCACCCGCTGGAATTCTCCGACGCGCTGGTGGAGGCCTACCGCGACGTCCCCGAGTTGGCCGGCTTCCTGCATCTGCCGGTGCAATCGGGCAGCGATCGGGTGCTCGCGGCCATGAAGCGCGGCTATACCGCGCTCGAGTTCAAGCAGAAGATCCGCAAGTTGCGCGCGGTGCGCCCCGGGATCTCGGTGTCATCTGACTTCATCGTCGGTTTCCCGGGCGAGACCGAGGCGGATTTCGAGAAAACAATGAAACTGATCGAGGACGTTGGCTTCGACCAGTCGTTCTCCTTCATCTACTCGCGCCGCCCGGGAACCCCGGCAGCCGACCTCGAAGACAACACCACCGCTGCGGAAAAACACGCGCGGCTGGAGCGCTTGCAAGCGCGCATCAACGAGCAGGCCGCAGCAATTTCGCTGGGCATGGTGGGCAGCGTGCAACGGGTGCTGGTCACCGGCACGTCGCGCCGGGACGCCACCGAGTTGACCGGAAAGACCGAGAACATGAAGCCGGTGAACTTCGCCGGCCCACCCGGGTTGGTGGGCCAGTTTGTCGATGTCGTGATCACCGGCGCGATGGCCAATTCGCTGCGCGCCCGGATTGCATCGCCGGACTCAGCGGAATTTGACCAGCCGCGCCTGGATCAGGGCGTCTTTGCCATTTCGTAGACCGGCTTGCCGTCGACATAGGTCGCCAACACGGTGAGGTCACGCAATTGCGCCGGCGGGATGGTCAGCGGGTCCTGCGCCAACAAGACGAAATCGGCACGCTTGCCTGGCGCCAGGCTACCCACCTCGCCCTCGGCAAAACCGGCGTAAGCCGCGTCCAGGGTGAATCCCCGCAACGCTTCGTAGGCGGTCAGTTTTTCTTCCGGGTGCCAGCCACCTATGGGCTTGCCTGCCGCGTCGGTGCGGGTGGTAGCGGAATACAGACCCAGGCGCGGATCGACCGATTCCACCGGGAAATCCGAGCCCAGGGCCAGGCGTGCACCGCTGTCACGCAGCTGGCGCCAGGCATAGGCACCGACGATGCGCTGCGGACCGAGCCGGTCTTCGGCCCATGGCATGTCGCTGGTCGCATGGGTCGGCTGCATGGAGGCGATCACATGCATTTTCGCCAGCCGCGGCAAGTCTTCCGGTGCCAGGATCTGCGCATGTTCAACCCGCCAGCGATGGTCGGTGGTGGTGGCGTCGGCGCCCAAGGCCTTGCTGTAGGCGTCCAGCACGACCCGGTTGCCGCGATCGCCAATGGCGTGGGTTGCGACCTGTACGCCGCAGCCCTTGGCCTTGACTGAGAGCGCGTCCATCTGCTCCGGCGGCATCATCAACAGGCCAAGGTTGCCGTGATCGTCGCTGTACTCCTTCAGCAACGCCGCACCGCGGCTGCCCAGCGCACCATCGATGAACACCTTGACGGTGCGCATCTTCAAGCGGTGCGAAGGATGCTGGTACAGGCCGTTCTTGCACAACCAGTTCAAGGCATCGCTGTCGCCGTCTGCCATCGCGGTAATCCGCATTGGCATCTCGCCACGATCGGCGAGCCGCTGGTAAACGCGCAGCGTCCCCAACGAAATACTGGCGTCGTGCACGCCGGTCAGGCCGTGGGCCACGGCGTCCTGCATCGCCAGTTTGAGTTCGCGTTCGACCAGCTTCGGGTCACCAGCCGGCACCACGGCGTCGACCAGGCCCATCGCGCCGTCCACGAACACGCCGGTGGCCTGGCCTTGCGCATCGCGCACGATTCGGCCGCCATCGGGTTGCCAGCCCGCAGTAGCCGAGTTGCCGGCAAGGTCACGTTTGACCGCGCGCATCGCCGCACTGTTGGCCCAGCCGGCGTGGCCGTCGATCCGCGACAACCATACCGGACGATCGGGGAACGCCGCATCAAGGTCGGCAGCGGTGGGGAAATCGTGTTGCGCCCAATCGTTCTGGTCCCAACCACCACCCAGCAACCAGTCACCTTGCGGGAGGTCGCGGGCGAAGTCGCGCAACCGCTGCACGATCTGCTCCTTGCTGGTGGTGTCCACCAGGTCAGCGGTCAGCTTGGCCACGCCCAGGCCCAGGATGTGGCCATGGGCATCGATCATCCCGGGGATCACGGTGGCATTGCCGGCGTCGATGCGCGCGGCACGCGGATAACGTTGCAGCAAGGCATCGCGGCTGCCCAGCGCCAGGATCTTGCCACTGGCATCAAAGGCCATCGCGTCGGCCCTGGGCACCGCCACATCCATCGTGTCGATGCGCGAAGCGGTGAGCACGGTGACCTGTTGCGCCATGACTGGAATCGATCCGGCTGCACACAGCGCCATCACCAAGCCCCCGGCCACACTTCGTGATACGCGCATTACCGCTCCCCGTTGTTGTTGCAAGTCCCCGCACTTTGCGAAAATCTCCCGCCGGGCGCAAGCTTTTGCGTCGAGCCACCAAGCCAAAGACCCGATGCCGCAGCACACCACCTCGGAATTTGCCCTGGATCCAGCCGACGCCGGCCGCCTGGCCAATCTCGCCGGGCCGTTTGACGCCCACCTGCGCCTGATCGAGCTGCGGCTTGGCGTGGAGATCGCCAGCCGCGGCAATATTTTCCGGATTGCCGGGCCGCCCGCCCCGGTCGACGCGGCCGAACGCCTGCTGCGCGAACTGTGGCGCGACACCGCCGATGAAGTGCTGGCCGAGCCTGCGATCCACCTGCGCCTGGGCGCCACCGACGTGCAACGCGTCGTCGACGAAGACATCGAGCCGCAGGAAGTTGCGGTGCGGGTCAAGCGCGGCACGATCCGTGGCCGCGGACGCAACCAGGCCAAATACCTGCACGCAATCGCCACCCACGACATCAACTTCGGCATCGGCCCGGCCGGTACCGGCAAGACCTTCCTCGCGGTGGCAATGGCGGTGGAGGCGTTGAACGAATCGCGGGTGCAACGGCTGGTGCTGGTGCGCCCGGCGGTGGAGGCCGGCGAAAAGTTGGGCTTCCTGCCAGGCGACCTGAGCCAGAAAGTCGACCCTTACCTGCGCCCCTTGTACGACGCGCTGTACGAAATGCTGGGCGTGGAAAAGGTGCTCAAGCTGCTGGAAAAAAACGTGATCGAGATTGCACCGCTGGCTTACATGCGCGGCCGCACCCTCAACGATGCCTTCGTGATCCTGGACGAAGCGCAGAACACCACGATGGAACAGATGAAAATGTTCCTGACCCGCATTGGTTTTGGCAGCACCGCCGTGGTAACCGGCGATCTCACCCAGGTGGACCTGCCCAAACACCAGAAGTCCGGGCTCAAGGACGCACTGGAAGTGTTGCGCGGGGTCGACGGGATCGGCTTCA
>JBDSOZ010000199.1:0-3814 GCA_039914555.1 Luteimonas sp.
TGGTCGGCGCCTACCAGGAGATCCTGGGCGACATCCACAACCTGTTTGGCGACACCGACGCGGTGGAAGTGCACCTGGATGGTCACGGTGGCCACGTGATTTCACAACAGCGCCGCGGCGACACCACCGACGTGATGCTCGACTATGTCGGTTACAAGCTCGACGACCTGCGCGCCGAATATCGAGCCAAGGTCGCTGCCGCCGGCTTGCCTGCGGATGAATCCGCGCGCCTGGAGGCCGCGCTCGAAGCCGGGCTCACCGCTTACACCTACCTCGACGACGCGCCGCAATCATAGCCGCGCTCAGCTGCGCGCGATCTGGAATCCGGCGAACGACTGGCTGGTCGGCATCATCTCAAGCCGGTTGACATTGAGGTGTGGTGGCAAGGTTGCGATCCAGAAAATCGTTTCGGCAATATCGGTGGCGGTGATCGGTTGCGCACCCTGGTACAGCGCGTCGGACGCTGCCTGGTCGCCGCCGGTGCGCACCAGGGTGAACTCGGTCTCGGCCATGCCCGGTTCCAGGGTGGTCACGCGCACCCCGGTGCCATGCAGGTCGGCCCGCAGGTTCAGCGAAAACTGCGACACGAATGCCTTGCTGCCGCCGTAAACGTTGCCGCCGGGGTAGGGATAGTTGGCAGCCGTCGAGCTGACGTTGATGATCGCGCCACGGCGCGAGACCAGGTTCGGAAGCAACGCGCGCGTCAGTGACACCAATGCGGTGATGTTGGTGTCGATCATCGTGCGCCAGTCATCCAGCGATGAGTCCTGCGCCGGCTTGGTGCCACGTGCAAGTCCGGCGTTGTTGACCAGCAGGTCGATATCGCGGAAGCCAGCAGGCAATGCCGCGAGCGCTGCCGCCATTGCGCTGTCGTCGCGGATGTCGCACGCGATGGGGTGGATATTTTCGGCGCCCAGTTCGGCGACGAGTGCCTGCAGGCGCTCGGCGCGACGACCGCAGGCGATCACGTGCCAACCGCCGGCAACGAAACGCCCCACGCAGGCGCGGCCAAAGCCCGAGGTGGCACCGGTAATGAAGGCAGTACCGCCCATCGCTCAGCGTGCCTTGATGGCAAGCGCGGGCAAGCCACCGTTCGCGAGCTTGCGTTTGGCGTCGGCCAATTCCGAGGCGGTGCCGTAGGGACCCATGCGCACGCGGTACACAGTCTTGCCCTGGATGTCCGCGGCCTCGACCCGTGCCGACAGGCCGAGCAGCGCAATGCGTGCCTTGACTGTTTCGGCATCGCCGGCACCGCCGAACGCACCGGCTTGCAGGATGTAGGGGGTGTCGCTGCCTGCTGTCGCAGCTACCCTGGCTCCCGCTGCAGCCGGCGGTGCAACCACTGCTTCGGAAGCCGCCGCCGCCGCGACATCGGCCGCATCGCCGCCGGTGGCGCTGGCCGCAGCGTCGTCGGCGCGCGCACGTCGCTCGGTTTCGGCGCGCGCGGTGGCGGCGAGTTCGGCATCGCTCATCGCCACTTCGTTGGCCGGGAGCAGGGTGTAGAAGTCGTACTGGGTCCCTTTTGGCTTCCCGGCGGCTGCTGGTTCCGGGGTCGCGTTGTCATCGGGCACGATCGCGTCATCGGCAACCGCGGCTGCGGGTTGCGCGTCGGGGTTTGGCTTGGGGCGGAAGAAGCCGTCGCTGCCCTCGGAGCGCAGCAGGCGCGGGATCGCAAGTACCACCAGCACAGTGAGCACGATGCCCAGCACCAGCCACGCCCAACCCGGCAGTCGATTGCCGCCGCTGTTGCGTCGCGCCTGTGATTTTCCGCGTCGTGCTGTCATTACATGCTCTCCGGGGCGCCGACACCGATCAGGTCGAGGCCATTGGCCAGGACCTGGCGGGTAGCCTGGGCCAACGCCAGCCGCGCATTGCGCAGGTCGGCGTCATCAACCAGGAATTGGTGGTCGTTGTAGTAGGACTGGAACGCTTGTGCCAGTTCGTGAAGATAGGCCGTGACCAGGTGCGGTTCCAGGTGTTCGCCGGCTGCAGCCACGACATCCGGCCAGCGCGACAGCTCGGTCAGCAGGCCCCGGGTGGCGTGGCTGGCCGCGGAATCGCCCTCGAGATCGAGCGGTTGCGACAGGCCGCGCGCAGCGTCGTAGTCGAGGCCGCGTTCGCGCAGTTGTCGCCACAGGCCGCAGATGCGCGCGTGCGACAACTGCACGTAGTACACCGGGTTGTCGAGCGATTGCGAACGCGCCAGGTCGATGTCGAAGGTGAGTTGCGAATCGGGTTTGCGCGCCAGCAGGAACCAGCGCGTTGCATCGCGGCCAGCCTCGTCGACGAGATCGCGCAAAGTCAGGTAACTGCCTGCACGCTTGGAGAGTTTCACTTCCTCCCCGCCGCGCATCACCGTCACCATCTGGTGCAGCACGTACTCGGGCCAGCTTAAGGGGATGCCGCAATCCAGCGCCTGCAGACCAGCCCTGACCCTGGCAAGACTGCCGTGGTGGTCGGCGCCAAGCTCGGTGATGGCGCGCTGGTAGCCGCGCTGCCACTTCGACAGGTGATAGGCCACGTCCGGCACGAAGTAGGTGTAACTGCCGTCGGACTTGCGCATGACCCGGTCCTTGTCGTCGCCAAACTCGGTGCTGCGCAGCCACAGCGCACCGCCTTCCTCATAGGTGTGGCCATGGGACACCAGCTCGCGCACGGTCTCCTCGACCTTGCCATCGGCGTACAACGAGGACTCCAGGAAGTACACGTCGAAGGCCACGCCATAGGCAGCCAGATCGGCGTTCTGCTCGCGGCGCAACCACGCCACCGAGAATTCGCGGATTGCGTCGAGATCGTGCGGGTTTTTCGCACCGGTGATGCCCTGGGCCGTGGAGCCAGCGTCGTCCAGCGAGACGGTGTCGCCACGCAGGTAAGCTTGGGCAACGTCGGCAATGTAGTCGCCGCGATAACCGTCTTCTGGCCAGCCGGCGTCATCCGGGGCCTTGCCCAGTGCGCGCGCCTGCACCGATTTGGCCAGCTTGTCGATCTGGGCGCCGGCATCGTTGTAGTAGAACTCGCGCTTCACGCTCCAACCGTTGGCGGCAAGCACGCGCGCAATGCAGTCGCCGATCACTGCGGCGCGGCCGTGGCCAACGTGCAGCGGCCCGGTCGGGTTGGCACTGACGTACTCGACGCCGGCGCAACGGCCACGCCCGGAGTCGTTGCGGCCGTATGCCGCGCCCTGGTCCAGCAGGCTGCGCAGTTGGTCCCGCCAGGCGGCTTCGGTGAGCCGGAAGTTCAGGAATCCGGGGCCTGCGATTTCAACCTTGGCGACGGTGGCGTTGGACGGCATCGCCTCGACCAGCGCCTGGGCAATCGCACGCGGGTTGGACTTCGCCGGTTTGGCCAGCAGCATCGCGACGTTGCTGGAGAAGTCGCCGTGGCTGCGATCCTTGGGGCGCTCGATCACGAACGCGGGGATTTCAAGGTCGGCAGGCAAGGTGCCGCGCGCGCGCAGGGTCTCGATACCCTGTTCGACAAGTGTGCGGACCAGGGCGCGGAGCGGTGTTTTCACTGGAAGCGGCGATGTTTTCAACGGAACCGCATTGTACGCGACCGCCTCCGACCCAGCCCCGCCAACCAGTAGGAGCGCGCCCTGCGCGCGATGCTCCAACCCCACCCCAACGCGTAGGAGCGCGCCTTGCGCGCGATAAGCGCCAACGGCCGCATCTTCGGCCGGGGCGCCGCGCAGCGGGGACCATGGCCCCGCCGCTCCCTCCAGTCATCCTGACTGAGGTCGCGGCCGCGGCCATCCATGGCCGCTTCGGAATCCAGGATCCCCGCTGCACGCCGCCAAGCCAGATTGAAGTTGCTG
>JBDSOZ010000187.1:0-2629 GCA_039914555.1 Luteimonas sp.
CTGGCGATGGTCAACTCGGACAAGGGCATCACCAACCTGCACGTGCCCAGCGACGTGATCGTCGACGCCTCGATGCCGGCGATGATCCGCGACTCCGGCCGCATGTGGAATGCCAAGGGCGAACTGCAGGACACCAAGGCAGTGATCCCCGACCGCAGTTACGCCGGCATCTACCAGGTGGTCATCGACGACTGCAAGGCACATGGCGCATTCGATCCGGCGACCATGGGCAGCGTGCCCAATGTCGGCTTGATGGCGCAGAAAGCCGAGGAATACGGCTCCCACGACAAAACCTTCCAGGTGGCGCAGGACGGCAGCATGCGGGTGGTCGACGACGCCGGCACGGTGCTGATGCAGCACACGGTCGCAGCCGGTGACATCTGGCGCATGTGCCAGGCCAAGGACGCACCGATCCAGGACTGGGTGAAGCTGGCGGTGACCCGCGCGCGCCTGTCGGCAACGCCGGCGGTGTTCTGGCTGGATCCGGCGCGTGCGCACGACGCCCAGTTGATCGCCAAGGTCGAGCGTTACCTCAAGGATCACGACACCAGCGGCCTCGACATCCGGATCCTGGCGCCGGAAGACGCGATGAAGTTCTCGCTGGCGCGCATCCGCAAGGGCCAGGACACGATCTCGGTGACGGGAAATGTCCTGCGCGACTACCTCACCGACCTGTTCCCGATCATGGAACTGGGTACCAGCGCCAAGATGCTTTCGGTCGTGCCGCTGATGGCGGGCGGCGGACTGTTCGAGACCGGTGCCGGTGGTTCGGCGCCCAAGCACGTGCAGCAGTTCCTGGCCGAGGATTACCTGCGCTGGGATTCGCTGGGCGAATTCCTGGCGCTTGCCGCGTCACTCGAACACCTGGCACAGACCACCGGCAACGCAGGCGCCAAGGTGCTGGCCGATGCACTGGACAACGCCAATGCGCAGTTCCTGGACAACGACAAGTCGCCCTCGCGCAAGTTGGGCGGCATCGACAATCGCGGCAGCCACTTCTTCCTCGCCTTGTACTGGGCGCAGGCGCTGGCTGCGCAGGACCAGGATGCCGAATTGAAGGCGCGCTTTGCACCGCTGGCCCGCGCACTGGCGGACAGTGAAGCGAAGATTGTTGGCGAACTCGTTGCCGCGCAGGGCAAGCAGGTCGACATCGGCGGCTACTACCGCCCCGATATCGCCAGGATGTCCGCCGCCATGCGCCCCAGCCCCACCTTCAACACGCTCCTCGCCACCCTGTAGGAGCGCGCCTTGCGCGCGATTGCACTCACTCCATCAAAAACGGATGTGGCCGCGCCCGGTATCGCCGCAACGAGCGGCCGGCACTCACGCCGGCCGCAACGATCATCACGGCCCACGCCACCATCGCTTTGACCATGGAGTGATCGGCCGAGAGATCGATCATGGTGACGGCGACCAAGATTGCTCCGACGATGATCGCAAGGGCACCCGACCACACACCCGGCATCCAGGGCTTTCCCGATAGCGGGCGCATCCAGGCGGCGGTGCCAACAACGGCTATGCCCACGATCGCCATCAGCAGCAGCGGTAGCGCCGCGACGCGATGGAAATACAGCGCGACACCGAGCATCCATGCCGTGAACCCAAGCAACCACGCCGCATAAACCCGCATCACGGCGCGCAGCATCAAGGCATGGGTAGCCGTTGCATCCCCCCAGCCCGGAAGCAACGCCGCCTCACACAGTTCGCCGGCGTGATCGCGCTGCAGGGCTTGCAATCGCATGGGCAGTGGAGCCAGCAGCAGTGCCGCACCGCCGACCAGGCTGAAAGACAACAGGCTCGCGCCGGCGCCTGGATCACGGCCCACGTAGAACCACACGAACACCAAGCCGACCGACCAACCGACGGTTGATAGCAGCCATTGGCGCCCTTGCAATGGCGCGAACGCGCCGCCCAACAGCGTCCGCAAGGAACGCAATGGCGCGCGCGGCCCCAGCTTGTCGACACTGGAAACATGTCGGGCCCAGCCCGGCAACGACGCCAGCTGCGATCGTGAGTCGAGCAAATCACGCCCGACCCAGAACGAGCCGCGCGCAGCCGTTGCGAACAACATCGGCTGGCTCCAGTCGGCGGTGTCGCCCACGACAGGTGCACGCGCGAGCGAGCGGCCGCGCCACGCGACGATCAGCAACAGGGCAACCGCCGTGACAGGAAGCACTGTCGACAGCGGAAGACCGTCGGGGCGCAGGCGCGCGACCTGGCTCAGTACCAGCGGACCAAAGCCAATCAGTGGCGCGATCCCGCGCGGCAACATGGCCATCAGCATCCCGCCTGCGGCGGCCAACACCAGCACCGCGAGTACCACGCCCGGCTGTCCGCCGAATCCAATGCAGGCGACGGCCGGCACCACTATGGTGATCGTGGCCATTGCCAGCAACGCGTTGCGTACCTCAGCGGGCAGGCCCGGGATCCGCAAATTGCGCGCATGCAGCAGCAACACCAACATCCGCGACGCCCAGCCGCTCCAGAAAATGAACACCGGGAAGGCCAGCACCATCGCCATCACCATGCCCTTGCGCTGGCCCTCGACACTGGGTCCGTCCACGGCCGCAACCAAAGCGGCGATCCCGATGAAAATGGCGAAGAACACCAGGAACAAGCTGCGTTCGAT
>JBDSOZ010000004.1:0-4300 GCA_039914555.1 Luteimonas sp.
CCCGATCCGCATTCCACGTGCAGCCGCAATTGTGGTGGTGCATCGCCACCGCGCAGCCCATCCAGCAGGTCCGCGGCAGATTGCAGTTCGAACAGGTGCACCTCCACCTCGCGTGCCTCGACATCGACCTGCTCGCCGCGCCGCGCTTTTGCATACAGCGGCTCGCCGCCACGCTTGAGTGCCGAGTAGATAGGCGGGCGCTGCTGGATACGTCCGGTCAGCGTGGCCAGTGCCGCATCGATGCGTTTGATCGTCAGTTCGGGGACGGGCCGCTGCTGCAGTGGCTGGCCTTCGGCATCATCGGTATCGGTCACGGTGCCGAGCCGGGCGACGGTGTCGTAGGCCTTGCGGGCGCCCAGCAGGCCACCGGCGATCTTGGTGGCCTCGCCAAAGCAAACCGGCAGCAATCCGGTGGCCAGGGGATCCAGGCTGCCGGTATGTCCGGCTTTTTCGGCCCGGAACAGGTGGCGCACGCGTTGCAGCGCCTGGTTGGAACTGAGCCCCTGGGGCTTGTCGAACAGCAGGATGCCGTCGAGGCTGCGGAAGATCGTGCGCGGCAAGCGGCTCACGCGGCCAGCCCTAGGTGCCGTCGTCTTCCGTCGCCGCGTCGCGCAACAGGTTGTCGATGCGCTCCCCGCGGTCCAGCGATTCGTCGTAATGGAAATGCAGCTCTGGCACGTGGCGCATCTTGACTGCGCGCGCGAGCTGGTAGCGCAGTTCGGGCGCGAGCGCCTTCAAGGCCTTGACGGCTTCCTTCGCCCGTTCGGCCTGCAACACCGTCACGAACACCTTGGCATGCGCCATGTCGCGCGTGACCTCGACGTCGGAGACGCTGGTCGATGGCAACCCGTGTTCGCGCGTGGCGGCATGCACCAGCGTGCCCAGCTCGCGGCGAAGCTGGGCCGACACGCGGTCGGTGCGGGTGAATGATTTGGTCAATCCGCCATCCCTACAGCGTCCTCTGCACTTCGATGCGCTCGAAGCACTCGATATGGTCTCCCGGCTTGACGTCGTTGTAAGCCTTGACGCCGATGCCGCATTCGGTATTGACGCGTACTTCGTCGACATTTTCCTTGAAACGCCGCAGCGATTCGAGTTCGCCCTCGAACACCACCACGCTGTCGCGCAGCACCCGGATCGGCTTGTTCCGCTTGACCACGCCTTCGATCACCATGCAACCGGCAACCGCGCCGAACTTGGAGCTGCGGAATACATCGCGGACCTCGGCGGTACCGATGATTTCTTCGCGGATCTCGACCCCGAGGATGCCCGAGGCAACCTGCTTCACCTGGTCGATCACGTCGTAGATGATCGAGAAGTAGCGCAGGTCGACGCCGGTGGTCTCGATCACCTTGCGTGCCGACGCATCGGCGCGGACGTTGAAACCGATGACGGTGGCCTTGGAGGTCGCGGCAAGCTGGGCATCGGACTCGGTGATGCCACCGACGCCGGAGCCGATCACGTTGATCCGGATCTGGTCGTTGGACAGGCCCGTCAGGGCTTCGCGCAGCGCCTGGACCGAACCCTGCACGTCGGCCTTGATGATCAATGGCAGGCTCAGCTGCGAGGCACCCTCGCCCATCTGCGCCATGATGTCTTCCATGCGGTTGCCGGCCTGGCTGACCAGCCTGGTTTCGCGGCGCTTGGCATCGCGCTGCTGGGCCACGTCCTTGGCCAGGCGCTCATCGGCGACCACCACGAAGTCGTCACCCGCGTCGGGCACGCCCGACAGGCCAAGCACCTGCACCGGGATCGACGGACCGGCGTCCTGTACCTGGGCGCCACTCTCGTCGAACAGTGCGCGAACGCGGCCGTATTGCACGCCGCACACCAGGTAGTCGCCCTTGGCCAACAGGCCCTGCTGCACCAGCACGGTCGCAACCGGGCCGCGGCCCTTGTCCAGCGAGGATTCGATCACCACGCCGGCGGCACGGCCGTCGGCCACTGCGCGCAGTTCGAGCACCTCAGCCTGCAGCGAAATCGCATCCAGCAGGACATCGACGCCTTGCCCGGTCTTGGCCGAAAGTTCGACCATCTGGGTGTCACCGCCAAAGTCCTCGGCAACCACATCCTGGCCCAGCAATTCGTTCTTGACCCGCAACGGATCCGCGTCCGACTTGTCGACCTTGTTGATCGCGATGATCAAGGGCACCCCAGCCGCCTTGGCGTGCTGGACCGCTTCAATGGTCTGCGGCATCACGCCATCGTCTGCCGCAACCACCAGCACCACGATGTCGGTGAGCTTGGCGCCGCGCGCACGCATCTGCGAGAACGCGGCATGGCCGGGAGTATCGAGGAAACTGATCGTGCCCTTGGGCGTGACCACGTGGTACGCGCCGATGTGCTGGGTGATTCCCCCAGCCTCGCCCGAAGCAACCTTGGTCGTGCGGATGTAGTCCAGCAACGAGGTCTTGCCGTGGTCGACGTGGCCCATGATGGTCACGACCGGCGGACGCGGCGACGTTTCGCCCTGGGTCTCGCCAATGCGCGCCAACAGTTCGGACTCGGCGTCGCCTGCGTCCGCATGCACCGCGGTGTGGCCAAGCTCCTCGACCACCAGCACGGCGGTGTCATGGTCGATCGACTGGGTGATGGTGGCCATGACCCCCATCTTGAACAGCGCCTTGACCACGTCTCCGCCCTTGAGCGCGAGTTTCTGCGCCAGGTCAGCCACGGTAATCGCATCGCCGATGGCGATCTCGCGCACGATTGGCGCGGTTGGGCGGGTGAAGCCGGTGCCCGACCGTGACTGTTCGGCGTGGCGGCGGCTGGTCGGCTTGCTGGGCTTGCTGCCACGACCGGTGGTGCGACGTGCGCGGTCGGCGGCGCTGAGGTGCATCTGCCCGGCGAAGCGACTGGTGCGGTCGTCGTCTTCGACCCCCGACACCATCGCGTGCGAACCGCGGGTCTTGTGCTTGTGCGTGCCCTTGTCTTCGGCACGCGGTGCCGCAGGCTTCGGATGTCCGTGGCCATGGACCTTGCGCGCAGGATCTTCCTCGGCCACCGGCGCAGCCGCTGCCACGGCGGCAACCCGGGCCGCTTCTGCTTCGGCCTGGCGACGCTTTTCCTTTTCCTCGGCTTCGACCCGGCGCTGGTCGGCTTCCGCCAACCGCTGTTGCTCGGAAAGATTGCGTTGGCGCGACTCTTCCAGCTTGCGCAGGATCTCGGTGCGCTCGTCGGTCGGCGCGGACGCGGTGGCAGCAGCCGGCTCGTCCACAGTGCCTTCGGCGGCCTTGACCAGCATGACCTTCTTGCGCACGACAACTTCGACGGTATTCCGATTCTTGCCGCCGCCGACGGTGAGTTCCTGCTTGCGACTGCGGCTCAGCACCATTTTCTTGGGCGCGGCGACTTCCTCGGCGACGCTCTCGTCCTTGCCGTGGGCACGCTTGAGGAAGCCGAGCAGCTTGACCTTCTCCTTGCTGGTGACGACCTGGTCGGGACCGTCGAAGTGCATGTCGGCTTCCGCCAACTGCTCCAGCAGTTTGTCAACCGGCTTGTTCACCAGTTCGGCCAGTTTTCGGATGGTGGTTTGCTGCGTCATTCGGATTTCGTTTCCTTGCGCCCCATGGCGGACCACGGGGCTGTTGGAGAGTGCGATTCTACTCAGGATCGAGCGGCGATCAGGCCTCGCGCTCCAGACGGGCAATTTCCTCGGCGCGGGCGGCCAGGATCAGCGCGCCTGCGCGCGCCTCGTCCAGGCCTTCGATGCCGAACTCGGCGACTTCGTCAGCACCCAACTCGCCCAGGTCATCGGCCGTGCGGATCCCCTGCGCAGCCAGCGCAAAGGCGGTTTCCTCATCCATGCCGGCCAGCTGCAACAAATCCTCGGCCGGCTGGTGCTCGTCGAGCTCCTCTTCCACCGCCAGGGCGTCGTTGAGGAGTGCATCGCGGGCACGCGAGCGCAATTCCTCGACGATGTCCTCGTCAAAGCCCTCGACAGCCAACAGTTCGCCGACCGGCACATAGGCCACTTCCTCGACGGTGCTGAACCCTTCCGCGACCAGGATGTCGGCGATTTCCTCGTCGACTTCGAGCTTGTCCTGGAACAGCGCCTTGGCGGCTGCCAACTCGGCTTCGGACTTGGCGGTGACCTGGTCCTGGGTCATGACATTGAGCTGCCACCCCGACAGTCGGCTGGCAAGGCGCACGTTCTGGCCGCCACGACCAATCGCCTGTGCCAGTTTGTCTTCGGCGACCGCGAGGTCCATCGAGTGTTTCTCTTCATCCACGATGATCGACTGCACTTCGGCCGGTGCCATCGCGTTGATCACGAACTGGGCCGGGTTGTCGGACCACA
>JBDSOZ010000006.1:0-17238 GCA_039914555.1 Luteimonas sp.
TTGACCCGTTCCTTGGCTTCGACCGCCTGGTGCAGGCCATCGGACCAGCGACGCCCGGCCAGGGTGCGACCGGTGAACTCGTCGACGATGATGACTTCGCCATCGCGCACGATGTAGTCGACATCAAGCTGGTAAATGCCGTGCGCGCGCAACGCCGCGTTGAGGTGGTGGACGACGTGGATGTTCTGGCTGGCGTACAGGCTGTCGTCGTCGCCGAGGATTCCGGCCTCGCGCAGCAGGCCTTCGGCCTTTTCCTGGCCGGCCTCGGACAGGTGCACCTGCTTGCCTTTCTCGTCGACCCAGTAGTCGCCCTCGCCTTCTTCTTCCTTCTGCCGGCTGAGGTGCGGGACGATCTGGTCAACCTTGATGTACAGATCCGGGG
This sequence comes from Luteimonas sp., assembly GCA_039914555.1. GTDB lineage: Bacteria > Pseudomonadota > Gammaproteobacteria > Xanthomonadales > Xanthomonadaceae > Cognatiluteimonas. The sequence goes on from JBDSOZ010000006.1 coordinate 383, forward strand.
AGTCGTCAGCGGGGCCGGAAATGATCAGCGGGGTGCGTGCTTCATCGATCAGGATGGAGTCGACTTCATCCACGATCGCAAAATTGAGGCCGCGCTGGAAACGGTCCTGCCTGGACAACGCCATGTTGTCGCGCAGGTAGTCGAAACCGATTTCGTTGTTGGTGGCGTAGGTGATGTCGGCGCCATAGGCCTCGTGCTTGTCGGCATGCTGCATGCCCGGATACACCACGCCGACCGTCAGGCCCAACCAGGTGTAAACCTTGCCCATCCAGGCCGCGTCGCGACGCGCCAGGTAATCGTTGACCGTGACCACGTGCACGCCCTTGCCGGACAGTGCATTGAGGTAGGTCGGCAAGGTGCCGACCAGGGTCTTGCCCTCGCCGGTGCGCATCTCGGCGATCTTGCCCATGTGCAACACCATGCCGCCAACCAGCTGCACGTCGTAGTGGCGCATGCCCAGCACCCGGACGCTGGCTTCACGGCAGACCGCAAACGCCTCGGGCAGGATCTTGTCCAGGGTTTCGCCGTTGGCGATGCGCTGCTTGAACTCGGGGGTCTTGGCCTGCAGCTGCTCGTCGCTGAGTGCCTGCATCTGTGGCTCAAGCGCGTTGATTTTCTTGACGATGGCGCCGAGTTGCTTGAGCAGGCGTTCGTTGCGGCTGCCGAAGATGCTGGTAAGCAAGCGATTGAACATGGTGTATCCGAATGGTGTGCCGGGAAGCCCTGATCAGGGATTGCCCCGGAAACGAAAAAGGGCGCGAGGCGCCCCTTTCATGGCAACTGTGGATTGTATCGTGGAGGCGCGCCGGGCGAAATCAACCCCGCGGGAGCGGGCGCCGCTCCTACAGGAATTTGCGGGGGTCCACGACCCGGCCGTGGTCCCAGACCTCGAAATGCACGTGCGCGCCGGTGGAGCGACCGGTGGAACCAGCGCGCGCCACCTGCTGTCCGGCGCGGACCAGGTCACCGACCTTTACCAGCAGCCGCGAGTTGTGCGCATAACGGGTCACGTAACCGTTGCCATGGTCAATCTCGACCACGTTGCCGTAACCGGAACGTACCCCTGAGTAGCTGACCACGCCGTCGGCCACCGCATCCACGGGGTCGCCGACGCGGGCGTGGAAGTCGATGCCCTTGTGGTACTCGCCGCCGCCGCCAAACGGATCGGCGCGACGACCGAACCCGGAGGTGATGAAGCTGTTGGCGACCGGGGTGCGCGACGGGGTCGCGTCGCGGTCGAGCTTCTGGTTGAACAGCAGAGATTCAAGCACCGACAACTGCGAGCCGGCGGCGTCCAGGCGCGTGCCGAGCTTGTCCATGCCGGTGCGCAGCTCCGGTGCAGGCATGTCGCTGACCGGACCGGCACCACCGATACCCACCGGGGCATCGAAATCGAACTCGCCGTCGTCAAAGTCGCCGGCCTGGGCCAGGCGTTCGCCCAAGGCGTTGAGGCGGTTGGCCTGGGCCTGCAATTCGGCCAGGCGCGCGGCCATCGCATTGGTGTCGCGCTGCGCCTGGGCTTGCACCCGGGCGAGTTCGGCATTCTGTTGTGCGTTGTGCTGTTGCAGCCACTGCAACTGGGCAACGCCGACCCCGGAGCGGATCCCCGCGCCGAGCGCGACGCCCGCGACCAGCACGACCACCACGGCAACCGCCGGCTTGCGCCCCGCGCACTGGATGGCATGCCTGGAAGCCAGGATGATCCGCATCCTCAGGTGGCCGAGGAGCGCGTGCACTTGGTCGCGCAGCAGGTTGTGTAGAGTCATGCGATGTCCCATTCCCGTTCAGCCCCGCCGCGCGAGGCGCTCGATGCGCTGCTCGCGGGAAGCCATGCCGATCCGCTCCGCCGCGCCTTGTGGCTCGACGCGCTGGAGCAGCGACTGCGTCCCCTCCTGCCAGTGGCGTTGGCCGCGCACGCAAGGTTTGCGAACGTGGACGCCGGCAAGCTGGTGTTCCTCGTCGATTCACCGGTGTGGCGGGCGCGGATGCGCCTGGCTTCAGCCGAACTCCTCGACGCCGCCCGCTCCATCGGGCTGCAGTGCGACGAGGTCGTGGTCAAGACCGCAACAGCGCCGCTGTGGCCGGTTCCTCCCGCCACGCGCCGCCCCATCCCGTTGTCGGCAGCGACGCGCGAAGCGTTGCAGGCCGCACTGGCGTCCCTGGGAGATGAGGCGAAGGGCGAATCCTAACCGTCAAGGCTATGTGAAACGTTAAATAGCGGCCTGAATTTGTTAACTTTTAGTTAACCAACTGGGCTGCACCTACGCGGGCAGCGCGGGGCCGTGGTACGCCGCGGGCGCCTCGGCGGCCTGCGGGAAGCTGACCTCTTCCCAGGCGGCCTGGTCGGCCAACAAGGCCCGGACCAGCTTGTTGTTGAGGGCGTGGCCGGATTTGCGCGCCTCATAGGCGCCAATGATCGGATGGCCGGCCAGGTACAGATCGCCAACCGCATCCAGGATCTTGTGGCGCACGAACTCGTCGGCGTAGCGCAGGCCGTCGTCGTTCAGCACCCTGAATTCGTCCAGCACGATGGCGTTGTCCATCGAGCCGCCAAGCCCGAGATTGCGCTCGCGCATGAATTCCAGGTCGCGCATGAAGCCGAAGGTGCGCGCGCGACTCACCTCGCGGATGTAAGCGTCGCTGGAAAATTCCACCACTGCGCGCGACTGCGCCGCGGGAATCGCCGGGTGCTGGAAATCGACCTGGAAATCCAGCTTGAAACCGTTGTACGGCACGAAGCGGGCGAGCTTGTCGCCGTCGCTGACTTCGACCGGCCGCAGGATGCGGATGAAGCGCTTGGGTGACGACTGCTCGACCAGCCCCGCCGATTGCAGCAGGAACACGAAGGGGCCGGCGGAACCATCCATGATTGGTACTTCGGCCGCGGACAAGTCGACGTAGGCGTTGTCGATGCCGAGGCCGGCGAAAGCCGACATCAGATGTTCGACCGTCAACACCTTGCCCGCGCCGCGCGACAGTCCGGTGCAAAGCATGGTCTCGGTGACCAGTCCGGCTTTGGCCGGAATCTCGGCCACCGGTTCCAGGTCAACGCGACGGAACACGATGCCGGTGTCGACCGCCGCCGGACGCAGGGTCAGGTAGACCTTTTCGCCACTGTGCAGGCCGACGCCGGTGGCGCGGATCACGTTCTTGAGGGTGCGCTGGGCGAGCATCAGATCGGGAAGATTACCACCGGGCCAGCTGAACCTGAATGGAAGCGAATCCTGGAGGGGCGGGGATCGCGCCCAAGGCGCGCTCCTACGGGGCGTAGGAGCGCGCCTCGCGCGCGCTGGAGTGGCGGACGACTCAGTCAGCCTGGCGCCGCAGGAACGCCGGGATATCGAGGTAGCTGCTGCTGTCGTTGCCGAAATCGGCCACCGCCGGAGCCGCGGACGCGGCCTCGCCGCTGCCAGTGCCAGGGCTGCGCCCACGCAACGCCGAGGCGATGCCGTGGCCGGGGGTGTACGGATCGGCAACGTCGTCGATCAGCATGCCGGTGGTGCCATCGCGCTTGCCCTGGGTATGGATCAGCTGCACCTGCGGGCGACGCGGCTCGCGGCTCATGTCCTCGCCGCTGCGCGGCAGGGCCTGGCGTGAAACCGCGCGGTTGAGCCCGGTGGCCACCACGGTGACACGGACATCGTCCTGCATGTCCGGGTCGAGCACGGTGCCGATGACCACGGTGGCATCCTCGGCCGCAAAACCCTCGATCGTGCGACCGACTTCATCGAACTCGGCCATGGTGAAGTCTGGACCGGCGGTGATATTGACCAGGATGCCGTTGGCGCCGGCGAGGTTGACGTCGTCGAGCAACGGGTTCTGGATCGCGGCCTCGGCTGCCGCCTGTGCACGGTCGTCGCCGCGGGCGTGGCCGGTGCCCATCATCGCCAGGCCCATCTCGGACATCACGGTGCGCACGTCGGCGAAGTCGACGTTGATCAGGCCCGGACGCACGATCAGGTCGGCAATGCCCTGCACGGCGCCGAGCAGCACATCGTTGGCGGCACGGAACGCCTGGATCATGGTCGCGTTGCGACCCAACACGGTGATCAGCTTTTCGTTCGGGATCGTGATCAGCGAATCGCAGTGCTGCGACAGGTCTTCGATGCCCTTGAGTGCCACCTGCATGCGCCGGCGACCTTCGAACGGGAAAGGCTTGGTGACCACGGCGACGGTGAGGATCCCCATCTCCTTGGCAAGCTGCGCGACCACCGGTGCCGCGCCCGTGCCGGTACCACCACCCATGCCGGCGGTGATGAACACCATGTCGGCGCCCTGCAGTGCGTCCATGATTTTCTCGCGATCCTCCAGCGCGGCCTGGCGGCCGACCTCCGGATTGGCGCCTGCACCCAGGCCCTTGGTGACGTTGCCGCCAAGCTGCAGCTGCAACTTCGCGCCACAGTTCTTGATTGCCTGTGCATCGGTGTTGGCGGTGATGAATTCCACCCCGTCGACGCTGCTGCTGACCATGTGCGCCACGGCGTTACCGCCGCCGCCGCCCACGCCCACCACCTTGATGACGGCGTTCGGGGCCATTTTCTCAACCAGTTCAAAGTGCGCCATGACCATGTCCTCTTGATTTGAAATTTTGCAATGCGTTCGGGGAGGTTGCTGCTGCTATCGGTTTTCGTCTTCGTCGTCGGATCATCAGAATTCCCCCCGGTACCAGTTCTTCAACCGGTTGAGGAAACTTCCGGCGCGCCCGGCGCGGATCACCGGGTGGCGCGGGTGCTCGATCTGGCTGCCCATCAGCAGCAGCCCGACCCCGGTGGCATGCACCGGGTTGTTGACCACTTCGCCCAGGCCAGTGACGTGTTGCGGAATGCCGACGCGTACCGGCATCTGCAGCATTTCCTCGGCCAGCTCGACCACGCCTTCCATCTTCGAAGCGCCACCGGTGAGCACCATGCCGGCGCGCACCAACTCCTCGAAGCCGGAACGGCGCAGTTCGGCCTGCACCATCTCGAAGATTTCTTCGTAGCGGCCCTGCACGGCCTGCGCCAGCGAATGGCGCGGCAAGCGCCGCGGTGGGCGGTCGCCAACGCTGGGGACCTGGATGCTTTCTTCGGCCGTAGCCAGCTGCGCCAGCGCGCAGGCGTAACGCACCTTGATCTGCTCGGCTTCCGGAGTTGGCGTGCGCAACATGTGCGCGATGTCGTTGGTGACGTGGTCACCAGCGATCGGCAACGACGCGGTGTGGCTGATCGCACCTTGCACGAACACCGCCAGGTCGGTGGTGCCGGCGCCGATGTCGACCAGTACCACGCCCAGTTCGCGTTCATCGGCGGTCAGCACCGCGGTGGCCGACGCCAATGGCGACAGGATCAGGTCGTCGACCTGCAAGCCGCAGCGCTCCACGCAGCGGCTGACGTTGGCGGCGGCCGACTGCGCGCACACCACCAGGTGCGCACGCACTTCCAGGCGCACGCCGGTCATGCCGACCGGATTGCGGATGCCATCCTGCGAGTCGTCGAGGACGTATTCGCGCGGGATCGCATGCAGGATCTTCTGGTCGGCCGGGATCGCGACCGCCTTGGCGGCCTCGAGCACCCGGTCGAGATCTGACCAGGTCACCTCGCCGTCGCGGATCGGAACGATCCCGGGCGAGTTCCGGCATTGCATGTGGTTGCCCGAAATCGATGCGTAGACCGAGCTGATTTCGCAACCGGCCATCAGTTCGGCCTCCTCGATTGCGCGCTGGATCGACTGCACGGTGGACTCGATGTCCACCACCACCCCGCGCTTGAGTCCGCGCGACTCATGCGAGCCGATGCCGATGACCTCGATCGGGTTGCCCGGCGAAAACTCGCCCACCAGCGCCACCACCTTGGAGGTGCCGATATCGAGGCCGACGATCAGGGCCTTGTCGCCTTTACGGTTCATGGTTGTGCGGGTTCCCCCCAGGTGAGTGCAAATCCATTGGTGTAACGAAGGTCCGCGCGCAACAGCGAATCGCTGCGCTTCGGGGCCAGCAATTGCGGGAGCAGCCGCGCGAAACGTCCCAGCCGCAGGCGCGCTTCGCGGCTGCCGACAACCACGTCAATGCCGTCGGACAAGCGCAGCGACCAGCTGCCACGACGGTCGAGTGCAAGTTCGCGAACGTCGATTCCGGCGGCCGCAAACAGTTCGCGGCTTTCGCCGTACAAGGCCATGACCGCCGCCTCATGGCCATCGGGTCCATCGAGCCGCGGCAACGATGCCGGCACCGCGATGCCCTTGGCGGGGAACAGCTGGCCTTCCTCGGACAACAGCCGGCCATCGCCCCAGCGCGCGAACGGGCGATGCTCGATCACCCGAACCTCGAGGATGTCGGGCCAGCGCTTGCGCACTTCGGCGTGATCAACCCACGGCAGCTTGGCAACTGCGGCCTGGGCCTGGTCCAGGCGCACTGCGAAGAAACCACGCTCGGCGAACGGCAACAGCACCTGTTGCAAGCGCGCCGGGTCAACGCGCTGGAGCTCGCCCTGGACCCGCAAGGTCCGCAGCGGCCAGCGTTGGGCGCCGATCCAGCCATTGACCAGGGCCACCACCGGCAGCAATACCAGCGCCAGCGCGAGGGTCCAGGCTGCGATGCGGAGCATGGCGTTCATGCGCCGGCCTCCAGGCTTTCGGCGGCAATGCTGGTTTCCAGGATCCGCCAACACAGGTCTTCGAATGACAAGCCGAACGCGGCCGCCGACTTGGGCATCAATGAATGACTGGTCATGCCCGGCGCGGTATTGGCTTCGAGCAGCCAGTTGCGTCCGTCGCTGTCGCGCATGAAGTCGACCCGCGCCCAGCCACGCAGGTCGAGCGCTGCAAACGCGCGTTCGGCCTGGTCACGCGCTTCGGCCTCGCCGCCGGGGTCCAGGCCGGGGCAGATGTATTGGGTGTCTTCGGCGACGTACTTGGCGTTGTAGTCGTACCAGCCAGCCTTGGGCACGATCCGGACGCTCGCCAGCGCTTGGCCGTCAAGCACGCCGATGGTGTACTCACCGCCTTCGATCAGCTGCTCGACCAGCAACTCGCCGGGATAGTTGGCGGCCAATGCCACCGCTTCGTCCAGGCCCGCTTCGTCGTGCACACGGCTGACGCCGACGCTCGAGCCTTCACTTGCCGGCTTCACGATCACCGGCAAGCCCAGCTCACGCGCGGCCGCATGCACGTCGCCGCCGCGCGCCAGGCGCACGTAACGCGGCGTGGGCAAGCCCAGCGCCAACCAGACCTGCTTGCTGCGGATCTTGTCCATCGACAACGCGCTGCCGAGTACGCCCGAGCCGGTGTACGGCACGGCCATGGCTTCCAGCAGGCCTTGCAGGGTTCCGTCTTCGCCACCGCCCTTGTTGCCATGCAGGATGTTGAACACACGATCGAAGTGCCGGTCCTGCAACTCGCGTTGCAGGTTGGGAATGCCATCGACCGCGTCGGCACGGACGCCGCGCGCGCGCAACGCGGTCAGCACGTTGCGACCGGAATCCAGCGAAACCTCGCGCTCAGGGCTGGTCCCGCCCATCAGCACGGCGACATGCCCGAACACGGCAGGATCGTCGAAGCGCGACGGCGGCAGCGCAGCCGAGTGCGAGCGGGCGTTCAATGACCACCCCCGAGCCCGTTTTCCGCCAATTGCTGTGCGGCGTGGCCGATGTCCCCCGCCCCCATCACCAGCAGCAAATCGCCGTCCTGGAGGATGTCGGGCAACACTTCGGCAAGTTCACCGGCGCTGTTGACCACGACCGGGTCGACCCGACCGCGGGCGCGGATCGCACGTGCCAGCGAACGCGCGTCAGCGCCTGCGATCGGCGCCTCGCCGGCCGGGTACACCTCTGTCAGCACCAGCGCATCCACGCCGGACAGGACGCTGGCAAAGTCGTCGAACAGGTCGCGGGTGCGACTGTAGCGATGCGGTTGGAATGCCACCACCAGGCGGTGGTCCGGCCAGCCCCCACGGGCCGCAGCGAACACGGCTTCCAGTTCCTTGGGATGATGACCGTAGTCATCGACCAACTGCACTTTCGCACCCTTGGCCGTGGTCAGCGTCGCCAGCAGGTTGAAGCGGCGACCGATTCCCTGGAACTTCTGCAATGCACGCGCAATCGCGTCGGCATCGATGCCGAGTTGCCAACCGACCGCAGCGGCGGCCAGTGAATTGAGGACGTTGTGGCGACCAGGCAAGGCAAGTTCCACCGCGGTCCGCGCACCATCGGGCAGGCACAGGGTGTAGCGCATCCGCCCTGCGTCCTGGCTGACGTCTTCCGCGCGCACGTCGGCGCCGGCATCGAACCCATAAGTCATGACGTGGCGCGGGGTGCTGGCGACCAGGGCCGCGACTTCCGGATCATCCACGCACAGCACCGCCAGGCCATAGAACGGCAGCCGGTGCAGGAACTCCGCGAACGCGGCCTGCATGTTGGCGAAGTCGCCACCGTAGTTCTCGAGGTGATCGGCATCGATGTTGGTGATGATCGCGACCAGCGGATTCAGGCGCAGGAAGCTGCCGTCGCTTTCGTCGGCCTCGGCCACCAACCAGTCGCCACCGCCCAGGCGTGCATTGGCGCCGGCAGCAAGCAGCTTGCCACCGATCACGAAGGTCGGGTCGAGCCCGCCTTCGCCGAGCACGCTGGCCAGCAACGAGGTCGTGGTGGTTTTGCCATGGGTGCCGGCCACCGCGATGCCGCGGCGGAAGCGCATCAGCTCGGCCAGCATTTCGGCCCGCGGCACCAGCGGGATCCGCAACGCGCGCGCTTCCACCAGTTCGGGATTGTCGGCCTTGATCGCACTGGAGGCGACCACGCAATCGGCGTCGCGCACGTTGTCGGCAGCGTGTCCCTTGTGGATGTTCGCGCCCAACGTTGCCAGGCGCCGGGTCACTGCGTTGTCGGCACTGTCAGAGCCGGACACGCGATAGCCCAGCGTGCACAGCACTTCCGCTATCCCGCTCATGCCGACACCACCAATACCGACAAAGTGGACCCGGGTGGCACCACCATCAAGTCCGGTGCGGGCGAGGTCGCGGCTGGCCAGGCGCGTGCGCGAGTCGTTCATGCGGCCTCCTGCCAGGTGCTGGCCGCGATCACCGCATCGGCAACCCGCTCTGCAGCATCCGGGATCGCCAACGCACGCGCGGCTTCGGCCATGCGCAATCGCATCGCCGGATCCGCCACCAGTGTCGCCAGCGTCGACCGCAACGCTTCAACCAGATTCTCGGCTTGCGGCAACAGCAAGGCGGCACCGCGTTCAACCAGGTATTCGGCGTTGCGGGTCTGGTGGTCATCGACGGCCTGCGGGAACGGCACCAGCAGGCTGCCGACGCCAGCAGCGCACAATTCGGCCAGGGTCAAGGCGCCGGCACGACACACGACCAGGTCGGCGTGCGCATAAGCCGCTGCCATGTCGGCGATGAAGGGGTCGACACTGGCGGCAACACCAGCTTGCGCATAGGCGTACTCGGCATCCTCGCGCATCTTCTCGCCGCACTGGTGGCGCACCTCAAGCTGCGGATCGAGCGTGGCCAATGCTTGCGGTACCGCCACGTTGAGTGCGCGCGCACCCTGGCTGCCGCCCAGCACCAACAGGCGCACGGGACCGGTGCGCCCGGCAAATCGTTGCCCGGGCGGCGGCAGCGCGGTGATCTCGCTGCGCACCGGATTGCCGACGGTCTCGGCAGCGATGGCGCGGAATGTCTGCGGGAATCCGGTCAGCACCCGGCATGCAAAATGTGCAAGCACGCGGTTGGTCATCCCGGGTGCGCGGTTCTGCTCATGCACCAGCAATGGCACCCCGCGCAGGCGCGCCGCGATGCCACCCGGTCCAGCGGCATAACCACCGAAGCTGACGACTGCGCGTGGCGCACGCGCGCGGATCACCCGCATCGCCGCCAGCACTGCAGCCAACACCCGCACCGGCGCCGCCAGCAGGGTCACGATGCCCTTGCCGCGCAAACCCTTGACTGCGATCGTGTCGATGTCGATGCCATGTTGCGGCACCAGCCGGGTTTCCAGGCCCTCGTCGGCGCCGAGCCATGACACCGGCACGCCGCGTGCGCGCAATGCCGCAGCAACCGACAGGCCCGGGAAGATATGGCCACCGGTGCCGCCGGCGAGGATCAGCACCGGGCCGTCGCGAAGTTGGCGCGAAGCACTCATGAGCGCCTCCGCAAGCCATTCCAGCCCGACGAGGTCGGCAGCGGCTGGCCGAGTACCGGTTCAACCCGCGTGCGACCGCGAATGCTGCCGCGATCGCTGGCCCGGCCGGCAACGGTCGGCGCCGGTTGTGAGGTGGCGGGCGGCGGATTGCTGGCGCCGTCCGCGGGCGCGGAAGTGTCGCCGCGCAGGCGTGCCACCTGGCGGCGTGCGCGATCAAGTTCGTAGCTCACCCGCAACAGCAGGCCCAGCGCCGCGCAGGTCATCAACAGGCTGGAACCGCCGGAGGAAATCATCGGCAAGGTCAAGCCCTTGGTCGGCAACAAGCCGAGATTGACTCCGATTGAAACGAAGCTTTGCAGGCTCATCCACAACGCAATCCCAAACGCGCAATAGCCGGCGAAGTGGCGGCGCATTTCCACGCATTGGAGGCCGATCCAGAATGCGCGTCCGGTCAGCAACACGTAGGCGAGGATCACCGAGCACACACCGACGAAGCCAAGTTCCTCGGCAATCACCGCCAGGATGAAATCGGTATGCGCTTCGGGCAGGTACGCAAGCTTCTGCACCGAGGCGCCAAGGCCAACCCCAAACCACTCGCCGCGACCAACCGCCATCAGCGCATTGGTCAACTGGTAGCCACTGTTGAACGGGTCCGCCCACGGGTCCAGGAACGATGTGAATCGACGGACGCGGTAGGGTTCGGCGATCGCCACCATCGCCAGCAACGGTAGGCCGACCAGCACCGGCCCGAACATCCTCGGCATGTTGACGCCCCCCAACACCAGCATCCCCGCGGTGATGGCCAGGATCAGTGACAGGGATCCGAAGTCGGGCTGCAGGATCAGCAGGATCACCAACAGCAAGGCAACGCCCAAGGGCTTGAGCATCGCCGACCAGGTTGCAGTGACATCTTCGCTGTAACGCTTGAGGTAGCTGGCGAGCCAGATGATGTACAGCAGCTTCACCGCCTCCACCACCTGGAAGTTGGAAATCCCCAGGTTGACCCATCGGCGTGCGCCGTTGACGCTGACGCCGATCCCGGGCACGAACACCAGCAACAGCAGCACGAAGCACGCAAGCAGCAGCCATTGCCCGTACTGCTCGATCGACTTGAGCTCGGTGCGCATGGCCCAGATTGCGAGCGCGAAGCCACCTGCCAGGAACATCGCGTGCTTCTCGAGGAAGTAGAACGGCCCCACGCCCAGGCCTTCGCCGATCGCAATGGAACTGGACGCGACCATGACCACGCCAAAACTGGCGAGTGCCAGCGAGACGCCCAGCAACCACGGATCGTAGCGGCCGCCGATGGCGTCCAGTCGCGTGGCTTGGCGGACGGCGGATTCGCTCATCAGCGCACCTTCAACGTCGCCAGGCCAACCAGCACCAGCACCACCGAGATGATCCAGAAACGCACGATCACGCGCGGCTCCGGCCAACCCTTGAGCTCGAAGTGGTGGTGGATTGGCGCCATCCGGAACACGCGTTTGCCGGTGAGCTTGAACGACGCCACCTGGATCATCACCGACAGGGTTTCGATCACGAACACGCCGCCCATCACCACCAGCACCAATTCCTGGCGCACGATCACCGCGATGGTGCCGAGCACGGCGCCAAGCGCCAGCGCCCCGATATCACCCATGAACACCATCGCCGGATAGGTGTTGAACCACAGGAACCCGAGTCCGGCGCCGGCAATCGCGGCGCAGATGATCACCAGTTCGCCGGCACCGGGGATGCGCGGGATCTGCAGGTAACCAGCGAATTGCGCATGTCCAGAGGCGTAGGCGAATACGCCTAGCGCGCACGCCACCAGCACCGTGGGCATGATCGCGAGGCCATCCAGGCCGTCGGTCAGGTTGACGGCGTTGGAGAACCCGACCACCCACAGGTAGGCAATGAACACAAAGCTGACGCTGACCAGCGGCAGGGCTACGGTCTTGAAGAATGGAATGTAGAAGGTGGTCGCGGCCGGGATGTCGGCGCTGTAGTAGAGGTACAACCCCACCGCGAGGCCAACCACCGACTGCAACAGGTACTTCCAGCGCGACTTCAATCCGTTCGGGTCGCGACGCACGATCTTGATCCAGTCGTCGTACCAGCCAATGCCGCCGAAGGCGAGCATCACCAGCAGCACCGTCCACACGTAGTGGTTGCGCAGGTCTCCCCACAGCAGTACCGACGCCATCACCGTCAGCAGGATCAGGGCGCCACCCATGGTCGGCGTGCCGGCCTTGGTGAAATGGGTTTTCGGGCCGTCCTGGCGGATGGGTTGGCCCTTGAACTGGGCCAGCTTGCGAATCATCGCCGGTCCCCACCACAACGACAGCGCCAGCGCAGTGAGCGCGCTCAGGATGCCGCGGAACGTCAGGTAGGCAAACAACCCGAAGTGGCCCTGGAGCTGTTCCAGCCAGCGGGTGAGTTCAAGCAACATCGCCAGCCTCCTGCTCGAGGATTGCGCGCACGATCCGGTCCATCGCGCTGCCGCGCGAACCTTTCACCAAAACCGTAAGAGCGCGCCTTGCGCCCGATTCGTCCGACCCGAGATCGCGCGCAAGGCGCGTTCCTGCGAGGTCGGCGTGCAGCGCTTGTGCCAGTGCTTCGTGGGTTTCGAAGTGACGAGCGCCTTCGCCAAAAGCCTCCGACGCGGCCACGCTCAGGGGGCCGAGCGTATACAGGCGGTTGATGCCGGCGGCTTTCGCCCGGCGGCCAGCTTCGGCGTGCAACGCGCGAGCGTCGGCACCCAGTTCACGCATGTCGCCCAGCACCAGCCAACTGCCGGCTTCGGTCGCCAACAGCTCGATGGCTGCATTCAGGGAGCCGGGATTGGCGTTATAGCTGTCGTCCAGCAATACAGCACCATTGTCCAGGTGATGCCGCACCAGCCGGCCGGCGACTGGCCGCGCATCGACGAGGCCATCGCGGATTTCTTCCAGCGAAGCACCCAGCCCCAGCGCCAACGACGCCGCGGCCAGCGCATTGCGGACATTGTGGCGTCCAGGCAGCGCGATCCGGATCCCGGTTTCACCCAAAGCACAGGTGATGACGAAGCTTGCACCGCCACCATCGATGACGATATCGCGCGCGCTGACGTCGGCACTGGCCTCGAGACCGAAGCGAATCAGCCTGCGCCCGTGCGCCCGTTCGGCGAAATACGGCGCGAATGCGTCGTCGGCATTGATCACCGCAACTCCACCTGGTGGAAGCGCGTCATAAATCGCAGCCTTGGTATCGGCCACGCCCAGCAGGTTGTCCATGCGCTCCAGGTGCGCTGGTGCGATGTTGTTGACCAACGCTGCGTCGGGTCGCGCAATGCCGGTGAGGTAGGCGATGTCGCCGCGTTTGCCGGCGCCCATCTCGTAAATCGCGAACTTCGCGTCTTCGGGCGCGTCCAGCACGGCGAGCGGCAAGCCGATCTCGTTGTTGCGGTTGCCAGGGTTGGCGTAGGCGGCCTGGCCGCTGCCCATGCACATGCGCTGGAGGATCGGCAGCAACATGGCCTTGACGCTGGTCTTGCCGTTGCTACCGGTGATTGCAATGACTTTCGTGTCGCGGGTGCGCTGCAGGGCGGCGGCAAAGGCACCGAGCGCGCGCTGGGTGTCGGCAACCACGACCTGCGGCAACGCGATGTCGATGTGCCGGGACACCAACGCAGCGCGGGCACCGGCTTCAGCCGCGGCAGCCACATGGTCATGGCCGTCGAAATGCTCGCCACCGAGCGCCACGAACAGCGCAGCGCAGCCGTCGCTGGCGTCCAGGGTGCGGGTGTCGGTGGCGACGGCGTCGATGAGGACATCGAAATCGACGCCGTGACCTTCACCACCCAGCATGCGGCCGCCAGTCCACTGGGCAATGCGCGAGAGCGGCATCGGCGTCATGCGCACGCCTCCTGCCGCGGTCGCGACAGCGCCGCACGCGCCACCGCGGTGTCGTCGAAGGGATGCTTGATCCCGGCGACATCCTGGTAGGTTTCGTGGCCCTTGCCGGCAACCAGCACGATATCGCCGGCACCGGCGGCACCGATCGCGCGTTCGATGGCCTTGCGGCGATCGCGTTCGACGATGACCCTGGCCCGATCGGAAATACCGGCCAGGATGTCGGCCACGATCGCGTCGCCATCTTCGCCGCGTGGATTGTCGTCGGTGATGATCACCATTTCCGCAGCAGCCAGCGCAATCGCGGCCATCTGCGGGCGCTTGCCGCGATCGCGCTCGCCGCCGCAGCCAAACACGCAGGTCAATCCACCTTGCAGGTGCCCGCGCAGGGATTCCAGCGCCTGCTGCAACGCATCGGGCTTGTGCGAATAATCGATGACCACCAGCGGCAGGGCTCCGCCACCCAGTCGGTTCATGCGCCCGGGAATCGGCTGCAGTTGCGGCAGTACCGTTGCAATGGCATCGGCCGCATGGTCCAGCGCATGCAGCACGCCGGCCACTGCCACCAGGTTGTCGACATTGAATCGGCCCAGCAGCGGCGACACGATCGCGTGGCGGGTGGCGCCAAGGACCAAGTCGAAGCTGATGCCCTCGGCACCGAGAACGACGCGCTCGGCGCGCACCTCCCGGTCGGGCCCGCTGGCAAGTGCGCCCTGCGAACTGGTGCCAATGGCGCGCACCCCTGCCGGTAGCGACCCGAGCAGTTCGCGCCCGAAGGCGTCATCAGCGTTGACGACGGCCGCACGCAGCCCGGGGCGCGTGAACAATCGCGCCTTGGCCGCGCCGTAGCGGGCCATGTCGCCGTGGTAATCCAGGTGATCGCGGGTGAGGTTGGTAAAGACCGCGACGTCGAAGTGGACCGCATCCACGCGCCCCTGGTCGAGCGCGTGCGAACTGACTTCCATTGCCACCGCGTCTGCACCGGCATCGCGCAGTTGCGAAAGCAATGCATGCATCTACAGCACCAGCGGAGTGGTGAATCCAGTCGCCACGGCCTCGCCTTGCAGGCCTGCGCCGAGGGTGCCAATGGTGCCGCTGCGGACACCCAGCAAGGACATCGCCTGCGCCAGCAGCTGCACCGTGGACGTCTTTCCGCTGGTCCCGGTGACGCCCACCATGGTCATCGCGTGCGAGGGGTGGCCGTGGAACTGGTCGGCCATCGCGCCCATGCGAGCCCGCAATCCGGGCACGGCGATGGCATCGCCAGGGACCGTGATGCCTGCTGGCGCCGGCGGTTCAAACAGGATCGCGCTGGCGCCGGCGGCACGCGCCTGCGCGGTGAACAACAAGCCGTGCACGCCAAAGCCCGCGATCGCCACGAAGGCGTCGCCAGGCTGCACGTCGCGACTGTCGAGCACCAGCCCGGAGATCACCAGATCGGCTGGCACGCTCGCCACGTCCGGCAACAGTTCGGCCAGGCGCATGCCGCGGCTCATTGACGGGCCTCCACGAGCGGTGCGACTGCGGTCGAGGGTTCGATGCTGGGTGTCTCCACCTTCGCCGTTGCCGTTGTCGTTGCCCGCTGCTTCGCCTGCACCGCCAACCAGGTGCCGATGTCGTCCGGTGGCACGTCCATCAGCCGCAACGCGCCTTGCATCACGTCATGGAACACCGGCCCAGACACCGAGCCGCCGTAGTAGCCGCGGCGGCTGGGGTCGGGCTCGCTCACCACGACCACCATCGAGAAGCGTGGATTGTCGACTGGCACCACCCCGGCGAACAACGAAATGTATTTGCGCAAATAGCCGCCGCCGCTGGCCATGCGCGCGGTGCCGGTCTTGCCGGCCACGTGGTAACCGAGGATCGCGGCCTGGGTGGCGGTGCCGCCGGGCTCGGTCACGGTTTGCATCATTTTCATCACTTCGTGCGCGATCACCGGATCGAGCACCTGCCGCGACTCATTGCGCTGGCCCTTGACGAACGTCGGTGCAATCCGGCGACCGCCATTGGCGAACGTCGCATACACGTCGGCAATCTGCAGCGGGGTTGCCGACAGGCCATAGCCGTAGCCCATCGTCTGCTTGCTGGTGCCGGACCAACCCGCCACTGGCGGCAACACTCCGGCGGATTCGCCCGGGAATCCACTGTGCGGCGCTTGGCCATAGCCGAAGCGCCGGATGAAGTCGTAGTACTGCTGGTTCGGCAGCATGTTGGCGATTTTTGCCGCGCCGACATTCGAGCTTTTGGTGATGACCCCGGTCACGGTCAACACGCCATGGTTGCTGGTGTCGGTGGTGCGCCAGTGGCCGTTGGGTATCCAGCCCGGATTGGTGTCGATCAGGGTATTGGGCGTGACCACGCGCGCAGCCAGGCCAGCGGCAATCGTCACCGGCTTCATGGTCGAGCCTGGCTCGACCACGTCGGTGACCGCGCGGTTGCGATGCGCGTCGCGGTTGCTGCCATCAATCGCGTTGGGGTTGTACGACGGCAGGTTCGCCATCGCCAGGACTTCACCGGTGGCGATGTCGAGCACCACTGCCGAAGCACTGCTGGCGCCCGTCTCCAGCAGCGCGCGCTTGAGCTCGCGATAGGTGAGGTACTGGATCCGCCGGTCGATCGACAGGGTCAGGTCATGTCCGGGTTGCGCCGCGCGCACCAGGTCGACGTTTTCGACAATGCGCCCACGACGGTCGCGGATGACTTTCTTCGCACCCGGCGTGCCACGCAACCAGTCGTCGAAGGCAAGTTCGATGCCTTCCTGTCCCCGGTCGTCGATATTGGTGAAACCAAGCACGTGCGCGAGCGCATCGCCCTGCGGATAGAAGCGCCGGAACTCGCGTTGCGACGCAACCCCGGGGATGTC
>JBDSOZ010000069.1:0-3072 GCA_039914555.1 Luteimonas sp.
GCGTCCGAATATTTGGCGAGCAGCAGCGCCAGGGTGGTCTTGCCGCAACCGGGCGGACCCCACAGGATCATCGAATGAACGTGTCCCGACTCGATGGCTCGCCGCAATGCCGAATCGGGTGCAAGCAGCCGGCGCTGACCGACCATTTCGTCCAGCGATCGTGGACGCATGCGTTCGGCAAGCGGTTTCAGTGCTTCGTTGTCGACATCCAGCAAGTCGGCCATGGCCGCAACGATACCGCGTCAGCTGCCGGTGTTGCCGTCCCCAAGCTCGTAATCGACTCGCAACCAGCGTTCCTGGACCGGATCATAAAGTGCCCGGACGGTGGCCACGGTACGCCCATCGGTGCCAAAGTCGGCATGGCCGTCAGCCAGAACTGCCAGGTAAGGACCGGTTGGCCTGACCTGGACTTGTTCGATGTCGATCCGCGCCGGCTGGTTTGCGAATTCCTGCTGCAACCTGCGCGAAGTCTCGGCGCCCAGGCGTTGTGCCAGCGCAAGGTCAGTCTTGCTTTCCGCAACCGCCGGGGCATCGAAGGCAAGCTTGGTTGCGGCGGCGCTGCCTTCAGCAACGTCGTACAGCGCGGTCAGGTTGAATCCGACCCACGCGTCCGAGGTGTCAAACAGCAACCGACCGTGAACCTGGATTTCGCGTTGTTCCGGGCTGACATCGGTGATGGTCGGAGACCCCAGGCGGATGCGCACGGCATTGGTCGGAAACTCGGCGCGTACTGCACCACGCAGGGCGTGATCCATTGCAGCCGAAGCGGAAACAGGATTTTCATCCACCGCAAACCTCGACAGCGTTGCAACTGGCGTCGTCGAAGCCGCCGCGGCGCTGGCGTCGGTCGAATGGTCGGTTGGCACCAGGCCAACGGAGGTCAATGCAGCGATGAGCAGGAGGTGGCGCATGGGCGCAATGTGCCCGCGTTACCGTGCATGTGCCGTGATTCCAGCGCGTGGGTCACCCGTGTGGGTCACCGCAGCCGGCTTCACCCCTCGATCACATCCACGCCGTTTGGCGGCGTGAACTTGAACGTGGTCTTCGGGAACACGGGATTGCGTTGCCAGGTGCCAAACTTGATCACGCTCTTCTGCCCCAGCGCATCGATGAACTGCATCTTCTCCAGCCCGTCCCGGCCGAATCCCAAGCGCGCGGATTCGAAACCCGCGCCATCTTCGCTGCGTGGCTTGAGCGTGAGCCACGCAAGCCCGTCGGCCTTGCCGGCATCGGCGACGATGTAGTCGCGGTCCAGGCGCGCCGGGTCGATCAGCGCAGCCAGCGGGCTGCCTTGCTCCGCTGCGCCCTGCACCCGGCGCGTTGCCTGCTGCAGGTCCGGATCGTAAACCCAGACCCGGCTGCCATCGGCCACGATCAACTGGACGTAGGGCTTGCGGTATTCCCAGCGGAACAACCGCGGGGCCGACAGCGCCACCGCGCCGCTCGAGGATTCCTTGAGGTTGCCGGTGGGATCGAATACCTGCTGGGTAAACGGCGCCTGCAGACCCTTGATGTCCTTGGTGAAGGCCGTCAGGTCGTCGCGCGCTCCGGCGAACGCCGTGCCTGCTAACAGCAGGCCGGCAGCGGTCATGGCAATTCGAGGGAATCGTTTCATGGCTCAAAGTCTGCAGGCATCAACCTGAACAGAGGATCGCAGGCGCGGCGGACGCCGCGAAAAACCAGGTCGCGGCTGCCGCCGCTCCTGCTAATGCGAGGGTGGAGGCGGCGCCAGCACGCTACGGTCGCCGTTGTGCTCAGGCGGCGTGACAATGCCTGCCGCTTCCATCGCTTCGACCAGGCGCGCGGCCCGGTTGTAACCGATCTTGAGTCGCCGCTGGACGCCCGAGATCGATGCGCGTCGGGTCTCGGTGACGATGCGGACAGCCTCGTCATACAAAGGATCGGACTCGTCTCCGCCGCCGCCACTGCTCTCGGGTAGCCCGGTGGCGCCGACCACGGTGCCGTCGCCCAGCGATTGCACTTCCTCGAGCACGCCGTCCATGTATTTCGGGCCGTCGCTGCTCTGCTTGAGATGTTCCACCACCCGATGCACCTCTTCGTCGCTGACGAAGGCTCCATGGATACGTTCGGGCATCGCGGTTCCCGGCGGCAGGTACAGCATGTCGCCGTGGCCGAGCAAGGTCTCGGCACCGCTCTGGTCGAGGATGGTGCGCGAATCGATCTTGCTCGAAACCTGGAACGCAATCCGGGTCGGGATGTTGGCCTTGATCAGGCCGGTGATCACGTCGACCGATGGTCGTTGCGTCGCCAGCACCAGGTGGATGCCGGCCGCGCGCGACTTCTGCGCCAGGCGGGCGATGAGTTCTTCCACTTTCTTGCCGACGATCATCATCATGTCGGCGAACTCGTCGATCACGATGACGATGAACGGCAATGTTTCCAGCGGGCGCGGGGCTTCGTTCAACTCGGCATTGGGCTTGAACAGCGGGTCCATCATCGGCTGGCCGCTGTCGATCGCGTCCTTGACCTTCTTGTTGAAGCCGGCCAGGTTGCGCACGCCTACTGCCGACATCCGCTTGTAGCGGCGCTCCATCTCAGCGACGCACCAGCGCAGGCCGTTGGCGGCCTCCTTCATGTCGGTGACCACCGGCGCAAGCAGGTGCGGAATCCCCTGGTAGACGCTGAGTTCCAGCATCTTCGGGTCGATCATCAACATCCGCACGTCTTGCGGACTGGCCTTGTAAAGCAGCGACAACACCATGGCATTGACCGCCACCGACTTGCCCGAACCGGTGGTACCTGCCACCAGCAAGTGCGGCATGCGCGACAGGTCGGCCACGGTCGGGCGACCGGCGATGTCCTTGCCCAGCGCCAGGGTCAGCGGACTGGGGGACTTGTCGTACTCTTTGCTGCGCAGCAACTCGCTGAGATAGATCATCTCGCGGTGCGAATTCGGGATCTCCAGGCCGATCACCGACTTGCCGGGGATCACGTCGACCACGCGCACGGATTTCACCGACAGGCCGCGGGCGATGTCCTTGTCCAGCGACGATATCTGGCTGACCTTCACCCCTGGCGCAGGCTCGATCTCGAACCGGGTAATCACCGGAC
>JBDSOZ010000144.1:0-10605 GCA_039914555.1 Luteimonas sp.
GCCGCGGCCTGCTCGAGCAGGCCGACGTCAGTTTCCTGTATCCGATCTCTCCGTCCTGGAGCGCCGTCGGGCGCTATTACTACTCGATCCGCGACCGCCAGTTGCTGGAAGGCATTGCCGGCTTGCAATGGGACAGCTGCTGCATGGCGGTGCGGATCGTGGGTCGACGTTATCTGCACAACCGGCTTGGCGAACTCGGCAACTCGATCCAGGTCGAAGTCGAACTGAAGGGCC
Source organism: Luteimonas sp. (assembly GCA_039914555.1). Taxonomy (GTDB): domain Bacteria; phylum Pseudomonadota; class Gammaproteobacteria; order Xanthomonadales; family Xanthomonadaceae; genus Cognatiluteimonas. The sequence goes on from JBDSOZ010000144.1 coordinate 235, forward strand.
TTGGTTCCGCCGGACCAGACACTGAGGGCCGTTTGCGCCGTGCTATCCTCGGGTATTACCGCGAGGATCTCTACCTCGTACCGCCGCCGGACGCCCACGGCGGAACCGACGACAACTCCCCCGACTTGAAGCCATGAACCGACTGATCGCCAGCCTCCTTGCCGTCGCCGTCGCCGGCCTTAGCTGGGCGATGCCCGCGGCGCCCGCTGCCGCCCAGCAGATGCAACCGCTGGACCGCATCGTTGCGGTGGTCGATGAAGACGTCATCCTGCGCTCGGAGCTCGACCGCGCCCTGGCCAACATCAAGACCCAGTTCGCCAGCCGGGGCGAGCCGCTGCCGCCGCAAAACATCCTCGAGCGGCAAGTGCTCGACCGCCTTGTGCTGGTGCGCCTGCAATTGGCGCGCGCGGCTTCGACCGGGATCAAGGTCACCGACCAGGAACTGGATTCGGCGATTGCCGAAATTGCCCGCCAGAACAAGATCGATACCACCCAGCTCGCTGCCCAGTTGGCAAGCGAAGGCATGACCGTGGCCGACCTGCGTAGTTCGGTGCGCGAGGAACTGGTGACCCAACGCCTGCGGCAGAGCTTCGCCCAGAGCCGGATCAGCGTGAGCGAGGGCGAAGTCGATGCGGCGCTCGCGACCGAAGCGAGCGCAACGCAGTACCACCTGGCCCATATCCTGGTTGGTTTGCCCGATGGCGCCACACCAGACCAGATCGCCGCTGCGGCGAAGAAAATTGAAGGCATCAAGGCCTCGCTGGCGAGCGGTGAGATTTTGTTCGCGGCGGCCGCCGTCCGCTACTCGGACAGCCCCAACGCGCTTGAAGGTGGTGACCTTGGCTGGCGCAGCATCGACGAAATTCCGCCTGCATTTGCGCAACTCATCAAGGACGCCGGCAAGGGAGGCATCGTTGGTCCGATACGTGGGCCGAACGGGTTCCAGTTGCTGCAGATGGTGGACACCCGCGCCGCCAGCGATGCGGCCGTCACCGTGACCCAATTGCGGGCCCGGCAAATCCTGATCCGAGCCGCTGACGGCAATGATGCCGCGGCCAAGGCCAAACTCGAAACCTTGCGCGCGCGGATCGCCGGTGGTGCCGATTTTGCCTCGGTGGCAACCGAGAATTCGCAGGACGAAGCCACCGCAGACCGGGGCGGCGAACTTGGCTGGTTTGCCCAGGAGGCCTACGGAGCTGATTTTGGCGCCCAGGTCGCCTCGCTCCAGGACGGACAGGTCTCGGCCCCGTTCAAGACCGATTCGGGTTGGTACCTGGTTGAGCGCGAAGGGTCGCGCCAGGTGTCTTCAGCCGACGACAACCATCGCCAGCGGGTGCGCGCGAGCATTGGCCAGCGCAAGCTCGAGGAAGAATGGGACCGCTTCCTGCGCGAAGCGCGCGGCGAAGCTTACGTGGACATCCGCCTGGACGACGCGGCCCCGGCTGCACCGGCCGCCGCGGTCGTGCAGCCCAGCGGCAGCTGAGATGCCGCGGCCCCGGCTGGCGCTGGTCCCGGGCGAACCGGCCGGCGTCGGCCCGGAACTGTGCGTACGCGCGGCGCAACGCGCCTGGGATGCCAACCTCACCGTATTCGGCGACCCCCGGAGCCTGCTCGCGGCCGCCGCCGCCCTGAAGCTACCCCTCGCACTCGCCCCGCCCGGCGCGCCCAGCAAGCCCGGGGTGTTGCCAATCGTCGAGATCGCCGCGCCCATCGCAACCCGCTTCGGCCACCCGGCCGCCGGTAATGCCACCAGCACCATCGCTGCACTTGAGCAGGCTGGTGGCGCGTGCCTGCGCGGAGACTTCCAGGGCCTGGTCACAGGTCCCGTGCACAAGGCGGCGATCAATGAAGGCGGCATCGCCTATACCGGCACCACCGGTCTGCTGGCAAGCCAGGCCGGCTGCGAGGTGGTGATGATGCTGGCCAATGATGTCGCCAGGGTGGCGCTGGTCACCACCCACCTGCCGTTGCGCGAGGTGCCAGGCGCCATCACCGTGGATGCGCTGGTGCACAAGTTGCGCGTACTGCATGCGTCGTTGCGCGTTGACTTCGGGGTCGCCTTGCCACGCATCGCAGTATTGGGACTCAACCCGCACGCCGGCGAGGATGGGCACCTGGGCCGGGAGGAACTGGATGTCATCGGGCCGGCGATCGAGCAGATGCGCGCCATCGGCATGGACCTGGTCGGGCCGCTGCCGGCCGATACCGCATTCCTGCCGGCGAAGCTCGCGCACTTCGATGCGGTGCTGGCGATGTACCACGACCAAGGCCTGCCGGTGCTCAAGTACAGCGGGTTCGAACATGCGGTCAACCTCAGCCTGGGCTTGCCGTATCCGCGCGTTGCGGTGGACCATGGCACCGCGCTCGATATCGCTGGCGACGGCAGCGCCGATCCCTCCAGCCTGTTCGCAGCCATCTCGACCTGTACCCGAATGGCCGCCGCACGCATTGCCGCCGCGACCTCGCCTGCATGAGTCATCGCCCCGACCCCTGCGGACGCGGCGCCGACGGCTTCCGCCGCGAGGCCAAGAAGCACCTCGGCCAGAACTTCCTGCACGAACGCGGGGTAATCGACCGGATCGTCCTGGCGATCAACCCGCAAGCGGGCGACCGCATCGTCGAAATCGGCCCTGGCCAGGGCGCGCTGACCCTGCCGTTGCTGGACCGGCATCACGCGCTGACTGCGATCGAGTTCGACCGCGACTTGCTGCAACCGCTGGCCGCGGCCGCACAGGCACATGGCGACCTCACCTTGGTCAACGCCGACGTGCTCAACGTCGATTTCACTGCCCTCGCCAGCGATGGAATTCCTGGCACCGGCCTGCTTCGGCTGGTCGGCAACTTGCCGTACAACCTGTCTTCGCCGATCCTGTTCCATGCGCTGGAACACGCCGGGGTCATTGCCGACATGCATTTCATGCTGCAGAAGGAAGTGGTTGAACGCATGGCCGCGCCCCCAGGCAACAAGGTGTTTGGGCGGCTGAGCGTGATGCTGCAGGCGTATTGCCGGGTCACGCCGCTGTTCACGGTGGCGCCGGGCGCATTTCGCCCCGCACCCAAGGTCGATTCGGCGGTGGTACGCCTGCAGCCGCGCCAACCGGCCGACATTGGCATCGGCGATCCGGCGTTCTTCGCCCGGGTGGTGCGCGCCGCGTTTGGCCAGCGCCGTAAAACCCTGCGCAATGCACTGTCCAGTGTCCTTGATGTGGCCGCGATCGAAGCGGCAGGCCTGCGCCCCGATGCGCGCGCCGAACAACTGGCCGTCGCCGACTTCATCCGTCTCTCCAATGGCGCGACTACACTGTCGCCATGAAACAAAACCCCAAGGAAAACGGCGAGTACGCCCTCGGCATTGATGTCGACGCCCATTACCTGGACGAGCAGTCGGAGCCGGATCGCGACCGCTATGTCTTTGCCTACACCATCCACATCCGCAATACCGGTGCGGTGCCGGCGCGCCTGCTTGGCCGCCACTGGGTCATCACCGACGCCAACGGCAAGGTCGAGGAAGTGGTCGGCGACGGTGTCGTCGGCGAGCAACCCTGGTTGCGTCCCGGCGACGATTTCACCTACACCTCCGGTGCTGTGCTCGAGACCCACCAGGGCACGATGCACGGCAGCTACGCGATGCTGGCCGACGACGGCACCCGCTTCGAGGCGCCGATCCCGGCCTTCGTGCTTGCCGTTCCACGCACCTTGCACTGAAATTGCCAGCGATGGCGACCTCGGCATGAGCATCTGGGCCATTGGCGACCTGCAAGGTTGCTACGAGGTGACCCAGCGTCTGCTGGAACGGATCCGCTTCGACCCGGCCAAGGACCGATTGTGGTTCTGTGGCGACCTGGTCAACCGCGGCGGCGAATCGCTGCAGACCTTGCGCCTGGTGCATTCACTGCGAGACCACTGCGTCACCGTGCTCGGCAACCATGACCTGTCGCTGCTGGCAATTGGCGAGCGCCGACCTGAAGACCAACGCAAGGTCAATCCGGATTTGCAGCAAGTCCTGTTCGCGCCCGATGCGCGCGAACTGCTCGACTGGCTGCGCACGCAACCGTTGCTGCATGCCGACCGCGAACTGGGATGGATGATGGTGCACGCCGGGATTGCGCCAAAATGGACGACCGCAATGGCCCAAAAACACGCGGCCGAAATCGAGCAGAAGCTGCGTGGCGACGGCTATCGCAAGTTGCTGCGGAACATGTATGGCGACCGCCCGGCCTGGTCACCAGGACTCAGCGGCCCGGACCGCGACCGCGCCATCATCAACGTCTTCACCCGCATGCGCTATTGCACCCCGCGCGGGCGCATCGCCTTCGACCAGAAGGGCGCACCAGGCACCCAGGAAGCAGGACAATATCCATGGTATGCGGTCCCAGGGCGTGCCGAGCGCGACCTGAAGATCGTCTGTGGGCATTGGTCCGCGCTGGGATTGTTCGTGGGCCACGGCGTGCATGCAATCGACACCGGCGCGGTCTGGGGCGGCAAGCTCACCGCTCTGCAACTCGACGGCGAAGACCCGTTGCGGATCATCCAGGTGCCGGGGCGCGACGTCCCTGCCAACGCGCACAAGCGCTGAGCGCTGCTAAGAGCGTTGGTAGTCGACGAATTCAAACGCGCAGGCGTGGGTGGCGTCGGCAGGATGCGCTTGGCGCGACAGCTCACGCCACTGCCCAGGGTCAAAGCGCGGAAAGAAGGCATCGGCGCGGGCCACCACCGTATCGACCCAAGTCAGGTGCATGCGGCTCGCCCGCGGCAAGGCCTGGGTGAACACTTCACCGCCGCCGATCACCCACAACTCGGCGGCGCCGTCCACTTCGGCCAGGGTCAGAGCCGCGTCGATGCTGGCCACCGGCTCCATGCCGGGAAACGGGACTTGTCCGCTGCGGGTCAGCACCAGGTTGCGACGGCCGGGCAGCGCGCGCCGCAACGACTCGGCGGTGCGGCGGCCCATCAGCAACGGCTTGCCCAAGGTCAATGCCTTGAAGCGCTTGAGATCGTCCGGCAGGTGCCAGGGCAGGTCGTTGTCCTTGCCGATCGCGAATTCGCGGTCCAGCGCCGCCAGCAGCAGCAACTCGCTCACACCGCCACCGGCGCCTTGATCGCGGGCAATGGGGCATACCCTTCGATCACGATGTCGTCGTAGCCAAACGCGAACAGGTCGGTGACCAGCGGATCCAGTTTCAGGGTTGGCGGCGGCAACGGCGTACGGGACAACTGTTCGCGCGCCTGCTCGAAGTGGTTGCAGTACAGGTGCGCATCGCCCAGCGTGTGCACGAAACTGCCAACGCCCAAGCCGCAGGCCTGCGCCACCATGTGGGTCAGCAGCGCATAGCTGGCGATGTTGAATGGCACCCCGAGGAAAATGTCGCCGCTGCGCTGGTACAACTGGCAGCTGAGCTTGCCGTCGGCGACGTAGAACTGGAACAGGGTGTGGCAAGGCATCAGTGCCATCTGCGCCAGGTCGGCGACATTCCAGGCGCTCACGATCAATCGCCGGGAATCCGGGTTGCGCTTGATCTCTTCGACGACCCAACGCATCTGGTCGATTTCGCGGCCATCGCTGCCCGCCCAGTGCCGCCATTGCTTGCCATAGACCGGACCCAGTTCACCGTGTTGGTCGGCCCAATCGTCCCAGATCGAAACCTTGTGCTCGCGCAGGTAGGCGACATTGGTGTCGCCCTTCAGGATCCACAACAGCTCATGCACGATCGAACGCAGGTGCAACTTCTTGGTGGTGAGCAGTGGAAAGCCTTCGGCCAGGTCGAAGCGCATCTGCCAGCCAAACACGCTGCGGGTACCGGTGCCGGTGCGATCGGACTTTTCGGTGCCGTGCTCGAGCACGTAGCGCAGCAGCTCAAGGTATTGTTTCATCGCGCGCGGTTCATTGCGCCACGGTTGGCGAGCGCCGCGACAGCCACAGCCAGTAGAGGCCGAGCGCGATCAACGGCAGGCTCAGCAATTGGCCCATGGTCAGCCAACCGAAGGCGAGATAGCCGAGCTGGGTGTCGGGGACGCGAACGAACTCGACCACGAACCGAAACACGCCGTACAGCAGTGCAAACACACCTGCCACCGCATGTCGCGGTCGCGGTTTGCTCGAGTACCACCACACCGCCACGAACAACACCAGGCCTTCGAGGAACGCCTGGTACAGCGGAGAGGGATGGCGTGCGTAACGATCGAGCGCGCCGCTGGCCTGCATCGCGTGCAGCTGCGCCGCGCTCAATCCGGTGAGCGCCGATTCGGCGTGCGGGAACACCACGCCCCAGGCGCCGTCGGTGTACTTGCCCCACAACTCGCCGTTGATGTAGTTGCCGAGGCGGCCAAACCCCAGCCCGGGGGCCACGATTGGAGCGATGAAATCGATCACGTCGGCCAGTGCCAGCCCGTATCGGCGCGCCCACCACCAGGCCGCGACACAAACGCCGATCAGGCCGCCATGGAAGCTCATGCCGCCTTCCCAGATCCTGAAAATCTGGGCCGGATGCGCGAGGTAGGCGGAGAAATCGTAAAACAGGATGTAACCCAGGCGACCGCCCAGGATCACCCCAAGCATGCCGTAAAACAGCAGGTCGCCAAAGGCCGCTTCGTCGACCCCGGGCAAGCGGCCCGCGCGGATCCGGCGTCGGCCCAGCCACCACGCGACTGCGAAACCCAGCAGGTACATGATCCCGTACCAATGCACCGCCGGGTGCATGGTCACGCCGAACAGCGAAAACTCCGGGAACTGGAGTGCGATCGGGTCAATCTGGTGCAGGTAAGGCGTCACCGGCGGCTCCATCAGGGGTCCGTGCCTATTGTGCAGGAAGCTCAGAAAAGGTGCGGCAGGTCCGGCAGTTCGTTCGCCTCCGGCGCATGCTCCACGCGCGGGAAGTGTTGTGCCAGCAAGGCGGAGGCCGCGGCCACGCCCTGCACCGCCGCCGCCTCGGGATCGCCGGCCTGCAGCCGCTCCTCCATCGCCTGGCAGATGCCGCGCCACTGCTCCGGGCTGATCCGCCCGGTGCACGCACGGTCGGCGACGATTTCAATGCGACGCTCGCCGAGCAACAAGAACACCAGCACGCCATTGTTGCCGGTGGTGTCCCATACCCTCAGCTGTGCAAACACCTCGAGCGCGCGGCCCCGCGCATCCATGCCGGCAAGCAGCGCGCGCAGCGGCAACGCTGCCTCCACTGCAAAACAGACCTGGCCCTGGTGCAGGGCTTCACCTGCAGCAACTGCAGCGGCAATGCGTTGCATGCTGCCGGCCGGAAACACCCGCGATGGCGACGGTGCGAACGCATGGCGGAACAGTCGCGCGAGCATGGTCACCAACTCCCGGAGGCACCACCGCCCCCACTCATGCCGCCGCCCCCGGACCAGCCTCCGCCACCGCCAAAACCTCCGCCACCACCCCAGCCCCCGCCGCCGCCAAAACCACCCCAACTGCCGTGGCCGGCGTAGCGCCCGGAAGGCGTGCGCGTCATTCCAACCAGGAAACCAAGCACGGCACCGATGCCGCCGATCAGCACCGCGTGCGCGATCAGCCAGGCCGCGGCGCCGGCGATGCCAGCGCCGAGCACGCCACGCAGCGGCGAGGGTGCGCTACGGAAGAGTCCGCGTGCGAACTGCGCAATGATCAAGGCCACGAACAGCGCAAACGGCCAGTTACCACCTTCGCCATGGGCGCGATCGGTGGCAAGTGGCGCCGGCAGTTGTTCGCCATCGACCAGCTTCACCAAGACCGCGGTGGCGTCAACAAGGCCGCCCGCGAAATCGCCGCTGCGGAACTTCGGCGCCATGTATTCCTGGATCACGCGCGCGGCAGTGGCGTCGGGTATGGCGCCTTCCAGGCCGTAGCCGGTCTGGATCCGGGCGCGATGTTCATCCTTGGCCACCACCACCAGCACCGCATCAGCAACATCCTTGCGGCCGAGCTTCCACTGGTCGAACACCCGCTGCGAATAAGCAGCGATGTCCTCCGGCGCGGTTGCAGGAACCAGCAGTACCTGCAGCTGGCTGCCCTTGCGTTGCTGCAGTGCCAGCGCCTGCGCGACCAGCGTATTGCGGGTTGCGGCGTCCAGGGTGGCCGTGGTGTCGACAACGGGAGAATCCAGGGCCGGAATCGGCGCCAGCGCCTGCGCCTGCAGCGCGCCGGTGGCAAGCAGCAGCGCCGCCAGCGCGAACCCGCGCAACAGCGGCAACTGCAAACGGGTCATTGCCCGAAGTCGACCGCGGGCACGTCCTGGACCTTGCGCTCATCCTCGACCGTGAAATTCGGCTTGAGCTTGTAGCCGAACATCTTTGCAGTGAGGTTTACCGGGAACCGGCGCACGTAGGTGTTGTAGTCCTGCACCGCCTGGATGTAGCGCTGGCGCTCGACGGTGATCCGGTTCTCGGTGCCTTCCAGCTGCGCCTGCAGTTGCAGGAAGCCTTGGTCGGCCTTGAGTTGCGGATAGTTTTCGCTGACCACCAGCAGGCGGCCGATCGCACTTTGCAATTCGCCCTGGGCCTGCTGGAATTTAGCCAGCGACGCCGGATCGTCGGCCTTGACGTTGATGCCGCCAACCTTGGAACGCGCTTCAGTCACCTCGGTGAACACGCGCTCTTCGTGGCTGGCGTAACCCTTTACCGTTGCCACCAGGTTCGGTACCAGGTCGGCGCGGCGCTTGTACACGTTGAGCACCTGCGACCAGGCCGCGCTGACGGCCTCGTCCTTGGACTGGATCTCGTTGTAGCCGCAGCCACTGAGCAGCACGGCGAGAATCAGGATCAGAAGCTTGCGCATGGATGTCTCCTGGGGCGGGGCTTGTCCCGCATTCTAATCGTCGCTGCGCCGATTGCGTGCGCGGCGCTTGGCCCACAGGTTCAAGCCTTCCACCATCGCCGAGAAGCCCATCGAACCATAGATGTAGCCCTTGGGCACATGGATTTCCAGGCCCTCGACGATGAGGTAGGCGCCGATCAGCACGATGAAGGCCAGCGCCAGCATCTTGATGGTCGGATTGTTGTCGATGAAGTGGCCGAGCGGCCTGGCCGCCAGCAACATCACCGCAACCGCGACCAGGATCGCCGCGACCATGACCGGCACGTACTGGTCGGCCATGCCTACTGCAGCGATCACCGAGTCCAGCGAGAACACGATGTCGATCACCGCGATCTGGGCGATGACCGCGCCAAACGAACTCGCCGGCTTGGTGTGGATGTCTTCGGCCTCGGGTTCACCGGCAACCTGGTCACGGATCTCCATGACACCCTTGAACACCAGGAAGATGCCGCCCAGCAGCAGGACCAGGTCGCGGACCGAAAGGCCGCGGCCGAACACCGTGAACAGGTCGGTTTTCATGTGCGCCAGGTAAGCCAGCGTCAGCAACAGTGCCACCCGGGTGATACAGGCGGCAGCAATGCCGAACCGACGGGCGCGCTCGCGGGTAGCTGGCGGCAACTTGCTGACCGCGATCGAGATGAACACCAGGTTGTCGATGCCCAGCACGATCTCGATCGAGCTGAGGGTGACCAGCAGGATCCAGGTCTGCGGGTCGGCAAGCATTGCAAGACTCATTGGTCGATCATTCCGGGCATGGGGTCAGGAAGCAGCAGGTTCAAAGGTAGCGAGGCGCGAGGATCAGACCCCAGGTCAGCACCACGTTCACCATCAACACGAACACCGCAGCCGAGCCCATGTCCTTGGCGCGGCCGGCGAGTTCATGGTGTTCGGCACCGTAGCGCTCGATCACCGCCTCGATTGCGGAGTTGAGCAACTCGATGGACGGCACCAGCATGCAACTGCCAAGCAGCAGCGCGCGCTCTACGCCATTGGCGCCAAGCCAGAGGCCGAGGGGGCCGAGGATCGCGAGCAGGTAGACCTCGAGTCGGAACGACGACTCATGCAGCCAGGCTGCGCGCAGGCCCTGGATTGACCATTTGGTCGCAAGCAGGATGCGGCCGGGGCGACGCGGGAAGTGGCCGATTTCGTCTGCCATGGAAGATTCTGGGATCCGGGATCAGGCGACCAGCGCGCCAAGACCCCGATTTTGCCACATTCCCCGCCCGGCCCCGTTACTGGCGCAGCGCCTCGATCGGATCAAGCTGGGACGCCTTGCGCGCCGGGTAATACCCGAAAAACAAGCCCGTGGCGATCGAGAACGCCGCGGCCAGCCCGACGACCTGGCCATTGAGCGCCACCGGCAGCTCGCTGAACTTGCCCACCAGCAATGCGCCCACGACCCCGATCGCGATGCCGATGACTCCGCCGATCAACGAGATCAACATCGCCTCGGCCAGGAATTGCCGGCGCACGTCCGAGGGACCGGCCCCGACCGCCATCCGCAAGCCGATCTCGCGAATCCGCTCGGTCACCGACACCAGCATGATGTTCATGATGCCGATGCC
>JBDSOZ010000147.1:0-12529 GCA_039914555.1 Luteimonas sp.
GTCGTGACCGGGCCGGCAGCAGGGCGCCCGCGTGGCGGCGGCAATCCAGCAATCGCGGCCTCGGCGGCAGCAACCAGTTCGGCGCGGCGTTCGCCGGACACCTCCTGCCAATGGCAGTCGTTGAGCGCGCCTTCAATGGCATACAGCAGGTTGAGGCCCGGTTTGAAGCCCGCGCGCTTGACCCGCATGAAGGCATCCAGGGTGCCCGCAGCGGCGAGATCCTCGCGCGTCCGCAAGCCGACCTGGCGCAACCACGCCGCGGACTTCGGCCCGATGTTGCGCAGGCGTTCCGGGGGCGGGTTCATTGGATCGAATCCACGAACGCCTGTGCAATGGCTTCGAGTCCCCGCGCATCCTCGTCATCGAAGCGATTGGTGCGCGGACTGTCGAGGTCGAGCACGCCGATCAGGCGGCCATCGGCGGCGACCAGCGGCACCACGCACTCGGACTGCGACGCCGAATCACAGGCGATGTGCCCGGCAAAGGCGTTGACGTCGGCCACGACCTGGGTCTGGCGACTGCTGGCGGCTGCGCCACAAACGCCTTTGCCCAAGGGGATCCGGATGCAGGCCGGCAGCCCCTGGAACGGACCCACCACCAGCTGGGTGCCGTCATACAGGTAGAAGCCGCACCAGTTTAGGCCCGGCAAGGCATGCCACAACAACGCAGACAGGTTGGCCGCATTGGCGACCAGGTTGCGCTCGCCGTGCATCAGCGCCCGCGCCTGCTCCAGCAACTGGGCGTATTGCTCCGTCTTGCTGCCAGCAAGCACCGTGGCATGGAATGTCATCCACGGATTGTAGCTACCATGGCGGCATGAATGGGGCCAAGCCGCGAGACGGGACCAGCCGCAACCGGGGACGCGAGGTCACGCGCATCGAGGCGTTCGTCGATGCCGCATTTGCGTTCGCCGTTACCTTGCTGGTGATTTCCTTCAACGCCTTGCCCGACAACGCCGGTGCCCTGATTGATGCGCTCAAGGGCGTGCCGGCATTTGCTGCAAGCTTCAGCCTGCTGGCGATGCTGTGGTGGTCGCATGCCGACTGGAGCCGTCGCTACGGACTGGACGATGGCCGCAGCGTGGTATTGAGTTTGTTGCTGGTGTTCCTGGTGCTGGTGTACGTATTTCCGTTGCGGATCATCTTCAGCATGTTGTTCTGGTGGATCAGCGGCGGTTGGCTGCCCTCCAGCGTGACGATCTCTAGCACCCGCGACCTGCAGGTGATGTTCACCGCGTATGGGGTGGCCTGGACGACCCTGGGCTGCGTAACCGTGGCGTTGTACCGACATGCGTGGAAAATGCGCGACACGCTCGCGCTGGATCACGACGAGCGGATCGCGTTGCGCGGCGCGATCGCTGCGCAGGCGATGATTCCGGCCACCGGACTGATCTCCTTGTCATGGCTTGGCGTCACCGAGCTGCTGGGCAAGCCGTCGTTGGCGGCCATGTCCGGTTTTGCGTATGCGCTGATGTCGCTCACCGGCGTGGCGGTGTCACGCGCGCGCCGTCGCGCTGGACGCGAGCTGGATACCGGCGCATGAGTGCCGGTTTTTTCGTCACCGGCACCGATACCGGTATCGGCAAAACGCTTGCCAGTTGCACGCTGTTGCACGCATTGCGCGCGCAGGGCTTGCGCGCAGTGGGGATGAAACCGCTGGCCAGCGGTTGCGAAAGTAGCGCCGATGGCCTGCGCAATGAAGACGCGCTGGCCTTGCTCGCCGCCAGCGATCCGCAACCCGCCTACGACGACGTCAATCCGTATGCCTTGCCACGACCGCTGGCCCCCGAACTCGCCGCACGCGACGCCGGCATCGCGGTGACATTGGCGCCGATGTTGGCCGCGCATGCGCGCCTCGCCGCGCAGGCCGATGTGGTCATTGTCGAGGGCGTGGGTGGCTGGGCCGCGCCATTGGCCACCGACCTGCACCAGGCCGACCTGGTGCGTGCACTCGACCTGCCGGTGGTGCTGGTGGTCGGCTTGCGCCTGGGCTGCCTCAACCACGCCTACCTGAGCGTGCGTGCGATCCAGGATGATGGCTGCCGGCTGGCCGGGTGGATTGGTAGCGGAGTCGACCCGGCGATGGATTGCATCGACGACAACCGGGCGCTGTTGGCGGCCCGGATTGCTGCCCCCTGCCTGGGCTGGCTGCCCTGGCAGGCGCAGCCAGACCCGGCCGTGCTGGCCAGCCGTTTGCGTGTTGCAGGGTGCGGCCAAAGCCCCGGATCACCTGCCCGCACCACGACTTCCGGCACGTTCCGCCAGCGGGGCTAATGCTAGACTTGTCAGTATAGGAATCGCTCTTTCCCCCGAGGTTTGCGCATGCATCGTCCCCTGGTTGTGCTCGCCCTATCGGCCGCGTTGTTGGTAGCCGGCGGATGTTCCAAGGATGGCGCTGCGGGCGGCCCGCCGGGCGGCGCGATGCCGCCGCCGGAAGTCGGGGTGGTGGTGATGCAGCCAACCACGGTGTCGATTTCCAAGGATCTGGTCGGGCGCCTGTCCGCATACCGCAGTGCCGATGTGCGGGCACGCGTGCCGGGCGTGCTGCAACGCCGGCTGTATGAAGAAGGCAGCGATGTACGCAAGGGCCAAGCGCTGTTCCAGATCGACGCGGCCCAACTGTCGGCTTCGGTGGCCCAGGCGCGCGGCGCGCTGGCCCAGGCCCAGGCCAATGCAGCCAATTCGCATGCCGCGGCTGAACGCGCACGCAGCCTGATCGATGCCAAGTTCATTTCCCGTGCCGACTACGACAACGCCGTTGCCGCCGCGCGCAGCAGCGCCGCCGCGGTCCAGGCCGCGAAGGCCGCGGTCCAGGCCACCAACATCAACCTGGGCTATGCCACCGTGCGTTCGCCGATCAGCGGTCGTGCCGGCAGGCAACAGGTCACCGAAGGCGCGCTGGTCGGGCAAGGCGATGCCACCTTGCTGGCCACCGTCGACCAGCTCGATCCCATGTACATCAACTTCTCGATGAGCGCGGGCGAGATGGCGCAGGTCCGCCAGTATGGCCAGGGAGCCGCGCGCTCCAGCGTGCAGGTCGTGCTGCCTGACGGAACGAACTACGCCCACGTGGGCCAACTCGACTTCTCCGGTGACAGCGTCGACCCTGCCACCGGCGCGGTGCAGTTGCGTGCGCGCGTCGACAATCCCGACGGGGTCCTGCTGCCGGGTACCTTCGTCACCTTGAAGGCGGTGATGGGCGAGGAGCGCAATGCGTTCCTGGTACCGCAGCAGGCGGTGCAGCGCGATGGCCAGGGTGCCTACGTGCTGGTGGTCGGCAAGGACGGCATGGTTGCGCGCAAGGACGTCGAGATCGAGCGCGGCCAGGGCGCGGACTGGGTGATACGCAAAGGCGTTGCCGCAGGCGACCAGGTCATCGTCTCCGGCCTGCAGCGCGCGATCCCGGGGCAAGCGGCCAAGGCCGCGCCGGTCGTGGCAACGGCACAACCGGCACTGGCGAAGCCCGGATCGGCGAAGCCGGCGGCCGCCGCGGCGCCGAAAAAGGACTGATCCGCCATGTCACGCTTCTTCATCAACCACCCCGTGTTCGCGTGGGTGCTCGCGATCCTGATCGTGATGGCCGGCATCCTTGCCATTCGCGGCATGGGCGTGGAGTCGTATCCGGACATCGCCCCGCCGCAAGTGACGGTGAACGCCAATTACCCTGGCGCCAGTGCTGAAACCACCGAAGGCGCCGTCACCCAGGTGATCGAGCAGCAACTCACCGGCATCGACAACCTGGAGTATTTCAGCTCGTCGTCCAGTGCCAGCGGCGGTGCGTCCGTCACCCTGACCTTCCGCCCCGGCACCGACCCGGACATTGCCCAGGTGCAGGTCCAGAACAAGGTGGCGTTGGCGACCCCGCGCCTGCCGTCCGAAGTCGTGCAGCAGGGCGTGGTGGTGGCCAAGGCCAACTCCGGCTTCCTGATGGTGGCGGCATTGCGCTCCACTAATCCGGCCTACGACAAGAATGCGCTGTCGGATCTTCTGGCCGCGCGCGTGCTCGATCAGATTGCGCGTTTGCCGGGCGTCGGCAACACCCAACTGTTCGGTGGCGAGTACGCCATGAACATCTGGCTCAACCCGGACAAGCTGCGCGCCTTTGGCCTGTCGGCCAGCGATGCCCTGGCCGCGGTGCGCGGCCAGAACGTGCAGTTCGCGGCCGGCAAGATCGGCGCCGAACCGTCCCCCGAGGGCACCGCCTTCACCGCAACGGTGACCGCGGAAGGGCGCTTCAGCAACGCCGAGCAGTTCGGCAACATCATCTTGCGGGCAAACCAGGACGGCAGCGCGGTGCGCCTGCGCGATGTGGCCCGGGTGGAAAAGGGCGCGTCTGCCTTCGGCTTCGACCTGAAGTGGAGCGGCGCCCCCGCCGCCGGCTTCGCGGTGCAACTGGCACCCGGTGCCAACGCGCTCGGCGTGGCCGAAGCCGTGCGCACGCGCATGGACGAATTGCAATCCACCTTCCCCGATGGCGTCACCTGGTTCGCGCCCTACGACAGTTCCACGTTTGTCCAGGTCTCGATCAAGGAAGTGGTGAAGACACTGGCCGAAGCCTTCGTGCTGGTGTTCCTGGTGATCCTGCTGTTCCTGCAAAACCTGCGCGCGACCCTCATCCCCACCCTGGTGATCCCGATCGCGTTGCTGGGCACGTTCCTGGGTTTGTGGCTGTTCGACTTCACCATCAACCAGCTGACGTTGTTCGGTTTGGTACTTGCCATCGGGATCGTGGTTGATGACGCGATCGTGGTGATCGAGAACGTCGAACGGATCATGACCGAAGAGAAGCTGTCGCCGAAGGACGCCACCCTCAAGGCCATGAAGCAGATCAGCGGCGCCGTGGTCGCGATCACGGTGGTGTTGGCCGCGGTGTTCGTGCCCAGTGCGTTCCAAGGCGGCAGCGCCGGCGAAATCTACAAGCAGTTCGCGATCACCATCGCGCTGGCGATGGGCTTCTCGGCGTTCCTGGCGCTGGGCTTTACCCCGGCGCTGTGCGCGACCCTGCTCAAGCCCACCGAGGACCACCATCGCGAGAATGTGGTCTTTCGTGGCTTCAACCGGATCTACGCCAAGGTCAGCAACACCTATGTGCGCCACGTCGGCAGCGCGGTGGCGCATGCACCGCGCTGGATCATCGTATTCGCGGTCCTGGCCCTGCTGTGCGGCTTCCTGTTCACGCGCCTGCCCGGCAGCTTCCTGCCCGAGGAAGACCAGGGCTACGCTTTGGCGATCGTGCAACTGCCACCGGGGGCGACGCTCGAGCGCACGAAGGCGGTGTTCGAGGACGTGCGCACCACGCTCGAAAAGCAGGAAGGCTATGAGGGCATGATGCAGGTGGCCGGTTTCAGCTTCGTCGGCCAGGGTGAAAACGTCGGCATGGCCTTCATCAAGCTCAAGGACTGGGGCGATCGCGACATCAACGCGACCCAGTTCATCCAGAAAGCCAACATGGCGCTGTACGGAATCCGCGACGCGCAGATCTTCGTGATCAACATGCCCACGGTCAACGGCCTGGGCGCGTTTGGTGGTTTCGACATGTTCTTGCAGGATCGCGGTGGCAAGGGCCGCGAAGCGCTCGGCCAGGCACTGGGGCAATTGCTTGGCAAGGCATCGAAGGATCCGGCGTTGACCGCGGTGCGTCCCAACACCTTGGCCGACGCCCCGCAATTGCGCCTGGATGTGGATCGCACCCAGGCCCAGGCCATGGGCCTGTCGGTGGGCGACATCTATCGCGCGGTACAACTGATGCTTGCGCCGGTCTACGTCAACGACTTCGTCGACGGCGGCCGGGTCAAGCGCGTGACCATGCAGGCCGACACCGGCTTCCGCAATGGGCCGGAATCGCTCGCGCACTTCTACACCCCGAGTCCGAAGTCGATCGATCCGCGCACCGGGACCGCGCAGATGGTTCCGCTGTCGAACCTGGTGAAGTCGCATTGGGTGGTCGCACCACCGTCGCTGACCCGCTACAACGGTTATGCCGCGGTGGAAGTCGTCGGCTCGCAGGCGCCTGGCCATAGTTCGGGCGAGGCCATGGACGCGATGCAGCAGATCGTTGAAGACGATTTGCCGGAAGGTTTCGGTTACGACTGGACCGGCCAATCGTTCCAGGAAATCCTGTCCGGCAACCAGGCACCGGCGCTGATGGCGTTGTCGATCCTGGTGGTGTTCCTGTGCCTGGCCGCGCTGTACGAAAGCTGGTCGGTGCCGGTGTCGGTGTTGCTGGTGGTGCCGCTGGGCGTGCTGGGCGCAGTGGTGTTCACCCTGCTGCGCGGATTGCCCAACGACATCTTCTTCAAGATTGGCCTGATCACGGTGATTGGCCTGGCGGCGAAGAATGCAATCCTGATCGTGGAGTTCGCGATTGCCGAACGCGCGCAAGGCAAACCATTGCGCCAGGGCGTGATCGAGGCGGCGAAGTTGCGCTTCCGGCCGATCCTGATGACCTCGTTTGCATTCATCCTTGGCGTCACCCCGCTGGCGATTTCGTCCGGCGCCGGCGCCAATGCTCGCCACGCGATCGGCACCGGTGTGATCGGCGGCATGCTGTTCGCCACTTTCCTCGGGCTGCTGCTGATCCCGGTGTTCTACGTGGTGGTCCGGCGCATGCTCGGCGACACGATGGACGAAGCACCGAAGTAATTCGGCGCGGCTGGTTCCAAATAAAAACCCCCGGCATTGCTGCCGGGGGTTTTGTCTTGCAGGCGGAGCGTGTTGCTCCGCTGGAATTGCCGATTGCTTACTTGGCCTTGGCGGCCTTGACGACGGTGTCGGCCTGGGCCTTGACCTGCGCGCTGGCAGCTTCGAACTGGCCCTTGGCGATCTGGCCAATGGCTTCGTTGGCCTTCAGGGTGCGGCCCATCACTTCCTGGCCGATGCTGACGGTGCGCTCGACGTTCTCGCGCGCAACCTGCACGCCCTTCGGCAGCACGGCCTTCAGCGCATCGGCGTCGCGCACTTCGGCCAGCTCGCCAAGGAAGGCGAAGGTGGCGGTGGCATTCTTCTCGAACGCGGCCATCTGCAGGCCAAAGATGTCCTGGGCGTTGGCCAGGGCCAGGCGGTTGGCCTGGGCGGCGGCGTCGGCGAACTGACGGGTGGCGTTGGTGAACTGCTCGTTGATCTGGTTCATGGCGGGTTTCCTGCTGGTGTTCCGGCAGGGATTGCCGGTCTTGTGCGGTGCAGCATAGCAAGGA
This sequence comes from Luteimonas sp., assembly GCA_039914555.1. Taxonomy (GTDB): domain Bacteria; phylum Pseudomonadota; class Gammaproteobacteria; order Xanthomonadales; family Xanthomonadaceae; genus Cognatiluteimonas. The sequence goes on from JBDSOZ010000147.1 coordinate 7,193, forward strand.
TTATGTTGCGATGCAACATCGGCCCTGAACGAGGGCCCAGCTCGCGCCGGTGAGCGCTCAGGGCCCCGCGGGTCGGGTCTACGGGCCGCGGTACCGGCAGCCCGACGTGCACGTTTCGTGGACCACGACCTCGCTGAGCAGGGGCAGGGTTGCTCCCAGGCGGTCCCAGATCCAGATGGCCAGGCGTTCACTGGTCGGATTTTCCAGACCCGCGACCTCATTCAGGCAGTGGTGGTCCAACTGGTCGTGCAGCGGTGCGAAAGCCGCCTTGATTCCGGCAAAGTCCATCACCCAGCCGCTGTGCTCACCGGGCTCGCCGGACACGTGCAGCTCAACCTGGAACGAGTGGCCGTGGAGGCGCGCGCATTTGTGCCCGACCGGCACGTTGGGCAGGTAGTGCGCAGACTCGAGGGTAAAGCGCTTGAATATATCCATGGCGCCCATTCTAGTGCCCGCCCCGGGGCCATTCGCGGTCGGCTTGGAAGCTACCCATTGAACCTGTTGCGCCAAAGGCTAATGCTGTCACTTTGGGAAAATGCCGGGACCCCAATCCCGGAGAGCTGAAAATGCAGGGGATCCCGCGTCGTTCCCGGGAGGTCGTGTCGCAGTTGTTAGCGCAGCTGCCGGACCTTTTGGGACAAGACCTTGAAGTGTTGATGCAGCGCCTGGAAGAGGTGCTGGCGACGTCGCGTGTCTCGGTGTTCGACCAGCCCGCATGCTGTCGGGATTCCCAACGCATCTTGTTGTATCGCAGGCGCGATGCCACCCAGGCACTGGTGGAAATCCTCGGCGAACGCTGCGAAGCGATGATGGCATCACCGAACAGCCAGCAAGCCAGCTCGCTGGTGCCGGGCAGACTGCAGGGCTTGCGCCTGCTCGAAAACGAGGTTGCTGATGAGGAAGCGGCCATTGCCGCCTTGTCGCGGCGACATGCGTCCCGCGCCAGCCTGCCGCTGCTGCTGCTGGGCCAGCGCTTCGGGGTGTTGTATGCCACGCCGGCCATGTCAACTGATGTGTTGCCGGTGGGCCCGCACGTATTTTGCCAGGCCCTGGGCGACGCGGTGGAGCGCATTGGTGTCTGCGTGCATGTGCGATTGGCTTTGTACAAGCTCTACGACGTCGAATGCATGGATCACTATCCCCGTTTCGCCGAGGCCGTCGATGCAGCGCTCAATGACGCCGGGGTCCTGCATGGCTTGGCCTACGTGCCTGCGCGCAAGGGCTCATCGCCGATCGCCAATTCGATCGCAAAAGCTTCAGAGCAGGACGCCCTGCAAGCAGTAAACAAGGCCGCCGAGGCCTTGTCACCCGGTGCCGCGTTGCCGCAGCGCGCCCGCAACGAGCGCCAGGAAGCCATCTTCGCCCTGGCGAAATACCTCATGCGCCACGGCCGCGATTCAGGCGCGTGGAACGAATGCATCGGCGTGGCTGACACCATGGTCGAGGCGGCAGACGGCGACGTCGAAGCACCGGAAGAGGCGACCGGCTGGTTGCGGCGCGCGATCAATTCGGTCGGCTATGGCGAGACCGACTCCGGGCGATTGGTGGCCGGGTTGACCGCACGCCCTGAACCACGCGACGTTGTCGAGGCTGGCGGCAAGGAAGTCGGTGACGGCGACCTGCCAGAAACGTTGGCCGCCGACACCAGCAGCGACGAAGCTCCCAACAACGCCCCGCTACGCGGGCTTCGCGAACAGCGCTGTTTCGACCGCTTGCTGCTGCTTCCGACCGGGGCAACGCTTGGCTTCTCCACCGGTGACGGTGGTTTCCTGCATGTCCGGCTGACCGAGCATCGTTCCGATCCCGCGAGCATGCTGCTGGAAACCATCGAGGACGTGCGCGAGATCGTATTCGAGGCGGACATGCTGGCGCGACTGGTTGCATCCGGGCAGGCGTGGGTCGTGCGCCAGGTCGCTTCAGTCGCGGAGGTCACGTCGTGACCGTGGACCGGCAAAGGGAAGCGCGGCGCAGCCGACGGTATGCACTGATGCGAGCGCCTGCCGTCCAGGACGAATTTGGCGGGCGCCTGCTCGGCCGGGCGCTGGATATTTCCGCGGGTGGACTCAAGCTGCTGGTCTCCGAACCGATCCCGGAGAACACCTTGTTCCAGGTCCGGTTCGAGCTCGACATGGGTGGCGGCCAGCGGGTGCCGGTGGTGGCTGGCCTGCAGGTGCTTGACCAGCGCCCGGATGAGAACGGTTTGCTGTGCACCGGTGCCCGCTTCATCCACCTGGAGGGCCAGCATGCCCGCATCCTGGTGAACTGGCTGCAGTCGCGTGATGCTGCTGATTGACGGTCGGTGAAACCCAACGTAGGGTGCGGACCTTCACTACTCGGGGAAGCGCATGGCTCACTTGGTCGATATCTACCTCCAGCCCGGCAAGGTTTTTGTCGATCTGCGCGAAAACCCGAAATTCGCCTTGCCGCTGCTGCTCATCGTGGTGCTGTCGGCCGCGCTGCCGCTTTGGTATTTCATGAGCGTCGATGGCGGCTGGTACACCCAGCACGTGCTGCTCGCCGGCGGAGCCGAGATGAGCGCAGGCGACCTGGAGAAAGCCAGGGCGATGATGCCGGGCGCCACCACCATGGCCTACATTGGCGCCGCGTCTTCGGCAGTGACCATCGCCGTGATCTTTGCGCTGTATGCGCTGTACCTGATGCTGGCCGGCAAGGTCACCGGCGGAGCAATGACCTTCAAGCGTGGCTACAGCCTGGCGACCTGGTCGAGCATGCCGATGGTGCTCGGATCGCTGGTCGCACTGGCGGGCGTGGCGATGATGTCGCCGCAGACCCCCTTGGAATCGCTGATGCTGACCAATGTGGATCCGTTACTGGTGCATCTGCCGACCGACAGCCACTGGTCAACCCTGGCGCGCAGTTTCAGCCTGCTCAACTTCTGGAGCTGGTTCCTGCTGGCGCTTGGCTGGCGCGTCTTCAATCGCGCCAACTGGACCCAGTCGGCGCTCGTGGCGCTGTTGCCCAGCGTCGTCATCTACGGTGGCATGGCCCTGTACGCGATGTTGAAGTGACGGCGGCAGGAACCTGATGAAAATCGAGCGGAAGTGGTTGGCGGCGGCGCTGGTCGTCGCCGTGGTTGCGATCCCGGTGCTGGTGGGTGTGCTCAAGCGCGACTCCGCGACCCAGGTGGACCTGGCCACCGTCAGTGAGCGTGCAGTGCATCCGACGATCCTTGCGCCGGGGACGCTGGCATTCCGCACCGAGGTCAACCTGACCTCCGAGCTGACCGCGCGCGTCGCCACGATCCTGATCAAGGAAGGCGACAAGGTCGAGAAGGGCCAGCTGCTGATGACCCTGGATCCCGAGCTGTACCGCAATGCCATCGATCGCGAGGAGGCCGGCCTGCGCCAGCGCCGGATCACGATCGAGACCCAGCGCGCCGCATTGTCACTGCGCCAGACCCAATTTGAACGCAGTCGGAAACTGGTTGCCGACCAGCTCATCGACCGGGGCAGTTACGACGAGGCCCGCAATCAGTTGCAGGTGGCGAAGCTGGGGTTGCAGTCGAGCGAAGAGGATTTCCGCCGCGCCCAGTCCGCGGTCCAGGACGCGCGCCAGCAACTGGACAAGACCACGATCCGTTCGCCCATCACGGGACGCGTGGTGTCGTTGCCGATCAAGGTCGGCGAGACTGCCGTGCCTTCAACATCGTCGTTCGTGGGCGCGCAACTGGCCAAGATCGCCGATACCTCGCGGATCCAGGCCGAGCTCAAAGTCGATGAGGCTGACATCGCCCGGGTGAGTGTTGGCCAGGCTGCCGATGTGTACGCGGCTGCGTTCCCCGACAATGCCCTCAAGGGCAAGGTCGAGCAGATCGCGCTTGCGCCGACGGTCGAAGGCCAGGGCCGTGCCTACAAGGTCACCGTTGCCTTGTTGGTCCCGCCCACGGTCGAATTGCGTTCCGGCATGAGCGTGCGCGCCGAGATTTCGCTGGGCGATGGCGGCAAGCGCCCGGCGGTGCCGGTCGAGGCCATCGTCACCGAGATGGGCGAGGACAAGCAGGCTGTTGATTACGTCTGGAAGGTCGTGAATGGCAAGGCCAGCAAGGTCAAGGTTGCCACCGGCATTTCCGACGACGCTTTCGTCACTGTCGGCAAGCCGCTGGTGGTAGGCGACATGATCGTGCGCGGACCGTCGCGCAGCATGCGTCAACTTCAGGACGGTGCCCGGGTGGAGCAGCGCAAGGCAGGCTCGGGCGATGCCGACGACAAGGACGGCGGCAAGGGCAGCGACAAGGACAGCGACAAGGACAGCGACAAGGACGGCGACAAGGACGGCGAGCCCGGCAAGGACGGATGATCGCGCTGCGCAACATCGTCAAGCGCTATCGCATGGGCGACGAGGAGGTCATGGCGCTGGATGGCGTTGACCTCGACATCGGTCGCAACTAATACGTGGCGCTGGTCGGGCCGTCGGGGTCTGGCAAATCGACCTTGATGAACATCATCGGCTGCCTGGACTCACCAAGCCAAGGCAGTTACCTGCTCAACGGCCGCGACACCGCGAAGCTCGGCGAAGTCGAGTTGGCGCAGGTGCGCAACCGCGAAATTGGTTTCGTGTTCCAGAGTTTCCACCTGTTGCCGCGCATCACCGTGTTGCAGAACGTGATGCAGCCGCTGGTGTATCGCGGTATTCCGGCGACCGAACGCAAGCGTCGCGCTGCGGTGGCGCTTGAAAAAGTGGGGCTCGGCAACCGCCAGGGCCATCGCCCCAACGAACTGTCCGGCGGCCAACGCCAGCGCGTCGCGGTTGCGCGCGCGCTGGTGGGCGATCCGTCGCTGCTGCTGGCCGACGAACCCACCGGCAACCTGGATTCACGCACCTCGCGCGAAATCATGGCGTTGTTCGATGAACTGCACGCCCAGGGCCAGACCGTGATGGTGGTGACCCATGAACCCGACATTGCGGCACATTGCCAGCGCACGGTGCGCATGGGCGATGGCAAGGTGCTCTCGGATACGATCAACGAACCCAGCGGAGCGACGGCCTGATGGGTGTCCTCGGCGAAGCTTTCCGCGCTGCGCTCACCAGCCTGATGGCGCATCGCATGCGCAGCTTCCTGACCACGCTGGGCATCCTCATCGGCACCGCCTCGGTGATCGCGGTGGTGTCGCTGGTGCAGGGGCTGTCGGCTTCGATCACCGACCAGTTTGCCGACATGGGTGGCAGCACCATGAGCCTGCAGGCGGTCAACGACAACGAGAATTTCCGTACCGGCAGCCTCAACTTCATCAGCTTCGATGACATTGATGTATTGCGCTACAAGGTGCCCGGCGTTGCCCAGGTGGCACCGATGATGGTGGTGCAGGCGTCGGGCGC
>JBDSOZ010000152.1:0-10408 GCA_039914555.1 Luteimonas sp.
TTGCAGACCACCGCGTGCTGGTGCTGCAAGGGCCTGATGCCGTGCGCTTTGCCCATGCACAGTTCATGAGCGACGTCGTTGGCCTGGCCGACGGCAATTGGCAATGGAGCGGTTGGCTGACGCCCAAAGGCCGGGTGGTTGCGCTGTTTGCGGTGTTGAAGCTGGACCCGCAGCACCTGTGGCTGCTATTGCCTGATGCCGATCCGGACGCGCTGGCCGCCGAACTGCGACGCTTTATTTTTCGCAGCAAGCTGACAGTGCAGGCCCGCCCGGAACTGGGCGTGTCGGGCACGTTTGCGAACGATTCGCAGGCACGAGGCGCCGTCGTCGCCATGCGCGGTGAAACGTCGGTGGCAATGGACTTCAGCGCCGATGGAGGTACGCGCACGCTCACGATTGCGCCTGGCCTCAGGGCCGCGGACGATCCGGCAGCAATGTCTTCATGGCGCGCGTTTGACCTCACCCATGGTTTGCCGCGACTGGACAGCAGCCAGGTTGACCGATGGACCCCGCAGCAACTCTCGCTCGATCGGTTGCAGGCCTACAGTGTCAAAAAAGGCTGCTATCCCGGCCAGGAAATCGTCGCCCGCACCCATTTCCTGGGCCAGGCCAAACGAGGACTGGTGCTGCTGGGAGGCGATGCGCCGTTTGCGGTGGGCGCGGAAGTCTTCGCAGGCGAACGCGTTGCCGGGACCATAGTAAGCAGTGCCGGGCTAATTGCGCTGGCGGTGTTGCCGCTGGCGCGTGAGCCGGACCAAGCCTTGACCGTCAACGGCGCCGAAGTGCGCGAACGGCCATTGCAGGACGCCCTAGCCCGCTGATCGTCCCTACACCAGGCTGTCGGCGGCGGCGACGATCTGTTCTTCCGACGGGATCACCAGCAACGCAGCGCCGGCAAGTGGCGTGAACGTATCGGCGCCCACCACGCGTCGGAACGGACGCGCGCCGTAACCACCTTCGACCACGGCCGTGATGATGCCCTCGCCCACGCCAGCACTGTGGCGACCTTCGTCGACGATCAGGATGCGCTTGGCACTGGCAGCCTGGGCGCGGATGTAAGCCTCGTTGAGCGGCACCAGCCAACGCAGGTCGACCACCCGCACCTTCCATTGGTGCTTCTTGTTGATCGTGCGCGCGGCGCGCAGGCTCATCGGCACGCCATTGCCAAACGTGAAGACGACCAGGTCGTTGTTGCCCTCGCCATAGACCCGACCTTCGCCCACGGTCATTACCTGGTCGGGTGCGGGGTAGCTGGTCAGCCAACCGCCGTCGCCCGGCTCGTACAGATCCTTGGTCATGTACAGCGCGATTGGCTCCAGCAACGCGCACACGCGGCCATCAACCTTGGCCAGCGCAGCCAGGGTTCGCAGCATCATTGCCGCATCGTCGCCGCGCGACGGGCATCCGACCACCAGGCCAGGGATGTCGCGCAACGCGGTAATCGAGTTGTCGTTGTGGAAGTGGCCACCGAATCCGCGCTGGTAACCAAGCGAGGCGATCCGCACCACCATCGGGTTGCGGTACTGGTCGTTGCTGAAGAACTGCAGGCTTGCCGCTTCGCCGCGGATCTGGTCGGCCGCATTGTGCAGGTAGGCCAGGTACTGGATTTCCGGCAGCGGTAGCATGCCCATGTTGGCGAAACCCTGGGCCAGGCCAAGGATGATGGTTTCGTCGAGCAGCGTGTTGAACACGCGCCGCGGGCCGAATGCCTTCTGCAAGCCCTTGGTGACGGTGTAAACGCCGCCCTTCTGGGCCACGTCTTCGCCAAACAGCAGGCTTTCCGGATATTTGGCGAACAGGTCGTGCAAGGCTTGGTTGATCTGGATCGCCAGGTGCTTGGGTGCCTGCTTTTCCGGCAGCCGGGCTTCGCCGCCGAAGGCTTGCACACGCGCCTCATGCGACGCGGCGCGTTGCGCCTCGGCCTTGACCTTGGCGGGGGTGTACGGCGCCAGCGGCGCCATTACGTCGGCCAACGAAGACAGGCGTGGACGGCTGTCGGCGTCTTCGGCCGCGGCGAAACACTGCTTGCGCGTGGCTTCGTACAAGCCAAGGATTTCATCCTTCGACATCACTCCCGACTCGAGCGCGATGGCCGCACTGCGCAGCAAGGGATCACTCGCCTCCACCGCACACAATTCCTCGATCGAACGCCATTCGATCTCGAAGTCGGTACCGGCATGGCCCATGATCCGGGTCGTGCGCAGGTGCAGGAAGGTGGGCCGCCGGGTGCGACGGCAATGCTCGACCGCGCGTTGCACGTCGCCGTAGCCCGCGGCCAGGTCCAGGCCGTCGGCGGCGAAATAATCCAGGTCTGGTCGATGGGCGAAGTTGCGCGCGACCCAACCATCTGGTGTCTTCACCGAAATACCGATGCCATTGTCCTCGCACACGAACAACACCGGTGCCGGCAGCCTCTGGTATGCGGTCCAGGCAGCGGCGTTGAATGCGGTTTGCGCGGTGGCGTGGTTGCTGGAGGCATCACCAAACGAACAGATCGCGATGCTGTCGGCTGGAATGGGCAGTGCATGGCCAATGCGCCGTGCCTGCTCGATCGCAATCGCGGTGCCAAACGCCTTGGGCAGGTGCGAGGCAATCGTCGAGGTCTGCGGCAGCACCCACAATGGCTTGCTGCCCCAGACCTTGTGGCGGCCGCCGGAGGCTGGATCGTCCTTGGACGCGGCAAAAGACAGTGCCGAATCCATCACCGGATCCATGCCCGGCAACTTGCGGAAGCGTTCGGCCATGAAACCGCCGGAGCGGTAATGCAGGAACGCCGGATCGGTGTGCCGAGCCGCACGCGCCACCATCGCGTTGCCTTCGTGGCCGCTGGAACCGATCGTGTAAAACACCTTGTTCTGTACCCGCAAGACCCGCGCCATCAGGTCCAGGTGGCGGCTGATCAGTTGCGACTCGAACAGTTCACGGAATCCACGTGCATCCAGGGCGCTGCCGGCAAGCACCGCGTCGCCGTCGTCGGGCTTCGCAGCAACAGGGCGGCTGGCATCCGGCATGCTCCAGTCGCGTACGAATTCGAGGAAATTGACGTCGCAGATCTCGGCCCGGTTGAGGCCTTTCATGCGTGCGGGGACGGGTCTTGCCACGGACATGGATGGATTCCGGATTGCGGAAATGGGAGATTAGTTCACGCGCGCCAACAGCAACTTGAGCTTGTAGCAATTGCCCGAAGGCGAAAAACCGTAGGCCGTAATCATGCCGCTGCCTTGGCGCGGTGCGTGCGCCACTGCTCGCGTGTCTGGCCCCAGATATCAGTCAGCAAATCCTCGTAAGGCGCAGGCAGCGTGCCGGGCCCCTGGTTGCTGGAACCAAGACGCGCCGCGAGTTTCTGCGAGGCGATGTTGTCGGGATCGATGCAATGGATCATGTCGTCCCAGCCAAGCGTGTCAAAGGCCCAGTCGATTGCGGCGGCGCCGGCTTCGACCGCATAGCCCTTGCCCCAGGCGTCCGGATGGAACGTCCAGCCGACCTCGTTTCCTGGCCACCCTTCCGGCTTCCACGGGCCAATCTGGCCGATCCAGCGGCCACTGGCTTTTTCGACCACGCTGAACATGCCAAAGCCCTGCAGCGCCCAGGCACCCGGCATCTGCAGGAAGCGGCGCCAGGCTGCGGCGCGCGACAGGCATCCGCCGATGTAGCGCGCGGCAACTTCGTCGGCCAGCAGTTCGGCATAGCGATCGAAATCGCCGGACTGCGGGAGGCGAAGCAGCAGACGCGCCGTGTGCAATTCGAGCAAGGGAACCCCTTTATTCGCCCTTTCGGGGTTCAGAACGCGCTGATGCCGGTCAGCTCGCGGCCGATCACCAACTGGTGAATGGTCTCGGTGCCTTCATAGGTGATCACCGACTCCAGGTTGAGTGCGTGCCGTATTGCGCAATGTTCGGTGGTGATGCCGGCGCCACCCAACAGGTCGCGACACTGGCGGGCAATGTCGATCGCCATCCGGCAGTTGTTCCACTTGGCCAGCGACACCTGCGCCGGCTGCATGGTGCCGGCGTCTTTCAGGCGGCCGAGCTGCAATACCAGCAGTTGCGCCAGGGTGATGCGGCGTGCCATGTCGGCCAGCTTGAGCTGCGCGCTTTGGGTCGCGGCGACCGGGCGGTCGAACAGGATGCGTTCCTTGGAATAGTTCAACGCCTCATCGAGGCAAGCGACGGCGGCCCCGATCGGACCCCAGGTGATGCCGTAACGCGCCTGGGTCAGGCAGCCGAGCGGCCCTTTCAAGCCCTTGACGTTCGGCAGTCGGTTGGCTTCGGGCACTCGCACGTTGTCGAAGAACAGCGCGCTGGTGACCGAGGCACGCAGGCTCATCTTGTGCTTGATTTCCTGGGCGCTAAACCCGGCGAAATCCTTCTCGACCACGAAGCCCTGGATGCCGTCATCGGTTTGTGCCCAGGCAATCGCGATATCGGCCAGGTTGCCGTTGGTGATCCACATCTTGGAGCCGTTGAGGACCCAGTCGTCGCCGTCCTTTTTCGCATGGGTCTTCATGTTGGCCGGATCCGAGCCGCCATGGGGTTCGGTCAAGCCAAAGCAGCCGATGACCTTGCCCGACGCCATGTCCGGCAGCCAACGCATGCGCTGGGCCTCGGTGCCATAGGCAAAGATCGGATACATGCACAAGGAGGACTGCACGCTGACAAAACTGCGAATGCCGCTGTCGCCGCGTTCAAGTTCCTGGCAGATCAGGCCGTAGCTGACGCCATTGAGGCCACCACCGCCATACTGCTCTGGCAACGAAGCCCCCAATAATCCCAGTTCCGCGATCTCGGGCACCAGTTCTTTTGGAAACCGCCCCTGGTCGAAGGCATCACCAATGATCGGCAGCACCCTTTCGTTGGTGAAACGGGCAACGGTGTCCTGCACCGCGCGCTCCTCTTCAGACAACAGGGAGCGGACGTCGAACAGGTCATAGGGAGGCAGGGCCATGGCAGTACGGCTTCCTTTTGCAGGCGCAGGTAAACCACCATTGTATCGCCCAAAAAGGCACGGGCCCGACGATGCCGCCGGGCCCGTGGTGTCACTATCCCCAGATCGCGTTAGCGGCGATCGGTACCGGGGATAGCGGCTACTTTGACCACGGGCTGGCCATCCACGATCGGCAGGCGCTCGCCATCCGGTCGTTCGGGCAGGCGCACGGTGCGCTGCTGGCCGTCATATTGATAAGTGACGTCATAGGCAACCGGCACGTCCTTGGTGCCCAGGGAAATGCGATCGCCTGGCTTGCGTTGGGTGCGCTTTGAGCCGGTGCTGCCGTCCTCGGCCCGGTAAGTCACGTCGTAGCCCACCAGGTTGGTCGACTTCGAGGTCGAGGTCGTGCTGTGGCATTCACGCTGGGTGGTCGCGACGACCTGGCCGCCCACATGGTTGCGGTCGACCCGATTACCGATCATGCCGCCAGCCACGGCACCGCCGGCAGTTGCCAGTTTCTTGCCGTTGCCGCCGCCAATCTGGTTGCCCACCAGGCCGCCGATGACTGCGCCGACGACGGTACCGCCGACATTGCCGTCGCGTTCCGGCAGCCGTTGCTGTACCACCGCGTCGTTACAGACTTCGCGCGGGGTGGAGACGGTATTTGTCTCGCGCACCGGCTCGGCGCTGATCACCTGCGCATACTGCTCCTGCTTTTCGTTGACTGGCTTGACATCCACCACGGTGGCGTAGTCCGCATCCTTGTTGTTGACATACGCCGCAGTGGCGACACCACCGACCAATAGCGCAGCCAATGCGATTGCAAGTGAATTGCTTTTCATGGAACTCTCCTGGATGCGCGGGGCGCACGTGCTGGACTTCACGGTGATTGCAGCACCGTGTGGCTGAACGGCACCCCCATCCATGCTGACTTCCATGAGCGCGCGGTGAACGAACCTGCTTTCTGCTAGCGTTCGCCCAAGGCCCAGGAGCAAACGCATGACCAATCCATTGACCGCAGCCGCCATGCGCTGGCTTTCACGATTGAGCTTCCCGCGCCTGTTCGCGGTATTCGCAATGCTGTTCCTCGTCGACGTGGTCGTTCCCGACCCCATCCCGTTCGTGGACGAGATCCTGCTGGGCCTTGGGACCTTGGTGTTTGCAAGCTGGAAGAACCGCAAGCGGCAATAGTTGGGAGCAGATGATGCTGGTCGACAGCCATTGCCACCTTGACGCGCCGGAGTTCGATCGCGATCGTGGCCTTGTCATCGGCCGGTCCCAGGCTGCTGGCGTTGCGAGGCAGTTGGTGCCGGCGATCGATGCCGCGGGCTGGCCCAAGCTACGCGAGGTGTGCGCGCAAGCGCCTGGCTTGTTTCCGGCCTATGGCCTGCATCCAATGTTCCTCGCGCGACATCGTCCGCAACACCTGTCGCAATTGCGCGAGTGGGTCATCCGCGAACGGCCGCTGGCCATTGGCGAGTGTGGCCTGGATTTTTATATCGAAGGGCTGGATGCCAGTGCCCAGTCGGATTATTTCGCCGCCCAGTTGCAGCTGGCGCGCGAATTTGATTTGCCGGTGGTCGTCCACGCCCGGCGCGCAGTCGATGCGGTGATCGCCGCGATCCGCAAGGTCGATGGCGTGCGCGGCGTGGTCCACAGTTTCCCCGGAAGCCAGGAACAAGCCGCGCAACTATGGAAGCTTGGCTTCCTGCTCGGCGTTGGCGGGCCGGTCACCTACGAACGCGCGCAGCGGTTGCGGACGCTGGTCACGAGCATGCCGCTGCAGCAGCTGTTGCTTGAAACCGACGCACCCGACCAACCCGACGCCGGGTTCCGTGGCCAACGCAACGAGCCGGCGCGACTGGTCACGGTGCTCGAATGCATCGCGGGCCTGCGCAACGAATCGATGGCCGCCCTCGCCGCGGCGACGACTGCCAATGCGGTGCGGTTGTTCAAGCTGCCGTCGGCGTAGTTGCCATATTGCGCAGCAACAGCTCGATCGACCGGGCCACGGCAGCGAATGCAAACGCACCGGTGACATGGGTCACTGCGCCCAACCCTGCGCCGCAATCCAGCTTGTGCGCGGCGTCCTTGTCCATGGCTGGCCGGGACCCGCAGACACTGCCATCAGCCTGCGGGTAGCGCACGTTTTCCAGCGAGTACACCGCCGACACGCCAAAATAGCGGTCGTGGTTTTTCGGGAAGCCGAACTCGCCGCGCAATTTCCGTCGGATCATCGACAACATCGCATCGTGTTCGGTGCGCGACAGGTCGCGTACCCGGACCTGGGTGGGATCGGTGCGTCCGCCGGCCGCACCGACGGTAACGATCGGCAGCTTGCGACGCCGGCACCAGGCAATCGTCTCGACCTTGACCCGAAAACTGTCGCAGGCGTCGAGGACCAGGTCGAAGCCGGCGTCGAGCAAGGACTCGAGGTTGCCCGGCGTCAGGAACGACTCCACCGCCTGCGCTTGCATTGCCGGATTGATCGCCAGGCAGCGCTCAGCCATCACCCGGGCCTTGTTGCGCCCGTATTGGCCGGCAATGGCCGGCAACTGGCGACTGGTATTGGACAGGCACAGGTCATCGGCATCAATCAGGCTCAGGTGGCCGACTGCGGTGCGCGCCAGTGCCTCGGCGGCCCACGAGCCCACGCCCCCCAGCCCCACCACCGCCACCCGGGCCTGCGCGAGGCGCGAGACCGCGCCGCGGCCATAAAGCCGGTCAACCCCGGCAAAGCGATCCTGGAGGTCCTTGCGCATCACTCATTTTCGCATGCTACCGTTCAGGCCTGCGATCCACTGCTGGGGAGACTGCATTGAATACCACGCCGACCGACACCGCCCCGCGCGCTTCCGGCAACGCGGCTGCGCGATACGCTTTCCTGTTCCTGATCGGCCTGGTGGTCGGCATCATTGCCACGGTGATGGCGCTGCGCGCACTCGACGCGCGCAAGGACCACTACCCCGAAAGCGTGATGACCGTAATGTCCGCGCATGCGGATGCGTTGAAGGCCAACGTCGGCGAGAATCGCTGTTCGGCCACTGACACCCTGCCGCACCTGCAGGCAATGCGGATGATGGCCAACGACATCGAGCCGGCGTTTGCGGACCTGCGCGAGGATACCCGCTTCGCCGGGCACGCCAGCGACCTGCGCGCCAGCCTGGATGCCGCATTGGCCAGTCCCCCGCTGTCCTGCGCAGGTGTGCAGGCCGCACTCAAGGACATCGGCGGCAACTGCAAGGCCTGCCACCAGGTCTTCCGCAATTGAGTACGTCCGCAATTGAGTAAGCCCGCAACTGAGTGGGGCCGGACCGGCTAACAGGGCTGCGCAGGTGAACCGCGGCCAACGGCACGACAGCGGTTGACTCCGTGTTCACGATGCCGTGCGGAGGATGGCACCGGTCATCCCCACCGTGGAGAGTCACATGAACCAACGTATGTCCATTCGCCTGATCGGCGCAACCGCATTGGCCGCAAGCCTGGCTGCCGCCGGCTGTGCCACGACCTCCCCCGGTTACGGCAGCGGCTACGGCAATCCGCCACCCGTTTCCAGCGCAAATTGCTATGACTGCGGGACCGTGACCCGGATCGAGATGGTGTCAACCCAGGGCAGCAATGTCCCCAACGCCACCGGCGCCGTCCTCGGTGGCATCGTTGGCGCGGTTGCCGGTCGCGAAATCGCAGACAAAGGCAGTGACAGCCAAAGTCGAAAGAACGTCGCGACCGTCGCCGGTGCTGCTGCGGGCGCAGCCATCGGCAACGCCATCCAGAACAAGGCCCAGGCCAACAATGGCACCTACAACGTCTACGTGCGCATGGCCAACGGCACCAGTACGGTCGTGAGCCAGAATGACCTGGGCAACATCCGCGAAGGTTCCTACGTGCGGGTTTACAACGGTCGCGCCTGGGCCCGTTGACCCTCCTCTACATCCTCGCTGCAATCCTGGTGCTGGCCGGTCTGGCCGGCATCATTTTGCCCGTTGTTCCAGGCCTGCCACTGGTTTTCGCCGGGATGGTTCTGGCGGCCTGGGCCGATGGCTTCGACAAGATCGGGCTCGGCATCCTGGCGGCACTCGGGGTGCTGACCTTGCTGTCGATGACGGTGGATTTCTGGGCGGCCGCGATGGGCGCCAAACGCGTTGGTGCCAGTCGGTTTGCGTTGATCGGAGCCGTGATTGGCACGTTTGCCGGGATCTTCTTTGGTCCCCTGGGGCTGTTCGTGGGCCCGTTCGTCGGTGCGGTAGCCGGTGAGCTGTTGCATGGTCGCCGGATCGATCCGGCTGGCATGGGCAAAGCCACGAAGGTTGGAGTTGGCACCTGGCTCGGGATCGTGTTCGGGATTGCGCTCAAGCTGATGCTGGCGCTGGCAATGCTGGGGTTGTTTGCATGGGCATGGTGGCAATAGCGTCCACCCCTTGCCCCCTTTCACATTTTGATGAATGCGAGCACGGGATGATGCGCGGGTCGTGAACCCGGAGGCATCGATGCCTTTACGCTGGAGCCGCAAACGCATGATCTGGACGCTGGTTATCACCGCCCTGTTCACGACCCTGGTCGTGGTCATCGGCCTCAATTTCGCTACTCCGACCAAGCAGCTTGAACGCAAGATCGCGCACCGCTACGGGGTTTCGGACCCGCAATTCCGGCGCGAAATGGGGGTACTGCTGGGTCCGTCGATCCTGCCGGGCAACCAGGTGGAGGCGCTGAACAATGGCGCCGAAATCTTTCCGGCGATGCTCGAGGCAATTGCCGCAGCCCGCAAGACCATCACCTTCGAAACTTACATTTACTGGTCCGGCGACATCGGCAAGCGATTTGCCGATGCGCTCAGCGAACGTGCGCGCCACGGAGTCGCGGTCAACGTCACCATTGACTGGGTCGGCAGCGTCAGCATGGACGCCGCCCTGCTCAAGCAGATGGAGGACTCCGGCGTGCAGGTGCAACGCTACCGTCCACTGCACTGGTACAACCTGGCGCGGATGAACAACCGCACCCACCGAAAGTTGCTGGTGGTGGACGGCACGGTCGGTTTCACCGGCGGCGTCGGCATCGGCGACCCCTGGCAGGGCAACGCCCAGGACGCGGAACATTGGCGCGACATGCATTTCCGGATCGAAGGCCCGGCAGTTGCGCAGATGCAGACTGCTTTCAACGACAATTGGATCAAGACCACCGGCCAGCTCCTCAATGGCGAGGGTTACTTCCCACCCTTGTCCAGGGTGGGCGACATGGACGCGCACCTGTTCATCAGTTCGCCAGCCGGCGGCAGCGAAAGCATGCACCTGATGTACCTGATGTCGATCGCGGCGGCCGTCCAAAGCATCGACCTGGATGCTGCCTATTTCGTACCCGACGAATTGATCATCAAGGCCTTGGTGGCGGCGCGCCAACGCAATGTGCGGATCCGGATCCTGATGCCCGGCGAGAACACCGACTCGGACATGGCCCGGATGGCATCCAAGGAATCGTGGGGGCCGCT
>JBDSOZ010000035.1:0-10541 GCA_039914555.1 Luteimonas sp.
ACAGGCCCGGACTGAAGCCAGGCCAGTGCGCCTGTGCATAGACCCGCAATGCCGCGCGCAAGTCCGCCACGGATGCGCCGTCGGCAAGTTCCAGGGTGACCTGCGCGCCGGGATCAAACTCGCGAAACGCCCCAAACAGGCGCAACGTCACTTTCATTCCAGCACCTCGCCCACCATCGGGGCTTGCAGGTGCCCCAAGCCATGAATTTCGACCAGATTGCCCGCAACCGGTGCCGCCATGGTTTCCGGAACCATGATCCACGCATTGGCTGCCAGCAGTGGCGTCATCCGGAACGACTCCTGCCCGGCCAAAATCCGCGCCTGCAATTGGCCGCTGCCATCCACTTCCAGCCGCCCCTTGAGCATGAAATGCAAGCCGGTACGCTTGTCGAATGCATCCGCCAGTCGCGCGCGCAATGGCGTTTCAGGCGCCATGCCCAGCAGGACGCGCAGCGCCGGCTCGACGAAGAAGCGCAGGCCTACGGCGCTGGACACCGGATTGCCCGGCAACCCGAAATACAACTGCCCGCCGGCCAGTGTCGCCAACAACAACGGCTTGCCGGGACGGATGCGCACCTTGTGGAAATGGATCCGTGCGCCAATGCTGCGCAGCGCATCGGGCACGAAGTCGAAACGTCCCATCGACACCGCACCGGTGCTGACCACGATTTCGGCACCTGCAGCCAGCGCGCGATCCAGTGCGGCAATGAAGGCCGCAGGATCATCACCGACGGTTTCGCGCAAGACCAACTCGGCGCCAGCAGCGTGCACGCGCGCAGCAAGGAACGGGCCGTTGCTGTTGCGGATCTCGCCGGAAGCCAGCGCCTGCGCCGGATCATCGACAAGCTCGCGCCCGGTCGAGATGATGGCAACCCGTGGACGCCGGGCCACCGCCACCGTCTGTACACCCAACGCCGCCAGCAACATCAGTTGTTGCGCCTCGACCAAGGTGCCCGCGGCAAGCACGTAACGGCCAAGGCGTACATCTTCGCCACAACGCCGTACGTTCTGGCCCTGGCCGACATCCGCATTCAAACGGATGCGTTGCGGTCGCTGCTCGCTGTCGGTCGACAAAACCTCGACCTGCTCCACCGGCACGACTGCATCCATCCCCTCGGGCATGCGTGCACCGGTCATGATTTCCCATGCGCCGGGCGTGCCCCGCACCTGCGTATCGCCAGCAGCCTGGGCGCCAGCGACATCGAACTCGCTACCTGCGTGCACGCCGGACGCCGCTGCGTACAGCGCAAACCCATCCATTGCGGAATTGTCGAACGGGGGCAGGTCCTCGCCGGCCACGACCGCCTCGGCCAGGACGCGTCCCAAGGCCTGGCTTGGCGCGCAATGCTGGACCTGCATCGGCAACTGCTGCGCCTCGCGCCGGATGATCGCCAAAGCTTCATCGAATCCGATCACGGATGGGCACCGTCATCGATCATGGCCAGTGCATGCGCCAATAACGGCGCCAGCATGTCGATGCCCTGCTGCGCCGCGCGCGGACTGCCCGGCAGCGCAATCACCAGCATTCGACCGACCTGCACCACCTCGGCACGGCTCAGCCAGGCCAGCGGCGTGTGCCTGGCGCTTTCGCTGCGAATCATTTCCGCCAGGCCTTCAACCCGACGGTCGGCGACCTGCCGCAAGGCTTCCGGGGTGAGGTCGCGCGGCGACAGTCCGGTACCGCCACTGCACAAACACAGGCGCACGCCGGCAGCAGCCAACGCGCGCAGGCGCGTCGACAGGGGCTCGATGCCATCCGCCAGGATCTCAACTTGCTCAAGCTGCGCCCCAAGCTTGCGCAAGCCTTCCAGCAACAACGGCCCGGAGTCATCTGCATAGTCGCCGCGACTGGCACGATCACTCAAGGTGATCACGGCGCAGGGCACCCCGTCCAGACGTGCGATGTCGCGCGGCCGGTAGTGTTCGCGCTCGGCGTCGCTCATGCCATCAGGATGCAGCCACAAGCCTTTCTTGCCACCTTCCTTGAACAGCAGGCGGATGCCGCCGATGGCCAATGCCGGCTGCACCGGTTTGGTCAGGTCGTACAGGGTCAGCAACGCAGCATTGACGCCGGCCAGCGCTTCCATCTCCACGCCCGTGCGTGCTTCGGTCGCGCATTCGCAGTACACGCGAATTGTGTTGCGGGCAGCAATCGCCTCGCAGCGGACCCGTACCAGTTCCAGCGGCAGCGGATGGCACAACGGCATCAACATCGAGGCCATCTTCGCGCCTTGCAAGCCGGCGACTTCCGCCATTACCAGCGCGTCGCCCTTGGGCAGGCGCCGCTCGACCACCTGCAGGAAGGCCTGTGGGCCGGGCAGGAATTCGCCCACGGCCACCGCGCGCCGCCGGGTCGGGCGCTTGTTGCGGATATCGGCCATGTAAAACGCGGTGTCGGCGGGCGTCGTGTCACGCTCAGTCGTCATGGGTTGCTCATCCGCCGATCGAAGCCAGGTGCGGAGTGATCCCGGTGTTGCCCTGGTGCAGGCCGTGGCCTGCTGCCTTGAGTCCGAGTTGGGTGGCGATGCGTGCGACCAGCGCGTCATGGTCGCCGTCGGCTTGCAGCAAGGGCCGCAATGCAATGCCGAAATCACCGAACAGGCACAGGCGCAGGTCGCCGCGCGCAGTCACCCGCAGGCGGTTGCAACCAGCGCAGAAATCCTTCGAATACGGGGCGATGATGCCGACGCGGCCGCGGTAATCCGGGTGGGCATATTCGCGCGCCGGGCCGGCATCGGCGGCGCGCTCGGTCAGCGCCCAGCCAGCCTCCAGCAACCGCTGCTCCAACATTTCCGCGCGCACGTGGTGGCGTTCGAAGTAATCCTGGTTGTCGCCCGTGCGCATCAACTCGATGAAGCGGATGGCGATGTCGCGCTCACGCAGGTAGTCGAACCACGCCGGGAGTTCGTCGTCGTTGGTGCCGCGCAACAGCACCGCGTTGAGCTTCACCGAATCAAAACCAAGCCCCAGCGCCATCTCCACGCCTTCGGTGACTTCGGCAAACCGGTCGTGGCCGGTAATCGCGGCAAAGCGTGCCGGATCCAGCGTGTCCAGGCTGACATTGAGTGCGGTCAAGCCCGCTTCGCGCCAAGTCCGGACATGGCGTGGCAACAGGCAACCGTTGGTCGTGATCGCAATCTTGCTGACCCCCGGGGTCGCCGATACCGCGGCGATGATCGAAGCCAGGTCCTTGCGCAGGCTGGGTTCGCCGCCGGTCAGGCGAATCTTGTGCATGCCCAGGCGCGCGAATGCGCGCACCAGCCGTTGGATTTCGTCGAGCGCGAGGAATTTCGGGCGACCGTCGGCCTGGTAACCGTCAGGCAGGCAATAGCTGCAGCGATAATTGCAGGCTTCTGTCAACGACAGCCGCAGATAAGGAAACCGACGACCGAAGCCGTCAACCAGGGTGTTCACGTTGTCGCTCCAGTCCGATGCAGGGAGGTCGGTCCGTTTCCGGCCCGACCCGGCAACCAGGATCCGTGGACCCGGGTTGCGGCCCGGTTGCCATATCCCTTGCGGGACACAGGCGGCCGGGCTTGGAGTGTCGGTCGGGATCAACTCCGACCTAGCCGATAGCTTAGCCTCCTCGATGCGGGGCGTGCGGATTGACGGCCAAGCCTCGCTTCCGCGGCTGTGCCAAACTTCGGCGATGACGATCCTGCTCATTGCCGTGGTGCTGTACCTGGCAGCTGCTGGCTGGTTGGCACTGGACGTGACGCGCGGCCGGGAATCCGGCGCGCGCGCCTGGCGGCTGCCCGCCGCGCTGGCCGTGTTGCTGCACGGGGCCACGCATCTGCTCGCGTGGCAGCACAGTGGCGCGACCGACCTGCATTTCTTCGCGGCGCTGTCGCTGGTCGGGTTGGGGATGGCACTGCTGACGGCGCTGGCCGGTTCGGGGGGACGCCTGCCTGCCTTGGGCGTGGTCGTCTTTCCGCTGACCGCGATCCTGCTCCTGGCGTACGGACTGTATGGCCATACCAGGCGGCCGGAACCACTGGATTGGCGTTTACTGCTGCATGCCTGGCTGGCGCTGCTGTCTTACGCGACGCTGGCGCTTGCGGCGGTGCTGGCGGTGTTCCTGTGGGCGCAGGACCGCGCCTTGCGCCGACGCCAGTTCAGCGGCTGGCTGCGGGCGTTGCCGCCACTTACCGAGTTGGAAAAGCTGTTGTTCCGCACCGTTGCGGTTGGCTTCGCCCTGCTTACTGCAACCTTGCTGACCGGGGTGTTGTTCGTCGACGACCTGCTGGCCCAGCACCTGGTCCACAAGACCGTGTTGAGCGTGCTGTCGTGGCTGGTCTTTGGCGGACTGTTGCTGGGCCGTTGGCGGCGCGGTTGGCGCGGTCGCACCGCAGTGGGTTGGACCCTGGTGGCGATGGCGCTGCTGGTGCTCGCATTCTTCGGTAGCAAGGCGGTGCTGGAACTCGTGCTGCACCGGACCTAGCGCGGCGCTGCTATTGCTGCTTGCGGAAACCGACCGTGACCTGGTCCGGGTGTTTGCGCAGGTCGTTGAAACCCGGCACCGGGCCGGGCTGGTCCCAGATCGCGGGAACGAAGCCAGCCGCGGCGATGTTGTCGAGCATCGCGGGCAGGTCCAGACCCCCTTGCCCCGACAGGTCTGGCGACAGCTCCACCAACAACGCGTCCGCCCGTAGCAGCGCCTGGTGCGCGCCCGCCAACACCATCGGTTCGTAGCCCTCGACATCGATCTTGATCGCGGCGATTGGCGCGTTGCCGATTCCGAGTCGCGCCAGCAATGTGTCCATGGCCTCGACCACCACCCAGTTGCCGCCATGGCCGTGGTCGACAACCAACGAGTGCCGACCCAGGTTGGACGCCTTGTAGCGGTGCAGCCGCGCCAACCCGGGACCGGCGCCTGCGGCGCAGGCAATCGCATCGATGCGGTCGCCAAGATCATTGCGCCGAATGTTTTCCTGCAGCAGGGTGTGGTTAGCCGCGTCGGGCTCGATCGCCACCACCCGACCGACCTTGCCGCTGCGACCCAGCTGCAGCGAGAACCAGCCGATGTTGGCGCCGATGTCCACGAAGACACCATCGGATCCCTCGCCCAGGCCGTCGAGGAGCCAGGCGGTGAGCTCGGGTTCGTACCCTTTCCGGCGCAGGATCGTGCGGCCGACGACGTCCCGCAGGTTCACCCGATAAACCAGGCCGCTGGCGGCATGACGTGCCCACGCCTGGCCGACAAACGGCCGCAGCAGGAGGTATTTGAGGGACCCGAACAGATCGATGGCTGCGCGCATCCACCATTGTAAGCAGGCATGGTCGGCGCGCGATTCCTGAAATCTGGTTGCCTGCAGACTAATTGCCTTGACAACTATTGCGCGGGCTAGGAAAATTCCCGCCGCGATGATTACCAAGACTTCCAAACCATGCACCGGCGCCAGCCTGGGCTTGATGTTCCGCCAGATCCGCGACGCCCTGTGGGCGCGGATGGCTGTGGAACTGGATGCCCGCGGCCACGAGCTGACCTTCAGCCAATACATCACCCTCAAGCAACTGGCGCAGGGTTTTGCCAGCGTCACCGACCTGGCGCGCGCAGCTGACGTCAATCCCGGCGCCATGACCCGCCTGCTCGACAAGCTCGAGAGTCGCGGACTCATCGTCCGTGAAGCCGATGCCAGCGATCGCCGCGCCCTGCACATCCATCTCACCCCGGCCGGCCTCGAGATCTGGCAGGACATCAACCAATGCGGGATGCGCGTACGCGAACACGCGATGCAAGGTCTGGATGAAGCGCAACGCGAACAACTTACGCGAATGCTCGAACGCGTTCGCGACAACCTCGCCCCCGCTTCCCGCAGCAAAGCCCCATGACCGTGCCGATGCCGCCCCTGCGACGTTCGCTGCAGCAGGCCGCCGACGCTGTTGCGGTGCGCACCCAGCACTCGATTGCCGTTGCAGTGGCGACGGTGCTCTTGCTCGGGGCTTGCGCCAGCACCCACGGCCTGTCCGCGAGCGCGACGCCGATCGATGCCAATGCGCTGGCAACGCAACGCAGCCTGGCAGGCGACGTGTCCGCGCCCTTCCCCACGCTGGCGTGGTGGCATGCATTCGGTGATCCACAACTCGATGCGCTGATCACCGAGGCGCTCTCGGCAGCCCCCAGCCTGCAGGCCGCAGATGCGCGTGCGCGCCAGGCCCAGGCACTAGCCGGGCTCGCTGATGCGCTGCGCAAGCCGACCCTCGGCCTTGGCGCGCAATACACCGGCGTGCAGATTCCGCAAACCATGGTCCCGCCACCCACCGGCGGTGAGTTCAAGGCCAGCACGGTATTGATGCTGGACTTCAAATACGCACCGGACCTGTGGGGTGGCAAACGGGCGAAATATGCGGCGGCGATTGGCCAGGCGCGCGCCGCCGACGCCGATGCGCAAGCCGCACGCCTGACCCTGGCGGCGAACGTCGCTACTGCCTACATCGGCCTGGCCCACGCCTTCGATGCGCTGGATGTCGCCAACGCCGAGCAGGCGCGATCGTCGCGACTGTCCTTGCTGGCGCGGCAGCGGGTGACCGCAGGACTCGACAACCAGTCGCAGCTGCATCAATCCGAGGCAATGGTCGCCGCCGCGCGGCAGCAGGCGCAGTCGGCACAACAGCAGATTGACAGCTTGCGCAATGCCCTGGCTGCGTTGCTGGGCCAGGGACCCGATCGCGGGCTTGCAATCGAGCGTCCGCAATTGCGCGCCAATTCAACCCCGATGCCGGCGGTTGTCCCCAGCGAGCTGCTGGGACATCGTGCCGACGTGGTTGCCGCACGCTGGAGGGTCGAGGCCGCCGCGCGTGGCATCGACGCGAGCAAGGCCAGCTTCAAGCCCAGCATCAACCTCAATGCGATCATTGGCCTGGCGGCGCCCAACCTCGGTGACCTGTTTGGTACTGACGCCCTGCTTGGATTCGGTGGACCGGCCGTGAGCCTGCCGATCTTCGACGGTGGCGGCCTGCGCAGCCAACTGGCGAAGAGCAACGCCGATTACGACCTCGCGGTTGCCGCCTACAACCAGGCCCTGGTCGGTGCGTTGCGTGAAGTCGCAGATGCACTGCAGTCAATGCGCTCGCTGGACGCGCAGGTCGTCGCAGCCTCCCAGGCGCGTGATGCGGCGCAAGCGACCTGGCGTATCGCCAACGATCGCCTGGGCGCCGGCCTGGGCAACCAGCTCAGCGTGCTCGTGGCCCAGCAACCGCTGTTGCAATACGACCAGCAACTGGCGGCGCTGCGTGCGCAACGCCGCCAGGCCGTGGTCGATCTGGATCGCGCGCTTGGCGGCGGCCTCGACCTGTTGCCTCCCCCTTCTGACAACACCTCCTTCAACAGCAGCGCCAAGGCCTCCACGCCATGACCAGCGAAATCAATCCGAACTTCGCCGAACCGGCGCCGGCGAAATCCAGCAAGCGCAAGCGTGCGTTGCTGATCCTCGCCGCGCTCGTCATCGTCGCCCTCATCGCCTGGTTGCTCTGGTACCTGTTGCTGGGTCGCTGGCACCAGGACACCGATGACGCCTATGTGCAGGGCAACATGGTCAGCATCACCCCACAGTCCTCCGGGACCGTGGTCGCGATCAATGCCGAAGACGGGATGAAAGTCGTCGCCGGCCAGGTGCTGGTGCAACTGGACCCAAACGATGCCCAGGTGGCGTTCGACCAGGCGCGGGCCAACCTCGCCGGCACCGTGCGCCAGGTGCGTGGCCTGTACAGCGCGGTCGATGCCGGCCAGGCCGACCTGCGTGCGCGTGAAGTCGCCTTGCAGAAAGCACAGGCCGATGTCGCGCGTCGCGCCGGTCTGGTTGCCAGCGGTGCGGTCTCGGCCGAAGAACTGGCACATGCACGCGACGAACTGGCCGCAGCGCAGGCTGCGTTGTCGTCGTCGCGCGGCAACCTGTCACGCAACCGTGCGCTGGTCGATGCCACCACCGTCGCCAGCCAACCGCAGGTGCAGGCCGCGGTTGCGCAACTGCGCGGCGCCTGGCTGAACCTGCATCGGGCCGCGATCATCGCGCCGGTCACCGGCTACGTGGCCGAACGCACGGTGCAGCTGGGCCAACGGGTGCAGCCGGGCATGCCGATGATGACGGTGATCCCGCTGGAGCAGGCATGGGTGGAAGCCAACTTCAAGGAGACCCAACTGGCCAAGATGCGCCTGGGCCAGCCGGTGACCCTGACCTCGGACGTGTATGGCGACGATGTCGAATTCACCGGCAACCTCGTCAGCCTCGGCCTCGGAACCGGCAGCGCGTTCTCGTTGCTGCCAGCGCAAAACGCGAGTGGCAACTGGATCAAGATCGTGCAGCGGGTGCCGGTGCGGATTGAACTGGATCCCAAGCAGCTGGCCAGGCATCCATTGCGCCTGGGCATGAGCATGTCGGTGGATGTCACCGTGCGCGACCAGGATGGCCGCATGTTGCCGCTGGCCGTGCCCGGCAAGCCGGTCCTGTCCACCCAGGCTTATGCAAAACAGTTGTCCGAAGTTGATGCGCTGATCGACGAGATCGTGCAAGCCAATCTCGCCCGCCACGGTTGAACTAACCAGCACTTCGCCCGATGTCTGCGATCACGACCGACGACGACGCGGTTCCGAAGCCGACCGCGGCCAACATGCCGGGTTTCCGGCCGCCCAATCTCGCCCTGGCCACACTCGGCCTGGCGCTGGCATCATTCATGCAGGTGCTGGACACGACGATTGCCAACGTGTCGTTGCCGGCCATTTCCGGCAACCTCGGCGCCAGTGCCAACCAGGCCACCTGGGTCATCACCTCGTTCGCGGTCAGCAATGCCATCGCGCTGCCACTGACCGGTTACCTGGTGCGTCGTTACGGCGAACGCAAGTTGTTCATGTGGGCCACGCTGGCGTTCGTGATGGCCTCGTTCCTGTGCGGCATTGCCAACAGCATGGGCCTGCTGGTTCTGGCGCGCGCATTGCAGGGGTTCGTGGCCGGACCGATGTATCCGGTCACACAGGCGCTGTTGATCTCGATCTATCCACCGCAAAAACGCGGCCAGGCCATCGCGTTGCTGGCGATGGTGACGGTGGTGGCGCCGATCGCGGGGCCGATCCTTGGCGGCTGGATTACCGACAACTACAGCTGGGAATGGATCTTCTTCATCAACATCCCGATCGGGATTTTCTCCAGCGTGGTGGTCGGCCGCCAACTCAAGGGCCGGCCGGAGCGGTTGGAAAAGCCGAAGATGGATTACATCGGCCTGGCGTCGTTGATCCTGGGCGTCGGCGCGTTGCAGATCGTGCTGGATCTTGGCAACGACGACGACTGGTTCAATTCCACCAGGATCGTGGTGCTGGCCATCGTGGCTGCGGTCGCGCTGGCGGTGTTCCTGATCTGGGAACTGACCGACCGCGATCCGATCGTGGACCTGAAATTGTTCCGCCATCGCAACTTCGCTGCCGGAACGGTGGCGATGGTGGTGGCGTACGCAGCATTTTTCTCGGTCGGTTTGCTGGTGCCGCTGTGGCTGCAACGCAACCTGGGCTACAGCGCACTGTGGGCCGGGCTGGCCACCGCGCCGATCGGCATCCTGCCAATCCTGTTGACACCATTCGTCGGGCTGTATGCGGCGCGCTTTGACCTGCGCATGGTGGCGAGCATCGCATTCGTGGCGATGGCGGCAACCAGTTTCCTGCGCGCTGGATTCAATCTCGATATCGACTTCGAACACGTGGCCTTGGTGCAGTTGTTGCAGGGGTTGGGGGTGGCTTTGTTTTTCATGCCGGTGCTGACGATCCTGCTGTCGGACCTGGAGCCGCACGAGATCGCGGCGGGTTCCGGGTTGGCGACCTTCGTGCGCACACTCGGCGGCAGCTTCGCGGCGTCACTGACGACCTGGGGTTGGTACCAGCGCGGCACCATCCATCATGCGCACCTCACCGAGCACATCGTTGCCAGTGATCCGGCCATCACCGAGACGGTGACGCGATTGGGCCATGGTGACCTGCAACGCGGTGCGGCGGTGCTCAACCAGATGATCTCGCAGCAGGCGGCGCAGATTGGCTTCAACGAGATTTTCTACCTGCTTGGAATCCTGTTCCTGGCGGTGATCGGGTTCGTGTGGTTCGCGAAGCCGCCGTTCGCGGCCAAAGCCGCGCGTGGTGCTGCCGCCGGCGGGCATTAACCCTGGTTTGCGTAGGAGCGGCGGAAGCCGCGATAGGCCGGCGTCGAATTTTCGCACCCAAAATTTACGCCTTGGTCGGGACCGGGGCACGACGATTTGAGTTGGGGTCGTCGTCCGAATGCCACATGGTGTTCGGCGGATCAGGTGATGGCGTCGAGGGCGTCGGCGAGTTTTTCTACCGCGATGATTTCGAGGCCTTTGTAGGCGCCGGATTTGGGGACGTTGGCTTTTGGCACGATGGCGCGCTTGAAGCCGTGGGTGGCGGCTTCCTTGAGCCGCTCTTCGCCATTGGGGACCGGACGGATCTCGCCGGACAGGCCCACTTCACCGAATGCAATGGTCTTGTCGGGTAGCGGCCGGTCGCGCAGCGATGACAACACCGCCAACAACACCGGCAGGTCGGC
>JBDSOZ010000056.1:0-10426 GCA_039914555.1 Luteimonas sp.
TTCATGCGTGTCCTTCCAGTCGTGTGCGCAGCAAACCACGCGCGCGATGCAGTTGTGCCTTGGAGCTGCCAACGGCCATGCCAAGCGCCGCGGCGATTTCTTCGTGCTTCCAGCCTTCCACGTCGTATAGCACCAGCACCGCTCGGGCGCGTGGCGGCAAACTGGCGACGGCGCGCTCCAGATCCAGGCCTAGCGCAGTCGAGTGGCCTGCCGAATCGGGTACGCCGGCATGCTCCAGCGCCGCTTCGTCGTCGTCGAGCCGTGGACGGCTGCGGCGCGCGCGCAGGTCCATCAATGCCGTGTTCACCGCCAACCGGTGCAGCCAGGTCCCGAACGCGCTCTCGAAGCGATAGGCGGGCAATGCTTGCCAGGCGCGCACGAAGGCTTCCTGGGTGAGGTCTTCGGCGCGGGCATGGTCATGGCCGACCAGCCGGGCGACCACGCCGTGAACGCGCCGGGCATGGCGGCGGTAGAGCGCTTCGAACGCGGCAACGTCACCGGCAGCCGCCTGGCGCACCAACGCCAGGTCGACATCGAGCGGCACCGCAGCGGCTGTCACGTTTTCGACAGGGGACAACCAGGTGGTCACGGTAGCGGTGAGCATACCCAGTCCGATGCCCAAAGCGGCCGCGGGGTTTAAGCCGCTTGCGCCGCGCCTAGGGGTCCACTGCGGGGGTTTCGTGGCGGCGCGAGAGGCGCCAGCCAATGGCACCGGCTGCGACCGCGGCGCCCGCGCTCAGGGCAGCGAAGGCGCCGATCGTGGCGCCGATTCCGCGCAAGGCATTCATGCCGACCGCGATGGTGACATCACCAAATCGCCAAACCGCCGTGTCGACTGCGTTCTGGCCCTTGTAGCGAATGTTGCGTGGCACTGCCGCGAACAAGCTGTGGCGCGCCGGTTCCGCCATCCCGTAAGCCAACCCGCGGCTCACGATCAGCGCCAGTGCCACCACCGGCATCCCGGCCAGCAACGGCGCATGCGGATCGTCGGTGAATACCACCAGCATCAACATCGCCACGCTGGCCAGCGCCCACACAAGAATCGTCGGCCCGGCTCCGTGGCGCGGCAACAGCCACCGGGTCAGGGTGACCTGCACCAACGCGGTCAAAACGTTGGTGGCCAGGTCGACGTTGGCTGCGAACCGGGTGCGGGCGATTGCATCCACGAACGCGGCATTGGAATAGTCGGTGACCAAGGCGTAGTTGACCGTGCCGATGCCATCGGCCAGCAGCAACAGGATCGCCATGCCTCGCATGAACGGGTCGGCGAACACCTGGCGCAGGCCATCGAACATACCGCCGCCGACGGCCGCTTCATCCGCAGGCGCGCGTCGGGTGCCATGGATCCGCGACCAGCGTCCAAGCCACACCACGCACCCCAGTGCGACCCCGAGCAGCGATGCCGATACCACCAGCAGCGGCGCCACCCCGATCACCCCCACCAGTCCGCGCGTGAGTGCAGGCCCTGCCACCGCGCCGCAGGTACCGGCCAGTGCGATCAAGGGAAACAGGCGGCGGGCCTGGGCGATGCTCCAGATGTCGGTCATGAAGATCCAGAACACCGACACCACGAACAGGTTGAAGACACTGACCCAGACGAAAAACAACACCCCGAGGACGCGCGGCGACAGCAGCCCTTGTTGATTGAACAGTGGCACGAAGCCCAGCAGGCAGGCGATGAACACCAGGTTGAGCAACGGCACCACGATCCGCCTGGGGTAGCGCGAGACCAATGCACCAAACACCGGTGCCAGCGCCAGCATCGCCACGAACGTGGCGGCATAGAACCACGGCAACTGGGTCGATCCGACGGCGGCCGACAGCTGCTCGCGCACCGGGCGGATCATGTAATAAGCCGCCAGCACGCAGAAGAAGTACACGAACGAGACGGCAACCGCCGGCCATTCACCGCCATGGACCCGCGCCCGCACCACCCGGGCGTCGTTCATCCGCGCTCCAGCATCGGCGGCAGCGGGCAACCAAACGTCGCGCAGATGGTGCGCATGAGTTCGGATTCCGCGACTGTGATGCGGTTGTCGTGGGCGATGGTGGCGACAATCCCTTCAACCAGCGCCTGGCGTGCCAGCGGGTCCAGCAGGTCCAGTGGCGCCCACACGGCTTCCAGCGCCCGGGCTCCCTCCGCGCGAGGCGCGTAAGGCAATTACAAGCGTGGCAATACCTGCTGGATGCCGGCCAGGTAGGCGCGCTGCGCCTGGACAGGATCATCCGGGTTGCCGGATTGCGCCACCACGCTCAGCAAGGTCGACACTTCGCTGCGGACATCGGTGAGTTTGCGCCGGCCAAATCGCGGATTGCGGCCGGGTTCCAGCGAATCACGGACCTGCACCTGCAACAGCCGGCCCAGGCAGTATTCGAACAGCGACACTTCACCGTCGGCATGGATTACCGCATGCACGGTGTCCAGGAATTGATCCAGGTCGGGGCGCGGGCGCAGTCGCAGCACCGGGAACGCCAGCGCCGCCAACGGCAGGCGCAGCAACGGGTGCAAACCAGCCAGGTGCTGCGAGCGCAGTTGCGTCACCGCGTTTGCGACCTGGGTTCCCAGGCGTGCCGACACTTCATCCTGCTGCAGATCCGCCAACGCTGCGTCATCGTCCATCAACAACCCGAGCAGCAAGGGCATCACGTTGTCACGGCTTGCGGCCAGCGCGCGCAATTCGGCTGGAATGCGTGCGGCGATGGCATCGGCACGCTGGTAGTCATCTGCCGAGGGCGTCGCCACCTGGGCCATCACCATCGGCGGGTTGACCGCGAAGCTGCTGCCAGCCGACGGCAATGCCATCGCGACGCCACCGACCAGTCCGAGCTGCGCGTCCTCCTCCATGCCATTGGGTGGAGTTTCCACCCAGCGCTTTTGCAAGGCCTGCAATGCGGCGCCGTCGAACGAGGGTTCCAGTGCCTGGATCCGCTTGAGCAGCGGTGGGTGGGTCGCAAACAAGCCAGACAACCACTGGCCCGACAGCCCGATCCCTTCGCCGAACAGCATGTGGCTGACTTCCTCGGCGGCGCCACGGTCGTTGAGGCGCGAACCCGCCTCCAGTCCACCGATCTTCTTCAGCGCCCCGGCCAGGCCATGGGTCTGGCGCGTGAACTGGACCGCGCTGGCGTCGGCCAGTGACTCGCGCGTGCGGCTGACACCGGCCTTGATCATGCGAGCAAAGAACAGGCCGACGTAGCCAACGATCATTGCCACCAGCGCCGCCATCACTACGGCCGCCGCGCCACGCCCGTCGCGACCGCGACTGCGGCCGCCGAACTGCAACACCTTGCGACCGATGATCGCCAGCACCAGGATGCCGAACAACACGCCCATCAGGCGGACGTTCAAGCGCATGTCGCCATTGAGGATGTGGCTGAACTCGTGGGCGATCACGCCCTGCAACTCGTCGCGATTGAGTCGGTCAAGTGCGCCACGCGTGACCGCGACCACGGCGTCGGCCGGGGTGTAGCCGGCGGCAAACGCATTGATGGCCTGCTCGTGTTCAAGCACGTAGATTCGTGGCACCGGCACGCCCGAAGCGATTGCGATCTCCTCGACCACGTTGCGCAAGCGACGCAGGTTGAAGTCGGTGGTGTCCTCGGGGACCGGCACCCCGCCTTGCTGCAGCGCCACCGAATCGCCACCTCCACCGCGCAGCGAGGCAATCCGGTAGGCCGAACCCAGGCCAATGATGGCCAGTGTCACCAGTGTCGCCGCCACCAGCGCGCCGCTGCCGTCTGCTGTCATCTCCCCGGGCGCACCGAAGGCGACGTACACAACGGCATCCACCGCCAGCACGATCCCCAGCACCGCCAGCCCGAACAACAGCACCAGGCGCGTCGATGCGCGCCTGGCCGCGGCTTGGTGCTCGAAGAAATTCATGCCGGTGGGGGCAATAGGACCGTGGCCCGAATAACCGTCCTCAGAACTGGACCTTCGGAGCCGCACGTACCGCCGCCTGCTGGTCGGCAGGAATCTCGAGCAGCGCCGCCGGTGCGAATGCAAACATCCCCGCCACGAGGCTTGACGGGAATACTTCGCGCTTGTTGTTGTAGGCCATCACCGAGTCGTTGAACGCCTGGCGCGCGAACGCGACCTTGTTCTCGGTGGAGCTCAGCTCCTCGGACAGCTGCATCATGTTCTGGCTGGCCTTGAGTTCCGGATAGGCCTCGACCGAGACCATCAAGCGCCCGAGCGCACCGTTGAGCATGCCCTCGGCTTGTCCGAGCTGGGCCATCGCCGCCGGGTCACCGGGATTGGCCTTGGCCGCCGCGAGTCCGGACATCGCCGCGGTCCGCGCCGCAGTCACCGCCTCGAAGGTCTCGCGCTCGTGGCTCAGATAGCCCTTGGCGGTTTCAACCAGGTTCGGAATCAAGTCAAATCGACGTTGCAATTGCACGTCGATCTGGGCAAAGGCGTTTTTATAGGCATTGCGCGCCGTGACCAGGCCGTTGTAGATGGCCACCACGAAAAATGCGACAGCGACCACAATTACCAGAAGAATCAGGAGCGTGCCCATCTTTGTTCCCCTTGTTCATGCAAAGTCCGGAACAGGCGGTATGATCGACCTGCACGCGCAGCATACGCAGGGGGCATGCCCGATGAAAGACACCCACCGCAGGCGCACCCCCCGGCTCATCGCATTGGCGCTGTTGCTGCCGTTCGCGTTGGCCAGCACCGCCCAGCCGCCATCGCCGCAAACAGCGCCGCAGCTCGCGCTGGTGGTTACACCGTCAACGCCCGCGGCGCCGGTTGCTGCCAACCAGGTGGCACAGCTGCCGCCGCTGGCGCCCAGGCCGGTCGCCGACGGATTCGATCCCGCCCGTTTTGAAGCCATGGCCCAGGCCATGGTCGCCAATGGCCGCGTTCCGGGCCTGGCAATGGCCATCGTCAAGGATGGTCGGGTGATCAGCGCGCGTGGTTACGGCACCACCGACGTCAAGACCGGCGAAGGCGTCGACGCCCACACCGTGTTCCGGCTCGCGTCGCTGTCCAAGGCATTTGCTGGCACCGTCACCGGCTTGCTGGTGTCCGAAGGCGCGCTGCGCTGGGACAGCCATGTCGCCGAATTCATGCCCGGGTTGCAGTTGTCGCAACCTGGCGCAGCGCAGCAACTGACCGTCGCCGAGGTTCTCAGCCACCGGGTCGGACTCACCCACAACGCTTACGACAAGATGGTCGAGAACGGCGCCGACTACCGCAGCCTGGTGCAGAGACTTGCCGATGCGCCGATGACTTGCGCGCCGGGCCAGTGTTACGCCTACCAGAACGTCGCCTTCAGCCTGGTCGGCGACGTGGTGTTCGCGGCCACCGGCCAGTTCTTCAGCGAGGCGGTCGCGCGCCGCATCTTCAAGCCGCTGGGCATGGATGATGCGAGTTATGGGCTGGAAGGCATCGAATCGAGTTCGCGCTGGGCACGCCCACATGTGCGCGGTCGTGGCGGCTGGGTCTCGCTTGTTGCGCCGCAACCCACTTATTACCGGGTCGCGCCAGCCGCCGGCGTCAACGCCAGCATCAGTGACATGGCGCAGTGGCTGGTCGCACAGACCGGGCATCGCCCCGACGTATTGCCGGCAGCGCTGCTGGCGACCTTGCAGGCGCCGGTGGTTTCGACGCCCAGCGAAACCCGGGGATCGTCCTGGCGCCGTGCCCGCGTTTCCGACGCCGGGTATGGCATTGGCTGGCGCATCTATGATTACGCCGGGCACCGGGTCGTATTCCATGGCGGTGCCGTGCAGGGTTATCGCGCCGCGATCGCCATGGTGCCGGAACGCGATCTTGGGGTGGTCATCCTCTGGAACAGCACCAGCGGCGTGCCGAGTGGGCTGATGCCGACGATCCTGGACAGCGCCCTCGGCCTCGCCGATGGCCACTGGCTCGACCTCGATGAGGACGATGTCGACCTGCTCTACGCCAGCCGCAAGCAATCGCGTCCAGCGACGATCGGCAGCGACGCTTCGACCTCCCGCGCCAAGCCGCGCTGAGCCGACACGTGTCATGCGGCCCCGGCTAGGCCGCCCAAGCTAAAACGCCAGGCAAAAAAATTCCCCCTTCGCCTGGGCTGCAAAGGGGGAACTCGATTTACGGCTATCGGGGTGTTGCTTACATCATCGGTGCGGGCGCGGACGGCATTGCCATCGGGGCAGCCTTGCGCTTCGCAGGACGTCGGGCCTTCTTGGCCGCTTTCTTCTTGGCAGGACGCTTGGCCGCAGTCTTGCGCGCGGCCTTCTTCACGGACTTCTTCGCAGCCTTCTTGGCAGGACGGCGCTTGGCCGCTGCCTTCTTGGCAGGACGCTTGGCAGTCTTGCGAGCGGCCTTCTTCGCGGTCTTCTTCGCAGCCTTCTTGGCAGGACGCTTGGCAGTCTTGCGGACGGCCTTCTTGGCAGACTTGCGTGCAGCCTTCTTGGCTGGCTTGCGTGCAGTCTTCTTGGCGGGCTTGCGCGCAGTCTTCTTGGCAGCCTTGCGTGCAGTCTTCTTCGCAGGACGCTTGGCAGCCTTGCGGACAGCCTTCTTTGCGGTCTTCTTGGCGGCCGGCTTACGCTTGGCAGCAGCCTTGCGTACGGTCTTCTTCGCCGCCGGTTTA
The DNA here is from genome assembly GCA_039914555.1 of Luteimonas sp. Taxonomy (GTDB): domain Bacteria; phylum Pseudomonadota; class Gammaproteobacteria; order Xanthomonadales; family Xanthomonadaceae; genus Cognatiluteimonas. Next base: position 6,585 of record JBDSOZ010000056.1, read on the forward strand.
CGGACGGCCTTCTTGGTCGCCTTCTTGGCGGACTTTTTCGCAGCTTTCTTAACGGCCATGTGATGGCTCCTCGTCAGTTGGACTTACAGGTACAACAGCCCAGTTTGAAACAACATCACGGGAGTCGGACCCGCGACAAACCGTCGACGCGCCAGGCGCGCCGAACGGATCTTGGTGCCGGGGCGCCGGTGTCGGTCGGCGCTCCCTGGCAATAAAAAACCCGCATCGCGCGGCGATGCAGGTCGGCGTGTTCAATCGTGCGGATGGCTTTCGCGAAAGAGAAGCTGCCCGAGTCCACCTTTAATACCGTCGAGGCGGAAGTCTTTGTTGGGCTGCGCGATGTCTCTATGCCTTGGCTCACTCTAGTCCGCAGGTCACTGCTGTTGGGCGAAACCTAATCACGGTTTTTTCAACTGTCAATAACCTTGGTGAATTATTTTTCCCGCCGGGCACCTTGGCGACGGCGGTGCAACCGCCCGTTGCCGATGGGAGCGCGTGCTGCCGACACACCATCGCAGGCCGTGGAGCACACGCCACTCGCGCAATGTATTGCAACAAAACGTCATGATTTATGCGCTTTGATTGCAACACTTGGAAAACACGCGCGCTTGCGGGTGTTGTTGGCGACGCGTAGTGCGCGGCGCAGCGTCGGCCGCGCAAACCGCCCCGACGGGGGCAATCACGCGGTGTCGCGACAAGTGTCGGATGGCGCGCCGCAACAGCCCGTTTGCGCCGATTTGCGCAAAAAAAAACCGGCCGCGCAGGGCGGCCGGTCGCTGTCGAAGCAAGCGCGAAGGTCAGTGATCTTCTTCTTCGAGCAGTTCCGAGTAAGCATCCGGGTCGAGCAATTCGTTGAGTTGATCGGGCTCGTCGATCTCCACCACGAACAGCCAACCGTCGCCGTAAGCGTCCTCGTTGATCGTCTCTGGCTTGTCCGCAAGCGCGGCGTTGACCTCGACCACGGTGCCGCTGACCGGGCTGTAGACATCCGACGCCGCCTTGACCGATTCAACCACGGCGCTGGGATTTCCGGCTTCGACCCGATCGCCGAGACCAGGAAGCTCGACGTACACGAGGTCGCCGAGCAGGCCTTGTGCATGGTCGGAAATGCCGACGGTCACCTTGCCGTCGCCTTCGACCCGGGCCCACTCGTGAGACTTCAGGAACTTCAGGTCGCCAGGAATCTCGCTCATCGTGTGCTCCGGTTAATCAGGTCGGGCGGACCATCGGGATGGGGTTGTAGTTTAGCCAGGCGAGGGTCGGGAAAATCAAATCCCGGCTTGTGCCTGGCCCTCGCGCACGAACGGGAATTTCACAACCCGCACCGGCACTTCCTTGCCACGGATGTCCACGCGAACGTTGCCGGCCGCACCCTGGGCCGTTTCGCCAGGGCTGAAGTCTGCCGCGGGCACCCGCGCGAATGCGATCGCCTTGCCCAGGGTCGGCGAGAAAGTCCCCGACAGGATCTCGCCGTCGCCATGGTCGGTCAGCACGCGTTGGCCATGCCGCAACACACCCTTCTCGTCCATTACCAGGCCGATCATCTGTCGCAGTGCGCCGGATGCCTGCTTCGCTTCCAGCACGGCTCGGCCGGTGAAGTCGCGCGGCTGCCCGTCGGCTCCTGCATCCAGCGCCACGGTCCAGCCCAAGGCGGCTTCGAACGGCGTGACGGTCTCGTCCATGTCCTGGCCGTAAAGGTTCATCCCGGCTTCCAGCCGCAGCGTGTCGCGTGCGCCCAGGCCGGCGGGTTTGACCCCGGCATCAAGCAACGCGTTCCACAACGCCACTGCCCGATCCACCGGCACCACCACCTCGAAACCGTCTTCGCCGGTGTAGCCGGTACGGGCCAGGAACAACTCGGCACCGTCGTTTGCAGTGACCTGGATTGCAGCGAATCGGCCGAGCTTGGCTGCCGCCTTGGTGTCCGCGGCATCCAGCAGGCCAATCATCCGCTCGCGCGCGGTTGGGCCCTGCACCGCAATCATCCCCAGGTCTTCGCGCTCGGTCACCGACACCTCGAACGGCCGCGCCTGCGCATTGATCCAGGCCAGGTCCTTGTCACGGGTGGCCGCATTGACCACCAGGCGGAAGAAGTCGTCGGCACCGTCCTCTGAGGACAGGAAATAAATGATGAGATCGTCGATCACACCGCCATGCGCATTCAGCATGCAGGTATAGAGCGCCTTCCCCGGCTTCTGCAGCTTGTCGATCGAGTTGGCGACCAGGCCGCGCAGGAACTCGCGCGTGCGCGCGCCGTGCAGGTCGACCACGGTCATGTGCGAGACGTCGAACATGCCCGCATCGCGCCTTACCTGGTGGTGTTCGTCCACCTGCGACCCGTAGTGCAAGGGCATGTCCCAACCGCCAAAATCGACCATGCGCGCGCCCAGCGCGCGATGGGCGTCATTGAGGATGGTTTTGCGGCTCATGCGAGCTCCACCCGCAGGTTCATCGCATCGGCACCGACTACGCGGACCGAGGTTCCGGCCGGTAGGTCCGGACCACTGACGGGCCAGTAAGCGTCGGCGATCTGGACCCTGCCATGACCGTTGACGATCGCGTCCTGGAGCATCACCACCTGGCCAATCAGCGCCGCGGTGCGGCGGTTCAGCGCCGGGCGGTCGCTCTCCGGCTCGCGGCCGCGGAACCAGCGCCGATAAACCTGGATCGAGACGAAGCTCAACAGCACGAACGCACCCACCTGCAGCAGCAGCGGGATTCCCGGCACCAGCAACACGCCGAGGAACACCACCACCGCGGCAAGCCCCAGCCACAACATGAACGCGCCCGGCGCCATCGCCTCCGCGGCAAACAGCAGCAACGCCACTGCGGCCCAAGCAAAAATGTCCCAGCGCATGGCTCAGCCTCCCTGGCGCGATGTCGGTGCGACGACCGCGCGGCTCGGCTGGCGTTCCATCGCTTCCCTGGCCAGCTCGGCGATGCCGCCGAGCGAGCCGATCACGCCGGCTGACTCCATCGGCATCATTACGAACTTCTGGTTCGGCGCTTCGGCCAGCGCCTTGAACGCCTCGATGTATTTCTGGGCGACGAAATAGTTGATCGCCTGCACGCTGCCGCCGGCAATTGCGTCGGAGACCGATTTGGTCGCCGCAGCTTCGGCTTCGGCCAGGCGCTCGCGCGCCTCGGCCTGGCGAAACGCGGCTTCCTTGTCGCCCTCGGCTTCCAGGATCGTGGCCTGCTTCTCGCCCTCGGCCTTGAGGATCGCCGCCTGGCGAAAACCCTCCGCCTCGAGGATGTTGGCGCGCTTCTCGCGTTCGGCTTTCATCTGCCGCGCCATCGAATCGATCAGATCGCGCGGCGGCGCGATGTCCTTCAATTCGATCCGGTTGACCTTGATGCCCCAGGGGTGGGTGGCCTGGTCGACGGCCATCAGCACCTTGGTGTTGATCTCGTCGCGCTTGGACAGTGACTCGTCCAGGTCCATCGAACCAATCGCGGTACGGATGTTGGTCATCACCAGGTTGAGTACTGCGATCTCCAGCGTCGCCACCTCGTAAGCCGCCTTGGCCGCATCCAGCACCTGGAAGAACACGATGCCGTCGACCTTGACCACCGCGTTGTCCTTGGTGATGACGTCCTGCGACGGGACCTCGAGCACCTGCTCCATCATGTTGACCTTGCGGCCAACGCCGTAAACGACCGGAATCAGGAAGTGCAGGCCCGGCGACAGGGTTTCGGTGTAACGCCCAAAACGCTCGACCGTCCACTCCCAGCCCTGCGGCACCATCCGCACGGTCTTGAACAGGACCACGATGCCCGCGACGAGCAGGACGATGGCGAGCAATGGAATGGGCATTTCGTATTTCCCTTGGGTTGCGAAC
>JBDSOZ010000047.1:0-7504 GCA_039914555.1 Luteimonas sp.
TCCGCAATGGCGATGTCTTCGTCCGGGACCTGCGCAGCGGTGCCCTGGTCCAGGTCACGCGCAGCAACGCCGACGAAACCTTGCCGCAGTGGAGCAGCAATGGCACGTTGACGTGGCGGGCGGGCAATGACTGGTTCCGCTGGACAGCACAAACCGGTGCGGTCCAGGCGGCGAGCGTGCTGGCCGAGGATGCGCCCGGCACAGCCCCCGAAGCCAACGCGTTGCGTGAACACCAACTGCGCCTGCTCGACACCTTGCGCCATGATCGCGAGCGCCGCGACGCTGCACGCGAACAGAACGACGCATGGCGTGCGGCCGATCCAACCCGGGCGCCCGCGCCGGCATATCTGGGAGACAAGGTTGTGATCGCGGACACCGCGCTGTCCCCGGACGCTCGCTGGATGCTGGTGGTTACCACCGAAAAGAGCGCCAACGCTGGCCAGGCCACCAAGTTGCCGCACTACGTCACCGAGTCCGGTTACCAGGAAGCCGAGGAAGGCCGCCCGGTGGTGGGCCACAACGCGCCGCTGCCACACGCGTTGTGGCTGGTTGAAGTCGCGACCGGCAAGGTGCGCACGCTGGCATTCGATCCACTGCCTGGGATTGGGGTCGATCCACTTGCCGTACTGCGCAAGGCCGCCGGCAAGGACGCGCTGAAAGGCAACCGGCCGGTGCGGGTTGAAACCGACTCCGACGGCAACGGCCCGGCAATCCACTGGTCGGCTGATTCGCATGATGTCGCGGTGCTGGTGCGGGCGATCGACAACAAGGAGCGCTGGATCGCCACCGTCGACACCGCCAAGGCGACGCTGCAACCGCGCCATCGCCTGCACGATGACGCCTGGATCAACTGGGCGTTCAACGACTTCGGCTGGATGCCAGCCAGCAACGCCGCTACCGGCAACACGCTCTGGTTCCTGTCTGAGGAATCGGGCTATTCGCATCTCTACAGCCTGGCGGTCGCAGCTGGCAAGGCGCGCGCGCTCAGCCAGGGACAGTGGGAAGTTTCCGAGCCACGACTTGCGGCGGATGGCCGCGGCTTCCTGTTCCTGTGCAATCGCGCCAGCCCGGTGGACTATGAAGTGTGCGCAGTGGATGCCGATGGTGGCGCGGTGCGCGAACTGACCGCGCTGGACGGCGTTGAAGGCTTCAGCCAGTCGCCGGATGGCAGCGCCTTGCTGGTGCGCCATTCATCGGCGTGGCTGCCGCCGCAGCTGGCGGTGGTTGCCGCCAGCGGTGGCAGTGCGCGCGAGCTCACGGATACTCGTAGCGCGGAATTCAAGGCCATCGACTGGTTGCAACCGCAATCGGTGCAGGTGCCGTCATTGCATGGCGCGGGCGCGGTGTGGGGCAAGTACTACGGCCCCGCGATCGCGCAACCAGGCCACGAATATCCGCTGGTGATGTTCGTGCATGGCGCCGGTTACCTGCAGAACGCCGACCTGCATTGGCCGGAGTACTTCCGCGAACAGATGTTCCACAACCTGCTGGTGCAGCAGGGCTACGTCGTGCTCGACCTGGATTACCGCGGCTCGGAAGGTTATGGCCGCGACTGGCGCACGGCGATCTACCGCAACATGGGGCATCCGGAACTGGAGGATTACCTCGACGGTCTGGAATGGGCGGTTGCCAATCGACAGGCCGACCGCGACCACGTTGGCATTTACGGTGGCAGCTATGGCGGCTTCATGACGTTCATGGCGCTGTTCCGGGAACCGGGCGTGTTCAAGGCGGGTGCCGCGCTGCGGCCGGTGTCGAATTGGGCGCTGTACAACCACGACTACACCTCCAACATCCTCAACACGCCGGAGATCGATCCCGAGGCGTACCGGCGCTCGTCGCCGATCGAGTTCGCCGCAGGCCTGCAGGACCACCTGCTGATCGCGCACGGCATGATCGATGACAACGTGTTTTTCCAGGACAGCGTGACCATGGCCCAGAGACTGATCGAGTTGCGCAAGGACAAGTGGAGCATTGCGCCTTACCCGCTTGAGCGCCACGGCTTCACCCATGCCGACGCCTGGTACGACGAGTACCGGCGCATCCTTGGCTTGTTCGAGTCGACCCTGAAGTGAGCGACGCTGGCATGGACAGCACCGAAACGGACCAGGATTTCGAGCGTGTCCGAGAGTGGCTCACCGGGCTGCAGGACCGGATCTGCACCGCCATTGAAGCCGCCGACGGCGGTGCACGCTTTGCCGAGGACCAATGGCATCGGGATGAGGGCGGCGGCGGCCGCACCCGGATCCTGCGCGACGGCGCGGTGTTCGAGCAGGCGGGGATCGGGTTCTCGGACGTGTCTGGCACCCAGTTGCCGCCGTCGGCGAGCGTCGCCCGGCCGGAACTTTCAGGGGCGTCGTGGCGCGCCAGCGGCGTGTCGCTGGTGTTCCATCCCCGCAATCCCTACCTGCCAACGACCCATGCCAACGTGCGCCACTTCCGCGCCCTGCGTGATGGCCAGACCGTGGCCTGGTGGTTCGGCGGCGGCTTCGACCTGACGCCGTTCTATCCGTTTGACGAGGACGTCCTGCATTGGCACCGCACTGCGCGCGCGCTGTGCGAACCGTTCGGTGGGCAGGGGCGCTACGACGCGCACAAGCAATGGTGCGATGACTATTTCGTGCTGAAGCACCGCAACGAAACCCGCGGCGTTGGCGGGCTGTTCTTTGATGACCTGCAGACCGACTTCGAAACCGACTTTGCCTACCTGCGCGCGGTCGGTGATGGTTTCCTGGATGCATACCTGCCACTGGTCGAACGGCGCAAGGACACGCCGCATGGCGAGCGCGAACACCAGTTCCAGTTGTACCGGCGCGGGCGCTACGTCGAATTCAACCTGGTGTATGACCGCGGCACCCTGTTCGGGCTGCAGTCCGGCGGCCGTGCCGAGTCGATCCTGATGAGCCTGCCGCCGCAGGTGCGCTGGGAATACGGCTACACGCCTGAACCCGGCAGCCCCGAGTCGCGCCTGGCCGACTACCTGCGTCCCCGCGACTGGCTCGCGGAGCTTCGATAGGCGCGCGCCACCCCACTCCTCAGCCTTCCTCGTTTTCCTTGCGGGTGATGATGGTGATGTGGCCGTTGGTCTCGAGCATGGCCTTGTGCACGTGATCGAGCTCGCCGCACCCGGAGTCGCGCATCGCCTTGTCGAAGTCGGCGCGACTCACCAGTTCGCGCCGGAGCACGTCGCGGAAGATGTGGCCGTCGCGCGCCAGTTCCACTTCCTTGCCTTCGATGATCCGGCGCACCGGCGCCCAGCGTGCAGACGCCCAGGCCACCAGGTAGTTCAGCCCGATCAGGCAGGCGGACAGGATGGCGGCGACGGTCAGCGAGTTGTCGCCACCGTTCATGCCGTTTTGCACTGCGTTGCCGAGCAGGATCAGCAACACCAGGTCGAACGGCGTGAACTGCCCCACCGCTCGCTTGCCAGAGATCCGCACCAGCACCATCACCACCACGTAAATCGCCACCGCGCGCAGCACGAACACCCACCACGGCGCCGACAACCCCAATAGCTCGCCCATTCCCAGCCCCCCAAATTCGACTTTTCTGAGCCAAGCATCCCACATGGAGGAGTAGCCCCCTTCCCAAAGGGGGCGCGCCGACAGGCGCAGGGGATGTAGTCACTAGCCGGGGCCCAAAGTTTTGGCCCCGAAGCATTCCGTTCCGGGCGAGTAGCCAGCCGCCAAAACTTTGGGTTTTTTTATGCGCCGCCAAAAGGCGGCCCATAAAAAAAGCCCCACAAGCCAGGGGGGGGCTTATGGGGCCGGGGAACGGCACCTGGGGAGGGGTAGCCGTTCCGGGATCACTCCAGGGGAGGGAGATGATCGGCGACGGACCTTGCATCCGTCGCGAGTTATATGACCACCTGGCGCATGGATGGTTCGTGAAGAATCCAGTTAAAAAATCGTTGGATTCAGGAATGATTCATTCGCCGGTGCCCGGCCCATCAGTGGGCCTGGTCCCAGTCAATCCCGACCCCGGAGTCCACCACCAGCGGCACCCGCAACTGGGCAGCCCCGGCCATGCGCCGCGGCGCCTCGATCAGCAGGGTATCGACGAAATCGGCATCAACCTCGAACACCAGTTCGTCGTGCACCTGCATCACCATCAGCGCCCGGGTCCGGTGCGACGCCAGCCAGCCATCGATGTCGACCATCGCCCGCTTGATGATGTCGGCGGCGGTGCCTTGCATTGGCGCATTGATCGCCGCGCGCTCCGCTCCGGCGCGCAGGCCCTGGTTGCGGGCCTGGATATTGTCCAGGTACAAGCGGCGGCCAAACACGGTTTCCACGTAGCCGCGTTCGCGCGCCTGTTGCCGGGTGCGCTCCATGAAATCACGCACCCCGGGATAACGGCTGAAGTACAGGGCGATGTAGTCCTGGGCCTCGCCGCGGGAAATCCCCAGCTGCTTGGCCAGACCGAACGCGCTCATGCCGTACATCAGGCCGAAGTTGATGGCCTTGGCGGCGCGGCGCTCATTCGCGTCCACGACGTCCAGGGCCTTGCCGAACACCTCCGCCGCGGTGGCGCGGTGGACGTCGGCACCGGATTCAAACGCGCGCAGCAAGGCCGGATCTTCGGACAGGTGGGCCATGATCCGCAGCTCGATCTGCGAGTAGTCGCAGGCGACGATGCGGCGACCTTGCGGCGCCACGAAGGCCTTGCGGATGCGGCGGCCGTCCTCGGTGCGGATTGGAATGTTCTGCAGGTTCGGATCACTGGAAGCAAGACGCCCGGTCGCGGCACCAGCCTGGTGGTAGCTGGTGTGGACGCGGCCATCGCGCGGATTGGCCATGTCCGGCAGCTTATCGGTATAGGTGCTGCGCAGTTTGGCCAGGCCACGGTATTCCAGGATCACCTGCGGCAACGGATGCAGGTCGGCGATGGCTTCCAGTGCTTCCTCGTTGGCCGAAGGCTGGCCGGTCGGGGTCTTCACCATCGCCGGCAGCTTCAACTCCTCGAACAGCAACGCGCAAACCTGTTTCGGCGAATCCAGGTTGAAAGTGCGCCCGGCCAGCTCGGTGGCGCGCTGCTGCGCGGCGAGCATGCGCCGCGCCAGGTCAACCGACTGGCGCCGCAATTCGTCCATGTCGATCAGCACGCCGTTGGCTTCAATTCGTGCCAGCACCGGCACCAACGGCATTTCGATCTCGCGATACACCCGCTCCAACGCAGGCTCCGCCGCAAGTTGCGGTGCCAGCACCCGATGCAGGCGCAGGGTGACGTCGGCGTCTTCGGCCGCGTAGCGGGTGGCGTCGTCGAGCGCGACCTGGTTGAAGGTGATCTGCTTGGCGCCTTTGCCGGCGACGTCGGCGAACTTGATGGTCTCGTAACCAAGATAGCGCTTGGCGAGGGAGTCCATGTCGTGGCGGCTGGCGGTGGCGTTGAGCACGAAACTCTCGAGCATGGTGTCGTCGGCGTAGCCCGCCACGTCGACCCCATGGCAAGCCAACACGTGCAGGTCGTACTTGCCGTGCTGGCCAAGCTTGCGTTTTCCGGGGTCGGACAACAGCGGTCGCAAGGCGTCCAGGACCTCCTGCATCGGCAGTTGCGCCGGCGCCCCGGGGTAGTCATGGCCGATCGGGATGTAACAGGCGCTACCGGGCTCGACCGCGAAGCTCAGGCCCACCAGTCGTGCACGCAGCGCGTCCAGTGAATCGGTTTCGGTGTCGAACGCAAATTCGCCAGCGGCCTGGAGTTTCGCGATCCACGCATCCAGTTGCGCAATGGTGAGGACCGCCTCGTAGTGGCCCGGCACAGAAAGAGCGGGGTCGAGATCGGCTGCAGCCGCCGGCGCCGCGCGCGCATAGCCGGCTTCGGTGGCGCGCAATGCCGGCTTGCCCGACGCCGGCTCGGGCGCGGCGTTGCCTTCCAGTTCGCGCAAGGCCTGGCTGAAACCGTAACGCGCGTACAAGGTTCGCAGGCTGTCGATGTCGCGCTCGCGCAATACCAACTGGCGCGCCGGCAAGTCCATCGCCACATCGGTCTTGATCGTGACCAGCTTCCGGTTGAGCGGCAGGCGATCGAGTCCGGCGCGAAGGTTGTCGCCGATCTTGCCCTTGATCGCAGGCGCCGCCGCGATCACGCCATCGAGGCTCCCATGTTCGGTCAACCACTTCGCCGCGGTCTTGGGCCCGACCTTTTCAATGCCCGGTACGTTGTCGACGGTATCGCCCATCAACGCCAACAGGTCGACGATCCGTTGGGGCGGGACGCCGAACTTCGCCACCACCGCCTCGTCGCTGTCCAGGCGGCTGCCACTCATGGTGTTGACCAATTCAATCCGGCCACCACCATCAAATGCCTGGACCAGCTGGGCGAAATCCTTGTCGCCGGTGGAAATCGTGACGCTGCTGCCTTCCCGGGCCGCTTCCAGCGCGAGGGTACCGATGACATCGTCGGCCTCGACTCCGCCGATTCGCAGGATCGGAAACCCCAGCGCTTCCACGATTGCCAGCATCGGTTCGACCTGGGCCCGCAGCTCGTCCGGCATCGATGGCCGGTTGGCCTTGTACTCCGGATACAAATCGTCGCGGAATGTCTTTCCCGGTGCATCCACCACGAACGCAGCGCATGGCGGTTGCTCCTTGAGCGTCGCCCGCAGCATGTTGACTACGCCAAACAGCGCTCCGGTGGGCTCGCCAGCGGCATTGGTCAACGGCGGCAACGCATGGAACGCGCGGTACAGGTACGACGAACCGTCGATCAGGACGAGGCGATGCGGGGTCTGCTCGGGCATGCACGGATTCTACGCGGCCCAGCGCATAATCAAGCCATTCCACACTGCCAGCCACGGAGCCCGACCATGCACGCCAGAACGCCGATTGCGACCTTCGCCACCGTGCTGTTGTCCACGGGCTTGCTCGCTGCCTGCGCCAGCAACGGCGCGGCCCTGCGCACGGCGCAGGACGGAAGTGACGGCTATGCCATTCCCGATGGCGCGGTCGAGGATGTCAGTACCGCGTCCAACGGCGACACCGTGCATGAATACCGGGTGCAAGGACAGCTGCGCATGATCAAGGTGGTGCCGTTGCGCGGACCGACCTATTACCTGCTCGACCGCAATGGCGACGGCAAGGTCAACCAGGCGGACGGCGAAGCGCCCGCGGTCTACTACAAGTTGTTCAGCTGGTAGCTTGCAGGTTGGCGTAGGCCAGCACCAGCCATTTGCTGCCAACCTCTTCGAAGTTCACCTGCACGCGCGCGTGCGCGCCACTGCCCTCGACGTCGGTCACCAGGCCGATGCCGAAGGTGGGATGACGCACATTCTGGCCGAGGCGGATCCCCGGGGTTTCCAGCGCGGCATGGCCACGGTCGCGGCCCACGAAGTCGCGTCGCGACGAGCCGGCCATCGGCCGCGCCACCTGCACCCGCGGCCGCAACTCCTGCAGCAACGTCGCCGGGATCTCGCGCAGGAAGCGTGACGGGATCCCGTACATCTCCATGCCGTGGATGCGGCGCGCCTCGGCATAGCTGAGCACCAGTTTCTGCCGCGCACGGG